>LJUI01000005.1 GCA_001303705.1 candidate division TA06 bacterium SM23_40
CGACGTTGTCCGCTCTGATGGCATTCTATTCTCTGATAGGCGTTGTTCGCTCCGATAGGCGGGATGGATTGACACGATGAAATCAACACTGATCGCGCGAATGACCTTTCGACTCATCATCAGAGACAAAGAAGCGCTCTTCTGGATGCTGCTGATGCCGCTAGTCTTCACGTTCTTCTTCAGTCTGATGATGGGCGGCGACCATGAGCCACGACCCACGATCATCTCTGTAGTGGACGAGGACAGGGGTCCTTTCTCCCGGGAACTCATCGGCGACCTCGAATCTGAAGACATCAAGACCGCATCCATCGGTGACAGAGGAGAGGCTGATAGTCTGTTGGCTTCTGGCGAGATCACCAGGTATCTTTTGGTCCCGGAGGGACTCTCTGACAGCATTCCGCTCCGCCGCCAGACCGAACTCGAATTCATCGTCAAGGGAGGGGAAAGGAACCTGCGCGCCGACCTGGCGGAGGTGAAGATATACCAGGCGATCTTTGGCCTGATCGCAGACCTGCTTGTGGCTGAGACGGTCGTCGCCGACGCGGAGACTTCACCGCCGGGTCTTTTCGAACGATATCAGACCGCACGAGCGCAGCCGGATCGCGTGACGCTTGTGAGCGAGGGCGCCGGACCGAGACCGATCATCCCGAGCGGCATCGAACACATCCTGCCCGGGATGATGGTCATGTTCATCCTCCTCACCATGCTCACGGGAGGAGCAGCTACTCTGGTCGAGGAGAGGAGGACGGGCGTCCTGGCGCGGACATTCCTCTGTCCCGTTATGAGGTCGGACATCATCATCGGAAAGACGCTTGGCCACCTCGCCCTCGGCATCTTCCAGACGACAATTCTCATCGCCGCCGGAGTGGTTCTGTTTCGATTCCCTCTGTTTCAGCAGAGGGCGGCCGGGATGTCGGTCCTCCTCCTGGCCTATGTTGTGGCTGCGGCCGCACTCGGCATCGTCTTCGGGGCATATTTCAGGAGCCCGGATCGCGCTGCCTGGGCCGGCGTCATAACCACTCTGGCGATGGCCGCCCTCGGAGGGTGCTGGTGGCCCATCGAAGTCGTGCCGCGGTACATGCAATACATCGCCCGTCTCCTCCCCACCGGCTGGGCGATCGCCGGCCTACACCGGCTCTTCTTCTTCGGCGGAGGAGTGACGGCAGTCCTCCCGCACGCACTCATCCTCCTCTGCTTCGCAGCACTCTTTCTCTTCATCGCCACAAGGAAATTGAGGATCGTCTAAGGTTGGACCTCACGTGGTATGTACGCGTCGAGGTGGGTGAGGTGGCTCGCCTCTTTGATGAGAGCGTGCGCGATGACCGTCCGCTGGAGCTGATTTGTCCCCTCATAGATCTGTGTTATCTTCGCATCCCTCATATACTTCTCTATGGGATAGTCCTTCATGTATCCGTAGCCGCCGAATACCTGCACCGCGTTCGTCGTAACCTCCATCGCAACGTCGCTGGCGAAGAGCTTGGCCTGGGAGGAGAGCTTCCTCGTGCCGGATAGCCCCTGATCGACCGCTGCCGCTGCCGCGTACAGGAGCTGGCGCGCAGCCTCGATCTTCGTCGCCATGTCAGCAAGGAGCTGCTGTATCATCTGAAACGAACTGATTGGCTGGCCGAACTGCTCCCGTCGTGTCGCATAGAACATCGCATACTCGAGTGCTCCCTGTGCCAGCCCGACAGCCTGCGCCGCGACACCCGGGCGCGCCCGATCGATGGTCGACATCGCCTGAAGAAGCCCCCTCCCCAGCTTCCCCCCGAGGATCTGCTCGCGCGGCACCCGACAGTCTCTGAAGTAGAGTTCACGCACCGGGACACAGCGGATGCCCAGCTTGTCCTCCTCTTTCCCGATCTCGAATCCGGGCGTCTCCTTCTCGACGATGAAGGCGCTGATTCTACGCGATCTCGAACTCGGATCGGTGACCGCGAAGACCGTGTAGATGTCCGCCGCCCCTGCGTTGGTCGTCCATTTCTTCTCCCCGTTGATTACGAAGTCATCGCCGTCCTCGACCGCGCTGGTGCGCATGCTTCCCGCGTCGGTGCCCGCAAACTTCTCCGACAGCCCGAATGCCGCCAGGATCTTCCCCTGCGCGATATCGGGCAAGTACTTCTGTTTCTGTTCTTCGGTGCCGCTCAGCACGATCGGCAGCGACCCGAGGGCGTTCACCGCGTACATCGTCCCCGCGCCGCCACACGCCTTAGAGATCTCTTCTACGCACAGGCAGAGATCGAGAAGCGAACCTCCTCCGCCTCCATATTCGCGGTCGATCCACACTCCCAGCAGTCCGGCCCCGGCGAGACCCTCCCTGATCTCGTGAGGATAGGTCTGGGAGCGATCGTATTTCGCAGCCAGCGGCCGGACGGTCGCCTCCGCCACGTCCCGCGCCTTCGTCTGCCACTCTCGATTCTGCTCAGTCAGAAACGCCGACATCCGGTCACCTCCATCTACACCCACTACACTGCGAAAATCTTACGAAAATCTATCGTAGAAAACGATCTCGTCGAGCGGCCGCTTACGCTTCTCCACGGGCCAACCGAGAGGATGGCCGACCATGATGAGGTACAGGCAGAGCCAGTTCTCGGGCAGCCGAAGGACACGACCCACCTTGTCGATGCTGATGGCACCGATCCAGCACGTCCCGAGTCCCAACGAGCGTGCCGCGATCACGAGATTCTCACCAGCGATGATGGCATTCTGGTCCTGGTAGATGCTGTCGCGAAGCCGCGCAGGCACGGAGCGCAGCCACTGGTACACTTCTTCACCATGCCGCAGTCGCAGCTTACCGTGCACGACGTCCTTCATCTCCTCAAGCGGTGTACACTCGGTGCAGCAGGCAATGATGACAGGCACCTGGCGAATCAGGTCATTCTGGACGACGCATTCTGCGAGCTCGTCTTTGACCTTCTGGTCCCGGATCACACCGAGCTTCCACTTCACGGGGCCGCCGTGGGGCGCCAGGCGGGCAGCCTCCAGTATCTCGCGGAGGTGCTCTTCGGACACAGGTCTCGGGCTGTAGTCGCGGACGCTCCTCCTCGCTCTGATTGCTCCCATTGCACTCGACGTCGACCTCCGCTCGGCGGCGATCTTCATTCCACGATAGGGAACCCGTAGTACCCTGCGCAGCAGTTGCGCGATCCTTCTCATGCGGTGCGTCCTCCTCGCTCCTGGATTCTCCGCCGCCCGGCCATTCGACGACACGCGCCTGGCCGGGCGCATGGCATCGTCTTTGCGATTCCCGGGCTCCCACTCTCCGCAGCATCGGTGGAGCCCCGGGATGTCGGACGAATCCATCACAATCTACTCCACTCGCATGCCTGAGGCAACCTCTTTTTGCTCGCCTCCGCGCCCTGTCCGTCTTTCATGGTCCATCGGACCCTCCATGTCCCGGGGAACCATTCGTGCTCCTTCGGACCAGCATCCACGTCCCGCCAACGCCTCATGTCTCGTCGAACCATCCACGTCCAGGCCAACACTCATAGCCGAGACGACCCTGCGTGCGCTATCGAACCCTCCGCGCGCCACCCACCCCCCACGCGCCGTCAGATCCCCCATGCTCCATCGAACCATCCACGCCCCGGGGAACCATCTGCGTCTCAACGAGCCCTCCACGTCTCAACGAACGCGCCACGTCCCATCGGGCCCTCCAGGTCCCGTCAAACGCTCCATACCTTATTGGACTGCCCGCGTCCCATCGAACGCTTCATATCCCATCGAACCATTCGTGTCCCGGCCAACCCCTCATGCGCCAGACAACACTGTGTGCCTATCGAACCTTCCGCGCTCCGGCCACCCACCACGTGCAACAGGACTCTCCATGTCCCATCCAACGTCCCATCCAACGTCCCATCCAACGCTCCACGTCCCATCGACCCTCCATATTCTCTCGAACACCGACTTCTACCACCAGACCGAGCGGTCGAGGCTGCGATATTGAATCGCCTCCGCGACATGCTCGGCGCGTATCAGCTCACTCCCCGCAAGATCCGCGATCGTTCGTGAAACCTTCAAAATCCGATCATAGGCTCGCCCTGACAGCCCAAACCGTTCCACAGCAACTCGCAACAGGGATTCGCTCTCGGCATCGATACGGCAAAACTGCCTGACGCCGCGAGGTCCCATGTGGGCATTGCAGAAGAGGCGCCCTTCCACCGCGAACCTCTCCTGCTGCCTCGCCCGCGCGGCATCGACCCGGAGCCGAATTGCCTGGCTGGACTCGCCACCTGCCTGCGCCGCGAGTTCGCGGTACCTGAGGGCCGGCACCTCGATGTGGATGTCGATCCTGTCAAAGAGGGGGCCCGAGATCCTCGCCAGGTATCGCTGGATATCGAGGGGAGAGCAGGAGCATTCACGGGTCGGATGGCCGCTGAATCCGCACGGACACGGATTCATCGCTGCCGCCAGCATAAACCGGGCAGGAAACGTCAGCGAAAGGGCCGCCCGTGTCACCGTCACCTCCCCGTCCTCGAGGGGCTGGCGCAACACCTCGAGCGCGCGGCGCGAGAACTCAGGCAGCTCATCGAGAAAGAGGACGCCATTATGAGCGAGACTCACCTCACCGGGACGGGGATGGCTCCCGCCCCCCACAAGACCCACATCAGAGACCGAGTGGTGAGGGGAACGAAACGGCCTCGTCCCGATGAGCGCCCTGCTCCGCGGAAGGGTTCCTGCCACGCTGTGCACCTTGGTGGTCTGAAGCGCCTCCTCCAGGCTCATCTCAGGGAGTATCGTCACCAGACGGCGGGCCAGCATCGTCTTCCCCGATCCCGGGGGCCCGATGAGAATGATGTTGTGGCCGCCCGCCGCCGCCACCTCGAATGCCCGCTTGGCATGCTCCTGACCTTTCACCTCGGCGAAATCGATCGGATACTCCGATGCTCTCCGCACGAGATGTTCGGCCGAGAGGCGGACCGACGACACCTCCTGTCGCCCGGCCAGGAAATCGATGCATTCGACAAGACTCTCTACCGGATAGATCTCCAGACCATCCACGACTGCCGCCTCCCGCACATTAGCCCGCGGCAACACGAGTCCGCTAAATGGACTATCCCTCACCGCGAGAGACATCGGAAGCACGCCGCGGACTCCCCGCACCGCTCCATCGAGCGACAGCTCGCCGACGACAACCAACTCCTCCAGCCGCCCGGCATCGAGCTCCCCGGCCGCAGCGAGGATGCCGAGGGCTATGGGCAGATCGAAAGCGGGGCCTTCCTTGCGCACATCCGCCGGGGCGAGATTGACCGTCACCCGGCGGGGAGGAAGCTGCAGCCCCGCATTCCTGATGGCTGCCGCTACACGCTCTTTCGCCTCCCGGACCACTGCGGTGGGCAGGCCCACCATGGTGAACGATGGCAGGCCGAGGGAGATATCGACCTCTACCTCCACAATGTATCCATCAATCCCGAGGACCGCCGCCGCGTGCACTCTTGCCAGCATTGCTCGCTCCCACGGATTTCCCGGTCGCACAAGGAGACATCCGGGCTCAGAGAGATAGTAGGCCCGTACAGACACCGGCGCCCGGGACAGCAGCTGCCTGAACGAAGACAGCCACCGGGGCCGGTCATGCTCACCCCAGTGGCTGTTCAGTCTTTCTTCTCAGCGATTCCTATCCCACGTCCAGAACGGAGCGTATCCTACCCCTGCCGGCCCCATTCTGTCAAGGAGAAACGAAGGTGGGACACCCCCGAAATCCCTGGCGTCATCCGGGTCAGTGCCCCCTGAAAAGAGATGAAGACGGACACAGAAGTGGAAACGGCGGTGACTCACTCTCTTGCCCGTTCGGGGGGATCGATTCCGCCCAATCCCACATGCCAGTCAGTGGGAAGGATCTGAGATACGGAAAACGTACCTTCTGTTGAAGGACCCCGGCTCTGCCCCGATCAGGCGTGTCAGCAGAGAAGCGGGATGAATTCACGAAACCAGCTGGAGTCCTGTCGGAGGCCAAAAAGCTATTGAAGCGCCTCGAGCGATGCGCTACTATCGCTGATGATACCGAGGAGGGCGCGGCGTAGTCCGCTTCCACAGAGGGATCGCGTCCTCCGCCTTCGAATCAAAGACGGTGACAGGCAGTGTGAAGCGCGCCACCTACATCGGCGGCTGCGCTCCGAAGGATACGACATGTGGATCCGTCTCGCCCTGCTCACGTTCATCTTCCAGCTCCCTGTACTCGCTGCTGTCGGCGCGTCGCTCGTGTCACCCCGGGGCGAGGAGACATCACTCGAGATCGTCACCTGGAACATCGAGTGGTTCCCGCGGGAAGGCGAAGCCACCGTGCAAGCCGTTCGCCAGCTCGTCGAGGATCTCGATATCGATCTGTACGCCGTACAGGAGATCGCGGATACAGCCGCGTTCCGTTCTCTCCTGTACTCTCTCCCCGGATACGACGGTTTCTGGTCGCCGGATGCCTACACGTGGGGGGACTACCAAAAGACCGGCCTGATCTGGCGCGCCGACCAGATCGCAGTTTCTGGGCTGACGTCTCTGTTCGTAGGAGACGATTATGCCTTTCCTCGGCCGCCGATTCAGGTCTATGTGACGGCCAGCGACGGAGAAAATGAGTTCGACTTCCATCTCGTCGTACTCCACCTCAAGGCAGGCGGCGGCGAGGATAACGAAGCGAGACGGCGGGCGGCAATAGAAACACTCAAGGCGTACCTGGATGCACAGCGACAGACGGCCGTTGACCCCGATGTCATCGTGGCAGGAGACTGGAACGACGAGCTCGACGACCCCTCGTGGGATAACGTCTTCAACCTGTTTCTCGCGGACTCATTGAACTACTCTTTCATGACAGCACCGCTCGCGGGAGACACGCGCTGGGCATCGTACCCTTCCACCGGATCATTGATCGATCATCTGCTGATTGACGAAGAGGCATCCAGCGCGTACGAGGGTGGATTCACAGAGACCCTCCGCCTCGATGACGAGTACGCGGCCTATCACGCTGTCGTATCGGACCATCGGCCGGTCATGAGCGTCTTCCCCATCTTCCCCGGCAACGAGCCCAACGGAGGGGCCGACACTACGGCCGCCTCTCCGGGGGTAGCGCTCAGCTACCCCTTCCCCAATCCGGCGAGCCAAATGGTCGAAGGAACGTTCTACTTACCGACTCCCGGCTGGGCCACGCTCAACCTGTACAATGTCGGCGGCCAGAGGGTCTCGCGGCTCCCCTCCGGCTACTTCTCGGAAGGGAGCCACTCATACAGCTTCAACGTGGACGCGCTCACCTCAGGAGTCTACTTCGTCATCCTGATCACAGAAGAGCACCGCTACTCGAGGAAGACTGCCATTGTGAAATGACGACTCCCTCTCCGGATGTCAGACCATCCAGAGAGATGACGCGTCAATCCACGCATGATCGGGAGGGGCAGGATGCCAACAGATCTCGAACTCGCGCGCTCAGTCTCCCCGCGGCCGATCACCGACGTGGCGGCCAGCATCGGACTTCACGCGGATGACCTCATCCTCTACGGAGAGGACAAAGCAAAGGTCAGGCTCGGCGCCATAGAACGGCTGCGATCCGGGCGAACCCCGGGGAAACTCGTCCTCGTCTCCGCCATCACTCCCACAGCCGCGGGCGAGGGGAAGACGACGATGACGATCGCACTGGGACAGGGCCTGGCAAAACTCGGCCATTCCGTGGCTATTGCGCTCCGCGAACCATCCCTGGGACCCTGCCTCGGCATGAAGGGTGGGGCTACGGGAGGAGGGATGTGCCAGGTCATCCCCATGGAAGACATAAACCTCCACTTCACGGGGGACTTCCATGCGGTATCGACAGCGCACAATCTGCTCGCGGCGCTCCTCGACAACCATATCCATCGGGGCGACCGGCTGGAGATCGATCCACGCCGCATCACGTGGCGCCGCGTCATCGACATGAACGACCGGGCGCTCCGCGACATCATCATCGGGCTGGGCGGCGTCATGCAGGGCGTGCCGCGCGAATCGGGATTCGATATCACGCCCGCATCGGAGATCATGGCCATTCTCTGTCTGGCGGAGAGCTATGACGACCTGAAAGAGCGACTGAATCGGATCCTCCTGGCATTCACCTACGATCGCGAGCCGATCACAGCAGAGAAGCTCGGGGCGACTGGCGCAATGGCGGCCTTGCTTCGCGATGCCCTCCTCCCGAACCTGGTGCAGACGATGGAGGGCGTGCCGGCATTTGTGCACGGCGGACCATTCGCGAACATCGCCCACGGGTGCAACTCGGTCCTCGCGACACGCACGGGGCTCCACGCAGCCGACTGGGTTGTGACAGAGGCCGGCTTCGGATTCGACCTGGGCGCGGAAAAGTTCTTCGACATCAAGTGCCGGAGTGCGGGGCTCGACACCGTCGCCGTCGTGCTCGTCGCCACCTGTCGCGCACTCAAGATGCACGGTGGGGTGAAGAGCCGGGAACTAGCAGTGCCGAATCCCCGAGCCGTCGAGGCCGGTTTTCCCAATCTCGACAAGCATGTCGAGAACATCGGCAAGTTCAGGGAACCGCCGGTCGTCTGCCTCAATCGCTTCACACAGGATACCGAGGAGGAAATCGAGGTCATCCGCCGCCATTGTACGGACGTGCTTGGCGTGCCGTTCGCCGTCTGTGATGCGTGGTCGAGAGGCGGAGAGGGGGCGAAAGAACTCGCCCGGAGTGTCATCGCCCACGCCGAGAAATGCTCCAAGCCGTTCAGGCCGCTGTACGATTGGGATTGGCCCGTGGAGAAGAAGATCCTGACAGTGGCCCGCGAGATGTACGGGGCCGAAGAGATCGAATACACAAAGGAGGCCGAACGCGACCTGAGGGATATCGATCGGCTGGGTTACAACAACCTGCCGATCTGTATTGCCAAGACACAGAAGTCGCTCTCCGACGATCCGTCCCTGATAGGACGCCCCGAGGAATTCACCGTCCACGTCAGGGAGATACTCATCTCCGCAGGGGCCGGCTACCTCGTCCCCCTCACCGGCGACATCCTGCGCATGCCCGGCCTCCCCTCATCCCCCCAGGCAGAGCGCATCGACCTCGTCGACGGAAAGATCACCGGCCTCGAATAGACTCGAAAGCCGCATACGGTGCCCCACGCTCATCATAGTGGTCGACACCTTTCCGTGGATCTCCGGGAGCGGGAGAGGGCTCCGGAATCAATCCAGTCCGAGCATCGTTCTCTGTACGAGACCAAGCGTGGGGACGCCCTTCCGGAATCTCCCCGACGTCGGAACACGGATCCCTGTAGCCAAGCGAGTGATCCCTGAGAAACAGAGATGCAGGATGAGGCCGGCACGATAAAATGTGTAAGAGTCGAGCTGAGATCAGTAGAGTCACGCGATCGAAAAGGGAGGCCAGGGCCAGCTACGACAAGATGAGTAGATGGTATGACGTAGTAGCTGGTCACTTCGAGAGTAAGCATAGGGACATCGCCTTAGCACAAATGAATATTCAAGAGGGCGAGATCATTCTTGAAATAGGATGTGGCACCGGACGCTCTCTCTTGGCACTGGCCCAATCAGTCGACGGCTCAGGCAGGGTCTACGGGATTGACATATCAGAAGGCATGCTCGACATCTCACGAGCAAAGGTCCGGAGAGCGAGACTATCCGATAGAATCATATTGATCTGCGGCGACGCTGCTGACCTTCCGTTCAGACCGCATTCCTTCGACGCCATTCTAGTAATCTTCACTCTTGAGCTCTTCGATACGCCTGAGATTCCAATCGTTCTATGCCAGTGGAGGAAGGCCCTCAGAGACACCGGACGCATCTGTGTGGTGGCAATGTCAAAGAAGGGAAAAGTTGGTCTGGTGATGAGGCTCTACGAATGGGCGCACCGGAGGTTTCCGTCCTATGTCGATTGCCGACCGATTCTTGTCTGGAAGGCGCTGAAAGATGCAGGTCTCCACATTGTTGATGCTTCGGAAGTCTCCGGGTGGACACTGCCCGTTGAGGTCGTCGTGGCGAAAAAGCGCTACCATCCACTCGAGCAACCTGAATGTGACCGAACCACAGAGAACAAAAAGAGAAGCTCGCCACGAAGTCCTACCCAGGTGCGTCAGGATTCGCCGAAACGCCCTGGGCAGACTGCCAAGTGAGGAGCGCAGACATGCAGAGACTCAGTGTGAGCGCAACGGCTCTCGGATTCGGCCTGACCTGGGCTGTCGCCATATTGTCTATCGGCTGGACCTCCATGTTCGGGTGGGGAACGAGAGTTGTGGGAGTCGTATCATCACTGTATATCGGCTACGCGCCGACCTTCCTCGGTGGCATCATCGGAGCTCTCTGGGCGCTCGTTGACGGCGCAATCGGGGGAGCGATATTCGCCCTCGTCTACAACGCAGTCGTCAGGAGGAGGTAGCGCACTCTCCGACCGCTTTTCGCTCATCGTCGCCACTTCTCTTTGCTGTCGCCGGCAGAATTCACAGAGCTAACACGGCTGCCGACGCTGACCTCGAGGTCCAGGTGGCGCCCGTACTCTCACAGCAATCATTCCTCTCTGCGAGATCAAGGAGGCCTCTCGATGACTCAAGGAACCGTGAACACCGAGGATCTAAGAAAAACCCCTTTGCGCGAGCTATTCGACACACTCTCCTCGAGCGAAAACGGTCTCTCTTCCCCAGAGGCGAGAGATCGACTCGAGCGCTACGGCCCTAACGAAATCTCCGAGAAGAAAGTGAGTCCCATCCTCAAGTTCCTGAGCTATTTCTGGGGGCCGATACCGTGGATGATCGAAGTTGCCGCGATACTATCGGCGATCATCCGCCACTGGGAGGACTTCTGGATCATCCTGGCGCTCCTTCTGCTCAATGCAGTGGTGCGGTTCTGGCAAGAACACAAGGCAGATACAGCCATCGAAGCGCTGAAGGAGAAGCTTGCACTTGTGGCGCGAGTCCTGCGCGATGGCACATGGTCGCAGATCCCTGCGGGAGAACTCGTTCCAGGAGATGTGGTCCGCGTGCGCCTGGGCGATCGCGTCCCCGCCGACATCAGACTGATCGACGGCGACTACCTCATGATAGATGAATCGGCGTTGACCGGAGAATCGATGCCTGTCGAGAAACATGTCGCCGATGTCGCCTACGCCGGTTCGATCATACGTCAGGGGGAGATGACAGCTCTCGTCGTTTCCACCGGAATGAGCACTTACTTCGGGAAGACCGCCACGTTGGTGGAAGAGGCAGAGACCCGCAGCCACTTCCAGAGGGCGGTGGTCAAGATCGGCGACTACCTGATTGCGCTTGGCGGACTGCTCGTGATAACCATCTTTCTTGTGGCGCTCTTCCGTCACGAGAGCCTGCTGGAGACGCTTCAGTTCGCGCTGGTCCTTACTGTTGCGGCAATACCGGTGGCACTCCCGGCTGTCCTTTCCGTCACCATGGCGGTGGGGGCCATGGCCCTGGCAAGAAAAAAAGCCATCGTCAGCAGGCTGGTTGCCATTGAGGAAATGGCAGGAATGGATGTGCTCTGTTCGGATAAGACCGGCACCATCACCAAGAATGAGATCACTGTCGCTGAAGCCGTTCCCCTCGGCTCCTTTGCAGAGAATGATGTTCTGCTCTTCGGGACAATGGCATCGAGGGAGGAAGACAGGGATCCCATCGACGATGCAGTCATCGCCGGGGCCGAGAGCTTGCATCTGCTGAATGGGGCATCGGGTGGGTTCAGGGCAGTCGAGTTCACACCCTTTGATCCTGTCTCGAAACGCACGGAAGCGACCATAGAGGATGCTGAGGGCAAGCGCTTCAAGGTCGCGAAGGGTGCACCTCAGAGTATCCTATCGCTCGCAGCAGAGAGGGAGACTATCAGCGCCGGCGTGGAAAAACATGTCGATCTTTTTGCCACAAGAGGACAACGTGCACTCGGTGTGGCCAAGACCGACGAGCAGGAAGAGTGGCACTATGTCGGGCTCATAGCTCTCCAAGATCCAGCGCGTGAAGACTCAGCGGAGACGATAAGGACCGCTCAGTCGATGGGCGTAGATGTGAAGATGGTGACGGGTGACCACACCGCCGTAGCCAAGGAGATCGCCCGGGAGATACATCTGGGGATGAACATCGTCGAGGCCTCCGCGTTTCTCGACAGACCCGACAGGGAGGCACTGGAAATCGTCGAGAAGGCGGATGGTTTTGCGCAGGTCTTCCCTGAACACAAGTACCATATTGTAGAACTGCTTCAGGGCAGAGGACATATCGTCGGGATGACAGGAGATGGAGTCAATGATGCGCCTGCACTCAGGAAGGCCGACGTGGGAATCGCTGTTGCGGGCGCTACCGACGCGGCAAAATCAGCTGCCGCAATCGTGCTGACCACACCGGGTCTCTCCGTCATAATCGATGCCATAAAGCAGAGCCGAGCTATCTTCCAGCGAATGACCAACTACTCAATCTACCGAATTGCGGAGACGATCAGGGTACTGATCTTCATCACACTGTCAATCATCGCGTTTCGCTTCTATCCGGTTTCCGCCCTCATGATTGTCCTGTTGGCGCTCCTGAACGATGCGCCAATCATGACCATCGCGTATGACAATGTGAAATACTCTGAGAAACCGGAGAAATGGAATATGCGGGCGATATTGACCATATCGACCATGCTCGGTATCATCGGTGTCCTATCGTCCTTCCTGATCCTCTACATCGGCAGGGATCTCTTTCACCTCACCCGCGAGGTCCTCCAATCCTTCATGTATCTGAAACTCTCGGTGGCAGGGCACTTCACAGTCTTCGTGGCCCGTACAAGAGGTCCGTTCTGGTCGATCAGACCGGCAAAGCCGGTCTTCATGGCAGTCATAGTGACGCAACTTATCGCCACATTGATCACTGTCTATGGGATATTACTGCCTGCGATGGGTTGGAGACTCGCATTCTTCGTATGGGGCTACGCCCTCGCCGCCTTTCTCATAACCGACCTCCTGAAGACGCGCCTCTACAGCGTTCTGGACCATGGCGGCATACGGTTCCACCGATAAGAATCTCGAAATAGGCACCGTCTCCTTGATGTCACTCACGGGTTTGCGTTCACTGCGGCTGGCATGACGGGGTTACTTCGCTCGCCTGATCCGGTAGATGGCAGACTCCTGGAACAAGAGCGGAGTAGGAAGGTCGAGGCTCACGAGACGGTAGACCCTCGGCCAGACAACCAGGTGTGCGGCTTCCACCGGAGGACACGTCGAACGTAGCATCAGCTTCATCAGGTGACAAGGTGGCATGAGGGAGGGCGATGACTCTACTGGGCGACCCTGACAGAGACCTGAGTTTGGTGTAATCGGGAAGGGCCCCGTGAACCGTCGAAGAACGATAGGATTCTGGGGAGTAACAGGAATAGGCGTCGGGGGCATGGTAGAGTAAGGTCCTTCGGCGCCGCACCTCTCTCCCACCTCGGGAGTCGGTCTCCGAGCGACCAGTTCGCACTCCCTTTAGCCGGGTGCCTGGCGATCGATCGGCTCCCCCAGGGCGGAGGCACGTGCCTCCTTCAGTCTTTCGATGAGGCGATCGTAGGAATCGATGAACTTCTGTACACCTTCTTTCTCCAGTTGCCGCGTTACCTCCTCTACGTCGATTCCCAGTTGACACAACTGCCGAAAGACGTGCCGGGCCCCCGCCGCGCCCTCCTCCAGACGCGGTGCCGGATTGCCGTGGTCGCGATACGCATCGAGGGTCTCGAGCGGGAGGGTGCTCACTGTCCCAGGTCCGATGAGGGGCTCCACATACTTCACATCGCTGTAGGCCGGGTTCTTGGTGCCAGTACTCGCCCACAGGGGACGTTGGGTGCGCGCGCCCGTGGCGGCCAGTCTGCGGAATCGCGCGCCGCCGAAGATCTCCTTGTAGATCTGGTATGCCACCTTGGCGCTCGCAATCGCGACCTGTCCGTGGATGCTCGCAGCGACCCCGGCTCCGGAACCTTCTCCCTGTATCAGTCTCTCCAGCACGGGGTCGA
Organism: candidate division TA06 bacterium SM23_40; assembly: GCA_001303705.1. Taxonomy (GTDB): domain Bacteria; phylum LJUI01; class LJUI01; order SM1-40; family SM1-40; genus SM1-40. Next base: position 13,924 of record LJUI01000005.1, read on the forward strand.
CCAACACATCGATCCTGCTGAGAAAGAAGCTGGCGACGGACGCCACATGCTCCAGAGGCTCTGACCTCGCTGCCCGCGTTTCGAGCCCGGCGAGGTACGCCTCGGCGACGTCCCGGTAACGCGCAAGGCCGAAGAGCAGCGTCACGTTGACGTTGATCCCCTCGCCGATGAGCTGCTGGACGGCCAACAGCCCCTCAACGGTCGCCGGGACCTTGATCAGCACGTTCGGGCGGTCCACCGCAGCCCAGAGCCGGCGCGCCTCAACGACCGTACCGGCCGAGTCGTCCGCGAGGTGAGGAGAGACTTCCAGGCTCACAAACCCGTCCCTGCCTGCCGTCCCATCGTAGGTAGGACGAAAGAGGTCGCTTGCTCTCTGCACATCCTCCACGGTGAGCGCCTCGTAGATCGCCTCGACACTCCTCTCCCGGAGGGCAAGAAGACGAATCGCCTCGTCATAGTCATGGCTGCCGGCGATGGCCCTCTCGAAGATGGGCGGGTTGGAGGTCACGCCACGCAGACCATCCTCCTCGATCAGCTGCAGGAGCTTTCCCGAGGAGAGCATACCCCGGCGGATGAAGTCGAGCCAGATGCTCTGACCGAATGCGCTCAGTCTGGAGAGAGGAGAATCGTTCACTGAAGCTTCACCTCGCCTTCCAACGCCGCAATCTTGGCCAGGCGACGCCGATGCCGCGCGGCCCCGCTGAAGCGGGCTGCCAGGAAGGCCTGGACGAGCTCCCAGGCGAGCGATTCGCCGACCACGTGCCCGCCCAGACAGATCAGATTCATGTTATCATCCTCCACTCCCTGGCGGGCGGAAAAGACATCATGTATCAATCCGGCACGAACACCTGGCACCTTATTGGCCGCGACGGACGCTCCTACGCCGCTGCCACAGACTGCCATCCCTCGCTCCACCTCTCCTCCGGCCACGCTCCTCGCAAGCGGTATCACGAAATCAGGGTAGTCATCCCCGACATCCAGGCTCGAGGCACCGAAGTCCACCACCTCGTGCCCGGAGCCACGCAGAGCGTTGGCCAGTTGCTCCTTCAGGGCAAATCCCCCATGGTCTGCAGCGACTCCGATACGCATCATTCTTGCTCCCTTCCCTGATCCACCAAGGCGCGAGCCCGGCTGCATACGTTTTCGACACTGAAGCCGAATTCACGCATCACCGCCTCCCCTGGGGCGGATAGACCGAACCGATCGACGCCGATTACGGCGACCTGTGGCCCGATGTACCCCCTCCAGCCGAGGGAGACGCCCGCCTCGATTGCGAGGACGGGCACCCCCTGGGGTACCACCTGTCTACGATATTCGGCCGGCTGCGCCTCGAAGAGCTGCCAGCTGGGCATACTCACCACGCGCACCCTCACGCCTTCCGTGGCCAGCTTGTCTCGGGCAGCCAACGCCAGGTGTACCTCAGAACCTGTCGCGACGAGGTTGATATCAGGTGCCCCTCCCTCTGGCGCAGGGGCGAGGACGTAGCCACCGAACCGTACTCCAACAAGTAGAGCGGGATAATCTTTGACGTCCAGCACCGGGAGCTTCTGTCGGGTGAGCACCAGCGCCACGGGCCCACCCCAGTGCTCGACAGCGACGCGCCAGGACGCGGCTGTCTCATTGGCGTCAGCTGGGCGGATGAGGACGAGGCCGGGGATGGACCGCAGGCCGCACAACTGCTCCACCGGCTGATGGGTTGGACCATCCTCCCCGAGGGCGACACTGTCGTGGGTGAAGACGTAGATGACATGAAGCCCGTCCATCGCCGCCAGACGGACGGGCGGCCGCATATAGTCACTGAAGATCAGAAAAGTACCCCCGTAGGGAATAAGACCACGGTGCAGGGCCATACCGTTCAGGATGGCCCCCATGGCGTGCTCACGAATGCCGAAGTGCAGATTGCGCCCGGCCCTGTTGTCCGCCCCGAAGTCCCCTCCGCCTTCGATGAGCGTATGGGTGCTCGGAGCCAGGTCAGCAGAACCACCTATCAACTCGGGGAGCTGATGAGCGATGGCATTGAGAACCTTGCCAGAGGCAGTCCGCGTCGCCGCGGGGCCCTGGTTCGAGCTGAAGATCGGAAGGTTTGAACTCCATGGCTCGGGGAGTCGGCCCTGGATAACCCGCCGTAACTCCGCTGCCAGGTCGGGGTACTCCTCCGCATATGCCTCGAGGCGTCCCTCCCATCTCGCCTGCCGCTCCGCTCCCCGTCCGACAGCCTTGCGGAAGTGGACCCGAGCCTCCGTCGGGATGTAGAACAGGGGCTCCAGAGGCCAGCCCAGGCGCTCCTTTGTCAGACGGACCTCCTCCTCACCAAGGGGCTCGCCGTGAGCAGCGGCGGTATCCTGCTTGTGGGGACTGCCGTACCCGATGTGAGTATGGACGTCGATGAGCGACGGTCGGTCCTTCTCCTCCCGAGCAGCCCGGATGGCGGCGGCAATGGCAGCGATGTCGTTCCCATCCTTCACTCGCTGAGTGTGCCAGCCGAAGGCAGCGAAGCGGGCGACACGATCCTCGCTGAAGGCGAGCTCAGTGCTGCCTTCAATTGTGACATGGTTGTCGGCATAGAGCACGATCAGCTTGCCGAGCCGCAGGTGGCCGGCCAGAGAGCCGGCTTCGGATGAGATTCCCTCCATCAGGTCCCCATCGCTCGCCAGGACGTAGGTGTGGTGGTCCACGATCGTGTGGCCCGGCCGGTTGAAGCGAGCTGCCAGGGCAGTTTCGGCAACGGCCATCCCGACTCCGTTGCCGAAGCCCTGACCGAGGGGGCCTGTGGTCGCCTCAACGCCGGGGGTCCTGCCGTACTCGGGATGACCAGGGGTACGGCTTCCCCACTGGCGGAAGCGCTTCAGTTCTTCCAGCCGAAGATCATACCCCGTGAGATGGAGAAGAGCATAGAGCAACATGGATCCATGCCCGGCCGAGAGGATAAAACGATCCCGGTCGGGCCAGTGAGGGTCGCCGGGATTGAACTTGAGGAAACGATCCCACAGGGTATACGCCATGGCTGCCGAGCCCAGCGGCAGTCCAGGATGCCCCGAGTTGGCCTTCTGCACGGCATCCACCGCCAGGAAACGAATCGTATTGACACACAACTCGTCCGATTCTGAAACGGCCCCTTCGGTCGCGCCCTCCGCGTCTCGTTTCTTCATAGCGACCCCTTCACTTCGCTACGCTCGTTGTGCACTCGGACCATTGACGACGACCGTGCCTCCTACGCGCTCCTCAATGCATTGACATAGTATTTCTCGACGTATTCCTTGACCATGCGCCGGGCGGAGAACCGCGGGCCGTTGCTCTTCATCGACTCTTTCATGATCCTGACCCATCCGTTCGGCACACCGTCCTCGGAGACCCTGTAGTAGAGTGGGATGACCTCTCTCTCCAGTATACGGTAGATCGCCTCGGCATCCCCCTGATCCCGATTATCACTCACGTCTCCCCCTCCGAACGCCCAACCGTTCTTCCCATTGAACCCTTCTATCCACCATCCATCCATGATGCTCAGATGAAGAACTCCGTTGAGGGCTGCCTTCATCCCACTGGTCCCGCAGGCCTCCATGGGCGGCAGCGGATTGTTGAGCCAGACATCGACGCCGTGAACCATATATTGTGCGAGTTGCTCCCCGTAGTCCTCCACAAAGGCGATGCGGCCCCCGAGAGCAGGATCACGGGCAGCATTGAATATCTTCTGTAACTTGAGCTTGGCGGGGTCATCTGCAGGATGTGCCTTGCCGGCGAATATGATCTGTATCGGACGCCACCGATCATTCAGGAGCTTCTTCAGCCGTCCGATGTCGTAGAAGATCAGATCCGCCCTCTTGTACGTCGCAAAGCGGCGGGCGAAACCTACGGTCAGGACTGAGGGATCGAGCAGTGTTCCCCACCCTATCGTAATGGAAGGCCCTACCCGGTCCTCCACCCAGCGGCGACGCGCGTGCTCGCGAATGGTGTTGACCAGTTTCATCTTCAACCAGTAGTGAGTCTGCCAGAGCTCCTCGTCCGGAATGTCGTCGACCAGCTCCCAGATGACGGGGTTGTCATGATCCGTCAACCAACTGGGGCCGAGATACTTGTTGAGAAGGAGCTCCATCTTGGGCTCGATCCATGTAGGAACATGTACGCCGTTTGTCACATGATCGATAGGCACCTTCTCCTCCGGGAGGTCGGGCCAGAGACTTCGCCACATGCGGCGGGCCACTTCGCCGTGACGCTCGCTGACTCCGTTGTGATACCCGGACATCCTGAGGGCGAACGCCGTCATATTGAAGCCCGCGTTCGGATCCTGGGAGTGGACCCCCAACCGGAAGAAGGCCTGGCGATCCACGCCCAAGGCCGCCCAGTACGCACGGAAGTACTTCTCCATCAGCTGAAACGGAAAGACGTCGTGACCAGCCGGCACCGGAGTATGCGTCGTGAAGACGGAGGTGCTTCTCACCTGATCGACAGCTTCTTCATAGCTCGTCCCTCCCTCGACCCGCTCCCTGATCCGTTCCAGAAGCGCAAAGGCAGCGTGTCCCTCATTGAGATGGAGAACAGAGTGCTTGATGCCCAGCGTCTTCAGGACCTGGGACCCTCCAATCCCCAGAACGATCTCCTGACGCAGCCGCTGTTCAAGATCCCCCCCGTAGAGGCGGGCTGAAATGCCCCGGTTCCACGGTTCATTAACCTCTACGTCGGTATCCATTAGATAGAGCACTACGCTGCCGACGACCACCTCCCAGACGGCGACATGGATGGGAGGCTCAATGAAAGGCACCGCAACGAGCAGTTGTCCCCCATCCGGGTTGGGAACCCTGGAGATCGATGCTGAATCCCGATCGAGGATCTGGTCCTTGCTTATCTGCCAGCCATCATCACGGACCTCCTGCCGGACGTATCCTTCCGGATACATGAAGCCGATGGCCACCAAGGGGACACGCAGGTCACTAGACTCCTTGAGATAGTCACCGGCCAGGAAGCCCAGGCCGCCCGCATAGAAAGGCAAGGAATGGTGCAACCCGAACTCCGCCGAGAAGTAAGCGATGGACCCGGAGTCCTGCGATGGGGCCTTCTCAGTGAACCAGCCGCCCTCGGTGTCGACGTACTCTCGGAATTGGGCGAAGACAACGTCGTAGTGACGGAGGTAGTCCGGGTGGCCTGCGGCCGATTCCAGGATCTCGTGAGGAAGCTCCTTGAGCATCTTGATCGGATTGTGTCCCGCCTCCTTCCACCCGGGGCGATCGAGCGTCTTGAAGAGCATCCTCGCAGCCGGGTGCCAGCTCCACCAGAGATTCATCGCCATCTCTCCCAGTCCATTCAGCCGCTCCGGGAGATGGGGGAAAGCGCTCTGTGTGACTTCTGCCATCGTAGTACCCCTCGCTTGGGTCGCAAGCACTGGATACGTACCCATGCACGTTTACTCACTCTTCGATCTCTTTCGAAACTCCCCCTCTCCTTTCATCCTTCCGGACCCTGCCTCAAGATGACGTGTCGTCTTCTGTTGTTCGATCGGTCCAATCGAATCCCGGCCCAGCATCATACCGGGCTCCAGCGCCAGTCGACGATCTCCGGCAGGTCAACGTCATGCTCCCGGATGTAGATCCGGTGGGCGGCCAGGCGTTCCTGGAACTTGTCGATCACGCCGCCCGCCCGGGAGCGGAATCGGGTCGTCCGATGCAAGGCGGCAATCGCCAGCTGGTAGCGGCTCATTCCATTGAGCACCAGCATGTCGAAGGGAGTGGTGGTACGTCCTTCCTCGACGTAGCCGTGCACGTGGAAACGGTTCGAGTTTGGACGGTGGTGCACCAACTCGTGGATCAGCCGCGGGTAACCGTGAAAGGCGAAGATGACCGGCCTGTCATTCGTGAAGAGGTCGATGAAGGCTCCATCGTCCAGGCCGTGGGGATGGTCACGGTGGCACATGATCGTGAAGAGGTCCACGACGTTCACCACCCGCACCCGCAGTTCGGGCAACTCGCGCCGCAGGAGCTGCGCTGCGGCCACTATCTCCTCGGTGGGGACGTCGCCCGCTGCAGCGAAGACCACGTCAGGATCCCCGTCATCATTGCTCGCCCATCCCCACACCGAGGCGCCGCGCGCGCAGTGTTCCCGTGCAGCGTCCATATTCAGCCACTGCGGGATCATCTGCTTCGAGGCAACGATCAGATTCACGTAATCCCGACTCTTCAGGCAGTGATCCGCGACAGAGAGAAGACAATTGGCGTCCGGAGGGAAGTAGACACGGGCCACAGTACTCTTCTTGTTCACCACGTTGTTGACGAAGCTCGGGACCTGATGGCTATAGCCGTTGTGATCCTGTCGCCAGACGTGCGAGGTGAGCAGGTAGTTGAGGGAGGCAAGGGGTCTGCGCCAGGGCACCTCGCGTGAAACCTTCAGCCATTTAGCATACTGGTTCAGCATCGAGTCCACGATGGGGATGAACGCCTCGTAGCAGGCAAAGAGACCGTGGCGCCCCGTCAGCAGGTAGCCTTCCAGCCAGCCCTGGCAGGTGTGCTCACTGAGGATCTCCATGACCCTTCCCCCCCGGGACAGGTACTCGTCAGTATCCACCAGCGGCCACATGAAGGCACGCTCAGTCACCTCGAAGACGTGATCCAGACGGTTCGAAGTCGTCTCGTCGGGGCAGAAGAGGCGGAAGTTCCCGGCTTCCTCGTTGAGACGAAAAACGTCGCGCAGGTATTTGCCGAGTTCCCTGGTCCCCTCGGCCTTCGAGGTACCGGGAGCCGGCACTGTCACCGCGTACTCCCTGTAGTCCGGAAGCTGGAGAGGCTCGAGAAGCTGACCCCCGTTGCCGTGGGGATTCATGCCGATCCGGCGATCAGCTTCCGGATAGATCGCCGTCACCAGTGGCTTGGGCCGTCCCGAGGCATCAAACAGTTCGTCAGGATGGTATCCGCGAAGCCACGTCTCCACCGCCTTGAGATGGTCAGGATTTGTCGCCGGATCCATGATCGGGACCTGGTGCGAGTGGAAGGTACCTTCGATGGGCCTGCCGTCTAGCGCCTTGGGGCCTGTCCAGCCCTTGGGCGTGCGAAGGATGATCATCGGCCATGCGGGCCGCACCGGCGTCTCCCCTGCACGCGCCTCCTCCTGGATCGAGCGGATCCCGGTGTACGCCCACTCCGTAGCCTGCCACATTGCCGTGTGCACCAAGGGAGGGTCATCACCCGCCACGATCCGCACCCTGTAGCCGTAGCCAGTGAAGAGGTGTTCGAGCTCCTCATCCGTCATGCGCCCCATGAGCGTCGGGCCGGAGAGCTTGTAGCCATTCAGGTGCAAGATCGGAAGCACCGCGCCGGAGGTGGCGGGGTCGAGGTACTTGTTACAATGCCAGGCTGTCGCCAGCGGGCCGGCCTCCGCCTCCCCGTCACCGACAATACAGGCCGCAATCAGATCCGGGTTGTCGAAAGCGGCACCGTAGGCGTGGACCAGGCTATAGCCCAACTCCCCACCCTCGTGGATCATGCCGGGAGTGCCGGGAAACAGGTGGCTCGGCACGCCGTACGGCCACGAGAACTGGCGGAAGAGACGCCTCAGTCCCGCCACGTCAAAGGTGAGATCGGGATAGTACTCACCAAGGCTCCCCTCCAGGTAGAGGTTCGCGAGAATAGCAGGCGCACCGTGCCCCGGCCCCACCACCAGCAGTACGCTGGCATCCGTATCCTGAATGAGGCGGCTCAGGTGCGCGTATACCAGGTTGAGTCCTGGCACCGTTCCCCAGTGCCCCAGAAGGCGCGGTTTGATATGCTCAGGGCTCAACTCCTCATGCAGCAAGGGGTTCTCCCTGAGGTAAAGCTGGGCTGCCCCTAGGTAGTTGGCAGCCCTCCAGCAGGCATCTAGCTGGTCTATCCTCCCTTGCGGAATGCCCTCGGCCATAACTGCATCCTCCTTCACTTCACTTCTCATCAGCTCGTTGCGTGTGAACTCGCTCCATGCTGCTTCTGCTCGCTCAATGCCACTTCTGCCCTCTGCTTCTCTATGTGCCTCCGCCTCTCTATGTGCCTCCGCTCCCCTCCCCTTCTCCCTCCTTGCTCCACAAGAGTTCGTAGCTATGTCTGGCAATCACCAACTCTTCGTTCGTCTTCATGACGCGCACACTGACCGGGGCATCGTCGAAAGAGATGACAGCGCCACTGGCCTCGTTGCGTTCCGGATCCACCCGGATGCCCAGGAACTCCAGACCTTCACAGATGCGCCAGCGGACAGCCGGAGCGTTTTCCCCCATGCCACCCGTGAAGACGAGCGTATCGAGTCCCCCCAATGTGGCGACGAGGGCGCCGAGGAACTTCTTCGCCTGGTAGCAGAAGAGTCGAATGGCCAGCGCGGCACGCGGGTCCTGGTTCTCCCGCTCGAGGAGATCCTCCATATCAGAACTGGTCCCTGACACCCCAAGGAGGCCCCCCTTGCGGTTCACGATCTCGTTCACCTGTGCAGCCGACAGGCCCTTTTCGACGAGAAGATAGAGAATCACTCCAGGATCGAGATCGCCCGAGCGTGAACCCATGACCAATCCACCGGTCGGCGTGAACCCCATGGTCGTATCGACACTCTCCCCATCTCGCACTGCGGTCATGCTGCAGCCGTGCCCAAGGTGAGCGACGACGGTACGACCAGCAGCTACCTTCGAACCGGCCTCCGAGGCAAGCTCTCTCATGACGTATTCGCAGGAGAGGCCGTGGAAGCCGTACCGCAGCACTCCCTCATCCCAGAGATGCCTGGGGAGTCCGTAGAGTTGGGCCTCGCGCGGCATGTTGCGGTGGAATGCCGTGTCGAAGCAGGCAATCTGCCTCAGGGCCGGATTGTGTCGTTGGACGGCCTCTATGGCGGCCAGTTCGCGAGGCAGATGTTCGGGAGCGAAGGGACTGAGCCTCCTGAGTTCCGCAATCAACTCGTGCGTGACGAGGTGCGGACGATTGTACTTGCTGCCCCCGTGCACCACACGGTGCCCTACCGCATCGAGATCCCGGGCAAGCGCACTACCGTGCAGCCATTCGAATAGCTTCTGCAGAGCGACGGCATGATCCGGCAGAACGACGTGCTTCTCTATCAAGCTCCTGCCATCACCGCCTCTGGCGTAGAAGTATCCCTCTCTCCGGCCAATTCTCTCTATCCGTCCTGTGAGTCTTTCGACGGCTGTCCGTCCCATACTGTGAAGTGAGAATTTGATGCTCGATGACCCACTATTTAGCGCAAGGATACGATAACATGAGTCGTTCATAGTGCACTCCACGGTCTTTGCAGTCCAGGAAAACCACGTATATGGTCAGTGCGATGGATCCGAATATCACGAGGGAAGATTGTAGACAGCCAATGATGGAGTCCCTTCACCACAATCAGGGACGACCTGAGTCCAGGGAAGAGAAGACTCCCTTCTCGGCCTGCCAGGGATCCCTCGAGTGCGGCGACGAAGCCATGTGAGCCGATCTCGTCTATCACCCTGTGTCACAGTAGAAAGACCGTGGCAGAAAAGAGAGGAGCTCGAAGAGGGGCAATGCCGAGAGTGGTGGCCATCCTGTTTCTTACTCTCCATCTCCCTCGAGATCCAATTTCAGAGCCAGGAATTGCAGCATATCCTTGAGCGCTATGATACCAACCAGTCGGTCGCGCTCGACGACCATCAGGCGGCTGTTGCCCGTCCGCTGCATGACCGATAGAGCTCTGATGGCATCGGCATCTGGAGCTATGGTGTTTTCCGACGAACATGCCCGGACCAGCTCGCCGACTCGATGCTCACCCCATTCGTTTCTGGGGATGGTCTGCACCTGGCGCGTACCGATGCAGCCAAGAAGCCTCTCCCCGTCGACAACCGGTAACATCTTGAAATGATACTTGTAGATGTAGTCCTCCACGAGTTGCGCTATCGAGACTGAGGCCGGTACCGTCACGGAATTGACCTCCATGAACCGTCTCACGTGGTCGCCTTCCAGAGCATTTCTCAGCAGCACCTGTCTGTACGATAACTGGGATGCGTTCCGCAGAAACATGCCGATCATGAACATCCATATTCCGCCGACGAAATTCGCCCGAAGCACGTTCAGGACCCCCAGGATAATCAACACAATGCCGAAGCCGGATCCGATCTGAGATGCAATGCGCGTCGCCCCCCGCAGCTCGCCCCTCCAATTCCACAGAACCGACCGCAGCACACGACCTCCGTCGAGGGGGAACGCAGGCAGGAGATTGAACCCAGCGAGAATGAGATTGATCCACGCAAGATAGCCGAAGACTCCGTTCACTGCGGCCGGCCACCCTGCTGCCCTCGCCGCGGCGCGGATACCGTAGAAGACCACGCCCAGGAGGATACTCGAAATGGGACCCGCAATGGCCATCAGGAATTCGGCTCTCGGGCTCGGTGGTTCATCCTCCATCTCCGCGACACCCCCAAAGATGAAAAGGGTGATCCCCTTCATCGGCAGGCCGTATCTCCTCGCAATCAGAGAATGCCAGAGTTCGTGGAAGATAATCGAGACGAACAGACCTGCCGCGCCAGCGACTCCCATCCACCAGTAGGTCGATTGTGAGAGATTCTTGAGATAGAGGGGGAAGAGCCCTACTGCGAGAGACCAGGTGATTAGTACCGCAAGGATGAACCAGCTGAGGTCGATCCGCACCTCAAAGCCGAAAAGCTTGAATATGGTGAGCCGTCTTCCGAACATCTTCGACCTGCGTTCGTTACGAGCAGCCCTGGAACTAGAAGGCGTTCTCGATATGCTCGACGCTGCAACCGTCCCCCACCCCGCCTACTGCCACGACATCGAACCGGACCGGCACGATATCAATGAGGCCTCTCTGCCGAAGATACTCCATAGCCCCACGCTGCAGGCGCGCCCGTTTCCTTCCACCCACCGCCTCCTGGGGCCAGCCGAAAGCGCTGCCGCTCTTGTACTTCACCTCAACGAATACGACGCAGTCGCCATCCAGAGCGACGAGGTCGATCTCACCGTGCCGCCAGCGGAAGTTCCTCTGGACGATCCGGTACCCTTTCGCCTCTAAGAAACGAGCGGCCTTCTTCTCGGCCGCCTCACCCAGGCGCATTCTCTCTTGTGTCATAATGTGAGGGGCTACGGTGAGCTTCTGTATCTACCCTGAGCAGATCTCCCTTCGGCGAGCAGTGCGGCCTCTCTCACCGGCCTGAAGGAGTAGCGGTGGACCTCGCACGGGCCGTGCCGCTTCAGGGCATCGAGGTGTGCGCGAGTGGTGTATCCCTTGTGGCGTGCGAAGCCGTAGACAGGGTACTGCTCGTCCAGTCTCTCCATCAGCGCATCCCGCGTGATCTTCGCCACGATCGACGCCGCAGCGATAGAGAGCGAGCGCGAGTCCCCGCTCACCATCCCATACTGCGGCACAGTGAGCTTAGGTATGGCATGACCGTCGACAAGGACCCACTCCGGTTTGGGATCGAGGTCAGCGAGCGCGAGGCGCATCGCCCTGAAGCTTGCCCGCAGGATATTCGTCCTGTCGATCTCATGGTGAGAGACGACGCCAACCCCGATGCTCAGAGCGTTGAAGACAATGTCGTCGTAGCAGGCGAGACGCGCGGCCGGCGAAAGCCGCTTCGAGTCACGGACTCCGCTCAATGCAGTCCCACGGGGGAGGATCACCGCTGCCGCAACTACAGGCCCTGCGAGGGGGCCCCGACCCGCCTCATCCACACCGGCAACGAGTTCCACACCCTTCGACCAGAGCGCCTGCTCGTACTCGAGCATGACTATCGTTTCTCCTCGACTCTCGCCGCTTTGCCTCGTCGACCGCGCAGGTAATAGAGCTTCGCCCTCCGCACCTTCCCTCGCCGTAATACCTTTATCTTCGCCAGCGAGGGCGAGTGGAGTGGGAAGACACGCTCGACGCCAATCCCTTCGGTCACCTTCCGTACCGTAAACGTCTCTCGCAGACCGCCGCCTTTCCTCCGGATGACCACACCCTCGAAGGGCTGGAGACGTTCCTTGTCTCCCTCTATGACCCTGATGTGGATCCTCACGGTGTCGCCCGGCTTGAAATCCGGGATCTCTTTCTTCAGATAGCCCTCCTCAACTGATTCGACCGCACCCATTGAAGCCTCCCTGTTTGGTGCCTCCATCTCCACTCGATTGCACTCAGCTCGTCTCCGATACCTCGTTCGATTCAGCACCACTCGATCTACTGAGCTGATCCTCGGACTCTACGGCCCGGAGCAATTCACGATCCTCGGGTGTGAGCTCAACTCGTTCAAGGAGATCCGGCCTCCTCCTAAGGGTCCGCCGGATCGCCTCCTTCCTTCTCCAACGTTCGATCTTTGCGTGATCGCCCGAGACGAGAACCTCTGGCACGCGCATCTCCTCGAACTCCTGCGGCCTGGTGTAGTGCGGAGCGTCGAGCAGACCACTCTGGAAAGAGTCTCGGGCCGCCGACTCGTAATCGCCGATTACCCCGGGCAGGAGCCGTACCACCGACTCCGCCACGACGAGCGCCGCGAGCTCGCCGCCCGAGAGCACATAGTCGCCCAGCGAAATTTCGTCTGTGATGAGCCCACGACGCACACGCTCATCCACACCTCTGTACCGGCCGCAGATCAGCGAAACGCGGTCCTCCTCCGCCAGGGCTGTGGCAATTCGTTGGTCATACGTCTTTCCCTGCGGCGAGAGCAGAACGATACGCCCGCTGTCGTCGTCACCGCGAACCTCCCGCACGGCGCGGAAGATCGGATCCGGTTTGAGGATCATCCCCGGCCCGCCGCCGAACGGAGCATCATCGACCGAGCGGTGGCGATCGTCAGTGAACTCCCTGAGATCGACCACGTTTATCCTGGCCGCTCCCTGTTCGCGGGCGATGCGGAGTGTCCCCACTTCAAGCACGGCCTCGATCAACTCGGGAAATATCGTGATAATGTCTATCGTCACGCCTTCTTCTCCGGACCGCCACCCTCCGGACCGCCACCTCAGACCTTCGCCCATCCTCCGCCCTCGACCCGGTCTACCAATGCATCGGCACCCAGGCCCCGACACCGGTTCAAGCCGGTTGTCCCTCCTCCTCGATGAGACCCGGCATCGCAACTATCTTCATTACGCCGGCTTTGACGTCGATCTCCCTCACGATCTCTTCGGTACCCGGAATGAGAATCTCCCCGCATGGTCCGCGGGCGACGTACACATCATTTGCTGGCCCTTGCCAGACATCTACGATCGTGCCGAGCTGCCTGCCATCGAGTGCTTCTACTCGCAGTCCGATGATCTCGAAGATATAGTGCTGCCCGGGCGCCAACTCGACAAGGTTCTCTCGCGCAACGCATATGGTCCAACCGGCCAGCTCCTCTGCGCCTTCCCTCGAATCTACGCCCTCGATGCTGATGAGTATGCGCTCACCAGCCCGCCTGCAGTCCATGAGCCTGGCCTGACGGACCAGTCCCCTTCGCGACACCAGGTACACATCGAGCCGGCTGGCAAACCGTTCCGGGAAATCCGTCTCCGGAATGACCTGAACTTCGCCCCGCAGTCCGTGGGCCTTTGCGATACTTCCGATGACGACCAGCTCCTGCTCCATCTACTCAAGTATCTCGAGCACGGCCCTCTTGCCTGCTTTCATCGCTGCCGCCGTGACGATCGTACGGATCGACTTCGCAGTCCTCCCTTCGCGACCGATGACCTTGCCCAGGTCGCCCGGCCCAACTCGCAGCTCGTACACTATCGTCTTTTCCCCGACCACCTCAGTAACCACGACCTGTTCAGGATGATCGACGAGGGACCTGGCGATGTGTTCGATCAACTCCTTCATGGGGAATCCCCCTCTGTCTCTCTGCGAACTCGCTCTCTCGCTGGATCGGAAGACATTCCGCCTCTAGAGGTGCCTCCAGATTCGGCATCACTCGTCTACGTGGGGTCCCTGTCCTCAGGTCTCAGCATCCTCGTCTTCGGCTGTCTCGAGCGACGGCTCCTCGCCGCCTTCAGCTGACTCGACCGGCATCTCCTCGCCACCCTCAGCTGACTCGACCGGCATCTCCTCGCCGCCTTCAGCTATCTCGACCGGCATCTCCTCCCCAGCCGCGGCTGATACACCACCTCCTCCCGCGCGATATCGGGCGATGAGCCGGGCCGCCGCCTGCGTAGGCTGTGCGCCTCGCTCCTCCCACAGGCGGACCTTCTCTTCATCGATCTCGAGCGCACCCTCAGAGCGAGGATCGTAGTATCCGACAATGTCGATGAACTTCCCGTCTCGAGGCATTCCCGAATCAGCTACCACAACTCTGTAAAAGGGTCGCTTCCTCGAACCCGTCCTACGCAACCGGATGCGTACTGACACTTGAAATGAATCCTCCTTTCGCGCCTGTACTCTCGATCGTCAGACATCTCATGCCACGATTCCAACTCCGATCTTCTCTCATTAGCTCACGTGGCGCCGCGTGATCCCGTGATCCGCTGATATCCTCCTGCGTTCTATCTCTAGCTCCAGCTCTATGTCCAGAGACCATCTCAAGCAGAGAATAACCCATGAGTGCTTCTCTATTCAACGACGAAATTCAGGCAACCCCGGCACCTTCAGCTTCCCCGTTGTCACGTCTTTCATGAGCTTGCGAGCCATCATGAACTGCTTCACTACGTTATTGACATCGTGGAGCGTGGTGCCGCTGCCTTTGGCGATCCGCTTCCGACGACTGCCGTCGAGAATCTCGGGACGCCTCCGCTCCTCCCGCGTCATCGAACAGACGATGGCCTCGAAACGGTCGAGCGCCGCTTCGTCGACGACGGCCGACTTCAGCATCTTTCTATCGACACCCGGAACCATCTGCAGAACCTGATCCAGGGGCGCAATGCGGCGCATCTGGCGAAGCTGATCGAGGAAATCATCCAACGTGAACTCTTCTTTTCTGAGCTTCGCCTCGAGCCGTTCTGCCTCCTTCTGGTCGATGACGGCCTCTGCCTTCTCGACGAGACTGACTACATCACCCAGGCCGAGGATGCGTGAGGCCATCCTTTCGGGGATGAACTCCTCCAGGTCGCCCACCTTCTCGCCCACACCGACGAACTTGATCGGCCTCCCCGTCACCGCTCTGATCGACAGCGCCGCGCCACCGCGCGCGTCGCCATCGAGCTTGGTGAGGATGACTCCATCTATTCCGAGACGATCATCGAATTCCTTGGCGACTTGAACGGCATCCTGGCCCGTCATGCCATCAGCAACCAGGCAGATCTCTGTTGGATGAACCGCATCCTTCATCCGCGCCAGCTCATCCATCAACTCGTCATCTATGTGGAGCCTGCCGCCGGTATCGAGAATGAGGAGATCCCGCCCCTGCTCGCGTGCGCCCTTCACGGCGGAGGCCGCAACCTCCACTGCGTCAGTGCCATCTCCGAAGAAGACCGGGGCAGGAACCTGATCGGCCACGATCGCGAGCTGCTCCCTGGCAGCCGGCCTTCTCGTATCGCATGCCACCAACAGCGGGCGCTTGCCGGCCTTTTTCAGACGGTGCGCGAGCTTGGCGGCCAGCGTGGTCTTCCCACACCCCTGCAGGCCGACCAACATGATCACAGTCGGAGGACTGGCGGCGAATCCGATCCGTTCCCCCTCTCCCCCGAGCAACGAGACGAGTTCATCATGGACGATCTTGATAACTTGGTACCCAGGGGAAACACTCTTGGTCACACGCTCGCCGACCGCCTCCGACTGAACCGAGTCGATGAAGTCCTTCACCACCCGGTAGTTGACATCGGCCTCGAGCAACGCGATCCTGATCTCCCGCATCGCAGCGCGCACGTCTTTCTCGGAGAGCCGCCCGTACCCGCGGAGCCTTCGGAAGACGTCGCCAAGCTTCTCTGTCAGATCATCGAACATGCCTCATTCCGTCCCCGGATCCTCTGCAAACACTCTCCCGAGAGGCCTCCCATCTTATCTCCTACCAATAAAAAACGCAAGCGCCAAAAGACCTAACGCAGCTCTACAGGCCGCCACGCGATGCGACAGCTAGTTCGACGGTATCTCCCTCGGATACTCTCGATCCAGCCTGCGGCACCTGCATGAGCACGATGCCTTCGGGCTCCGATGGCCTGAACACATAGCGTACATCACCGAGCACGAGCTTCTGTTCCAGGATGACCACCTGGGCTTGGGCGAGAGTAACACCTATCAACTCCGGCATCTCGAACAGGAATTCCTCTTCGAATCTGACACGCAGAAGAATGCTGCTTCCACGGGGCAGTATCTCTCCTCCGGCCGGGTCCGATGATACGACATGGCCCACCGGTACCTCGCCAGAGGCGACGCTATCTACTCGACCGACGCTCAATCCCGCCCTCACCAGGACGGTCTTTGCGAGCTTGAGCTCTACCCCATCGAGGTGGGGCACCTCCACCATCTCCGGCCCACGACTGAGGATCAACGCGACCGTCCGACCCTTCTTCACAAGCGTGGCCGGCAACGGATCCTGTGCCGCAACGAAGCCCTCGGGAACATTCGAGTCGAACCGCTCCCCTTCCACGATCCCTGACAGTCCCTCCTCCTCAAGCGTGGCCGTCGCCTGACTGCGACTCAGCCCGACGACGTTCGGCACCTCAACCTCCTCTCCCAGGCCCACGACACGAGGCATGATGAAGTAGTTGAACAGCAGGAGCCCGAAGATAAAGGAGGATATTGCAACGATACCTGCGATGACGACGCGCTTTGTCCATCTTCCGAGGTCGCTCACCATCATCCTCGACTGGTTGGTGTGCAGCCGATCTCCCTGGTCGTCGCCACTCGCCTCAAGCGTGCGGCGAAGCTGCCATCGAGATCGTGCACATGCGGGAACGTACGGACATATCCGCTCTCATCCACAAGCTCGTGGTGGACGAACGGGGAGGCATCCTCTCGCACGAATTGCGCGTGCTTCGCGAGAAACTGCTCGACGACCTCCTCGTTCTCTTCCGATTCGAGAGTACAGGTACTGTAGACTATCACACCCCCTGGCCGGACAAGTCGAGCCGCATTCTCGAGGAGTGCCCTCTGAGTCCTGACGAGGTCGGCGATGTCACCCGGCCTGAGCCGCCATCGCATGTCGGCCCTTCTCCGGAGTACGCCTGTTCCAGAGCAAGGTGCATCGACCAGCACCCGGTCAGCCGTGCGGACTGCGAATTCCTTCCCGTCGGCGACGACCGGAGCGACTCCCCTGAGCGCCAGCCTCGTCAGGTTCTCCGCGACCCGCCTCAACCGTATCTCCCGCACATCAGCCGCAATAACAAATGCCTCACAGTCCGTCCGTTCGGCGATGTGCCCTGCCTTCCCCCCGGGAGCACAACAGAGATCGATCACTGTCTCGCCCGGCTGCGGGTCGAGAAGCAGGATCACAACCATCGCGCTCTCATCCTGCACCTGGAAGAGACCGCGACCGAACGCTTCGATACTTCCGAGATCGACGTGTCCGCTGAGGCGGAGGGCTTCCTCGACATAGCGGCCGGCCTCGCAACCGATGCCCAGGGCCCGGAGCTCATCGGCCAGGGCCTCGGTACTCGTGCGTGTGCGATTGACCCGCACCACGAACGGAGGGGGCCTGTTCGCCGCCTCGCAGAGCGCGCGGGTTGCGTCCTCTCCCCAACGCTCCACCCACCGCTGGACAAGCCACCTGGGATGCGAACAGCGGATCGCCAGACGCTCAACCTCATCAGCACCCTCGGGAAACAGAGGAAATTCATCGCGCCTCTCAGCGACCCGACGGAGCACGGCATTCACAAGACCGGCAGTCCCGACATGGCCATAACGCTTGGCGAGGTTCACGGACTCATCGATCGCGGCGAAGTCCGGGATTCGGTTGAGAAAGAGTATCTGGTATGCGCCCAGCCGAAGGATGTTCCTAATCATCCCCGGCAGGGACTGAAGATCGCGCGTGAGGAGCGAACTGAGTGCCCCGTCGATGTACCCGCGCCAGCGGAGTGTCCCGTATGTCAGCTCTCGTGCGAGACTGCGGTTCTCCCTCGACAATCGATGTTTGCCGAGCCGCCCATCGAGTGCCTCCTTTGCAAACGCCTCTGTCCGCTCTACTCGTTCCAGCACGACAAGCGCAATCTCCCGCGGATCTCGAGTATCTCTCATGTTGCCCATACAGTATGTACGATCCCTCGATGCCGTCGATCGTTTTCCACCGCGACCGGACGCCATGGGCCAGCAGCACTGCCGCGAACTCCTCCGGCGAATGTAGATAAACGTTCCTCCCACTCACCGCTTCGAGAAGGCGCCTGTGGATATGGCTGAATGCTGCCTTTCGATAGGTCGTGATTACACACCGCCCCCCCTCCTGGAGCATCCCGGCCAGATGCGTCACACTTTCACGGAGCGGGAAGAAGAGCCAGCTGTTGACGCTCAGGACGAGATCATAGCAACCCTTCGCCTCCCAGAAATCGTGCTCGCGAAAAAAGAGATTGTCACGACCCCGGCGTCGCGTCGCGAATCGAATCATCTCCCCAGATCTGTCGATCGCCTCCCAGCGTGCATGGGGGAATCTCTCAGCGAGCGATCCTGCGAGCCAACCGGTCCCGCATCCGACTTCGAGGCAGCGCGCACCCCGGAGTGAACCTGCATCGAGCACACTCAACACAGCAGCGTACGTCTTTCCCCTCCAGAGCGCGAGGGGGGAGAGCGCGAAAGCCAGTTCATAGATCGCAGGCGAAAGGCTGTAGATGTCTCTCTCGTCAGCCAAATCTCTCACCGACCCGCGGATGGTAACCATTGATGAAATCAAGCATACTCATTGGCCGTCGCCCTGCGGGCTGCACTTCCTCGATAGCCACATTCCCCTGGCCGGTCGCAACGACGAGTGTGCCGTCCTTCCCCACCTCGATGACGGTCCCGGGTCCCGTCTCCCCGGCCCCACCACCGAGCACCCGAGCACGGAGCACCTTCAGGCCGCGGCCGCGGAATTCCGCATCTGCCCCCGGATCGGGCGCAAACGCCCGCACGCGGTTGATGACAGCCGTGCCAGCATCTGACCAGTCGATACGCCGCTCTTCCGGCTTGAACTTGGGTGCGTACGTTGCATCCTCATAATCCTGAGCCGTCCGAGTGGCCTCATTCCGCTCAATCGCATCGACGGTCTCAAGCAGCACTTCCGAGCCGACAGCCGCAAGCCTCTCCGAGAGCTCGCCAAAGGTCTCGAACTCCGCAATCCTGACTGTACGCTGGAGTATAATGTCCCCGGCATCCATTTTATCCGACACGAAGATCGTGGTGACTCCTGTCTCCTTCTCCCCCGCGTAGATGGCCCAGCGAATCGGATCTGCTCCGCGGAACTTCGGCAGGAGCGATGGGTGGACGTTGATGCACCCGTACGGGAAGAGAGACCTGAGCGCACGTTTGAGGAACTGGCCGTATGCAACGACGACACCCAGATCGGCATTCGCCTCTTCGATTCTACCGCGCACCTCCTCGGCATTCGGATCCTCCGGCTGCATCACGGGAATCCCGCTCGATTCAGCCGCCTCCTTCACCGGGGGCGCTCCGACCCGCCGCCCTCTCCCTCTCGGCCTGTCGGGCTGCGTCACGACGAGCACCACAGAGTGGCGCGATTGAGCGAGGCGTTTCAGGGAGGGCAAGGCAAACGCCGGGCTACCCATGAAGACGATGCGCATCGCTCATTCCTTCTTGCGTGCGATCTCCCGAAGCTTTCCGCGCAGGAGTTCGCGCTGGCCCGGCTTGAGGTGATCGATGAACAGGACCCCGTTCAGATGATCGATCTCGTGGAGAAATGCCCGCGCCAGAATACTCGTGGCCTCGAGCGTGATCTCCTTGCCGTCCAGGTCGATTCCTCTGATCACGACCCTCGCCGGTCTCACCAGCTCCTGCGACAGTCCAGGGATGGAAAGACACCCCTCCTCTCTACGGAGTTCTCCCGCCACCTCGACGATCCGTGGATTGATGACGACAAATGGCTTCTCTTCCATCCCCAGAGGCGTCGGATCTATGACGAAGAGCGAAGGGAGCTCCCCCACCTGTGTCGCAGCGAGCCCGATCCCGCCGGCATTGCGGACTGTCTCGATCATATTCTGCGAGAGACGTACGATCATCTGATCGATATCAGTAACCTCATGCGCCCGCTTCCGCAGTACGGGATCGCCATATGTCCGTATCGACAGAAGGGCCATGACTCCCCTCACCAGTTCACGTCTCAAGAGACTCCTCTCGGGCACCGACACCCCCCGACACCCTCACCCGCGATATCGCTGACTTTTCGACCTCGAGGCGCACATTGTCTGCAACTCTCACCGTGACCACATCGTCTTTCACCCTCGTCACTATCCCATGGATCCCGCCACTCGTCACGACCTTGTCGCCCTTCTTGAGCCTGGATAACATCTCCTCGTGTTTCTTCCTCGTCCTCTGCTGAGGCAGGATGAGCAGCACATAGATCACCCCAATCATCAAGAACATGACGACCAGGCTCGGCACGATCCCTCCACCACCCCCCTGTTGTGCTGGTGCCGCCATCGCCCACGCTTCTCCGATCAATGTTCTACCTCCGTCAGTTCGTTTTGGGATGACCATCTCGTCATCGCCTGGCGCGACCACTCGACGAAGCGACCCTCCACGATGGCCTGCCTCGCCTTCCTCATAAGAGCAGTAAAGAACGTTACGTTGTGGAGACTTGCCATCCGTGGGGCGAGTATCTCCCCAGCGCTAAACAGGTGCCTCAGGTATGCCCGCGTGAAGTGCCGACACGCGTAACAGTCGCACTCCGGATCGAGCGGGGAGAAGTCCTCTGCATAGATCGCATTCTTGACGACAACCTTGCCGCGGCTTGTGAACAGCGTGCCGGTTCTCCCGTTCCTTGTTGGCAGAACGCAATCGAACATATCTATGCCCCGAGCAACATTATCGATCAGGTCCTCAGGGAGACCTGTACCCATGACGTAGCGCGGCTTATCATCCGGTAGCATGCCCGCGACTTCGTCAATCACCTCAGCCGACTGACTCTTCGACTCGCCGACGTACAGCCCCCCGATCGCATATCCTGGCAGCTCCAACTCCACCAGACGCTCCGCACACTGGCGACGCAGATCGGCATACGTGCTGCCCTGAACGATACCGAACAGGGCCGGAGGATTCTCGAGAGCCGCGCTGGCCTTCTCCCACTCCGCCCGGCAGCGCTGGGCCCAATCGAGTGTCAGTTCCGTCGAGCGGCGCGCGTACTCGTATGAGGCCGGATAGGGAACGCACTCGTCGAACGCCATGATGATATCCGCGCCCAGCCTCACCTGTATCTCAACTACGCTCTCGGGAGTGAACAGGTGCTTCGAACCGTCGAGATGGGAGCGGAATGTCACCCCCTCGTCGTCAATGCTGCGCAGGTCGCTGAGGCTGAAGACCTGGAAGCCGCCACTGTCGGTCAGAATGGGACGGGGCCACCCCATGAAACGATGCAGCCCGCCGGCCTTCTCGATGAGGGCAGGACCCGGCCGAAGATACAGATGGTAGCTGTTTGCCACGACAACCTGGACCCCGGCCGCTTCCAACTCCTCCGGACTCAAGGTCTTTACGGTGGCCTGCGTCCCCACAGGCATGAACACTGGCGTCTCGATGGGACCATGCGTGGTCTCGATAATTCCTGCACGAGCCCTGCTGTCCGCACCACGCGCGACCGTTCTGAATTCCACTACACACGTGCCTCCGTGCTCACCCAACCACGACGGACAGGAGGATGAGAACCATCGTTCCACGCACGGGCCGAACAGGCATTCCCACGCCCGTATTCGGGACCTGTCTCTCCTCGGCGAAGAGACCCCTTCAGCTGACGAGCATCGCATCGCCGTAGCTATAGAAGCGGTATCTGAGACGTACGGCTTCTGCATAGGCGCGCAGCACCAGATCACGTCCCGCGAATGCGGCGACGAGCATGAGAAGCGTCGTCCTCGGCAGATGGAAGTTCGTCAGGAGCGCATCGACCGCCCGAAACCGGTAGGGCGGATAGATGAATAGATCAGTCCATCCCGCGTGCGCCCTGACACTCCATCCGCGCTCGCCGGCACGGACCGCCGACTCGAGGGCACGCACCACTGTGGTGCCTACGGCAACGATACGTTTGCCGTTCTCTCTCGTCCGCTCGAGAGCGGCCGCTGCCTCGTCCCCGATCTCATAATATTCCGGCTCTATCTTGTGCTCAGCGAGGTCGTCGCACCTGACCGGGCGAAACGTGCCGGGGCCGACGTGCAGGACTATCTTGGCGACATCCACTCCCTGCGACGCAAGACCACTGAGCACTGTTTCGGTGAAATGGAGGCCAGCAGTGGGAGCCGCAACAGCGCCCGGCACTCTCGCATAGACCGTCTGATACCGTTGCCGGTCATCTTCCTCGGGTGGACGTCTGATGTACGGCGGCAGCGGAACGGCACCGATCTCATCGAGAAGGGTGAGGAGCGGAACAGTCGTCTCGAATCTGAGCCGACGGAGGCCGCTCG
This sequence comes from candidate division TA06 bacterium SM23_40, assembly GCA_001303705.1. Lineage (GTDB taxonomy): Bacteria > LJUI01 > LJUI01 > SM1-40 > SM1-40 > SM1-40. The sequence goes on from LJUI01000005.1 coordinate 36,309, forward strand.
GCAACCGCTCTACAACCTCCGCGACTACTGACTTCCCGGACGGCGCCGATGCAGATGCATCCCCGAAGACGACGCGCGTACCTACCGCCATCTTCCTTCCCGGCCGCACAAGGGCGTCCCATACGCCCGGCCGCGACTCGACGACCAGGAGCACCTCGACGGTGCCTCCTGTCGGCAGCCGGCGTCCCACAAGCCGCGCAGCTATCACCTTGGTCTCGTTGATGACCAGGACATCGCCGGGATCGAGGTATTCGCCGATATCAAAGAAGTGTCGATGCTCGATTGTGCCGTCCGACCTCCGAACGACCAGGAGGCGTGCATCGCTCCTCCGGGGCGAGGGGTACTGAGCGATCAGCTCGCGAGGAAGCTCGTAGTCGTAATCCTCCGGCCTTCCCCTCACCGTCCCAGCAGGAGGTTGATGATTATCGTAAGGACGATCGATGCAAGCAGACATGTCGCCAACGGGAAATATATCTGGACGCCTCGCCGTTCGGAATAGATATCGCCGGGGAGATGGCCAACCAGCGGTGAACGGCCGAGCAACCAGACGACGCCACTCATCAACAGGAAGAGGATTCCCAGGGCCGCGAGGACCTTCACCATGAGATCGATGCGCACGTGTACGTCATCTCCCCCTGTACCGTTCCATCTCGCTATAGACGCAACCGCAATACTGCTGTCGATAGAGGCCAAGCTCCTGGGAGCGCGCTCTCCCGTGCTCCCACCCCTCGCGGAAGTCCTCGTAGAGAAAATCGACACCGTGGCGTCTCCCGACGCTCTCCCCGATGCCCCTGATGAGATCGTGCTCCTGGTGCTTGCTGAACAGCAGCGTGCTCGTGAATCCATCGAAATCCCCGTGGCGCGCTGTCAGGGCGGCAGTCTCGAGTCTCATATGATAGCAGAAGCGACACCGCTCCGACTCTCGAAACGCGACGCCACGCAGGAACCGGACAAGATCGTACTCATCCCGGTAGATAATCCGCAGGCCTGTCTTCTTCTCATACTGCCTGACTGCGTCGAGCCTGCGCATATATTCGGTGAACGGATGGATATTTGGATTGTACCAGAGGCCGAAGACCTCGTGCCCCTCCTTCTCCAGTGTTTCGTGGGGGTAGATGAGACAGTTCGCGCAGCAAGCGTGCAGAAGTATCTTCATTCCTCGATCGAAGGCTCCCCCGTGGTACTCTGACGAGATAGGAATGCATCCACCAATTCCATGCTTCGATCGCGATCCCTTGCCAACACGACCACTTCTCCCCAGGCGGGCCGCATCATCTTGGCGATCCCATCATACCACGGAATCTGGCAAGAGCGCACTTCAGCCTCGATCCCTGCCTCCTCGAGGAGCGCCTTTACACTCAGAGCAAGAAACTCATCTGGAGCACTGTACACCGAAACCAGATCCTCGTCGCCCTCCAGTCCATCTCCGCGCTGCCGCTCCACCTCATCCTCGCGGTCATATCCAGATTCCACTACCTACCTCCGACTCACTCCTCTCGTCTCAGTGAGGTCCGATAGAACGAGAGGCGCCGACCTCCAGATCCCACCGGTGTTACGGGGCGATAACCTTCATAACCTAGGTGCGTTCCGGGTGCCGGAAGCCGTTAACCTTCTGAACCTACCAACGTCCCCGGGTGCCGGGAGCCCGTAACCTTCTGAACCTACCAACGTCCCCGGGGTTATATGGAGAGGCGTTCTTGTCCCTCTGTCGAATGTGGTTTGCCGAGGTGGATGTATGCCGGCTCGGTCGCTACACGACCGCGCGGCGTCCTCGCGATGAAGGCAATCTTGAGCAGGAACGGTTCGACCATATCGACAAGCGTGTCTGCATCCTCGTGCAGGGAGGCGCAGATCGCCTGGATCCCAACCGGCCCTCCGCGGTATTGGTCGATGATCGCACCGAGGAAGTCACGGTCGAGTCTGTCGAGGCCGCGTGCGTCTATCCCCAACATCTCCAGGGCCTCGTCGACGACCGGCCGGCTGATACAGCCTCCGGCCTTCACCTGAGCGTAGTCACGGACCCGTTTGAGCAGGCGGTTCGCGATCCGAGGGGTACCGCGGGCCCGTCGCGCGATCTCCTTCGCTCCCTCGTGATCGGCGGCGATCTCCAGGATTCGCGCGGACCGCTCTACGATCTCCGTCAGATCATCATCCGGATAGAAATCGACGTGATGGAATATGCCAAATCGGTTGCGCAGTGCGCCCGTGAGCATTCCTGCTCGCGTCGTCGCTCCGACGAGCGTGAAAGGCTTGAGCGAGAACTTGACAGTCCGCGCGTACGGTCCCTTATCGAGCACAAAGTCTATTTTGAAGTCCTCCATCGCCGGATAGAGGAATTCCTCAACGACTGTGGGAAGTCGGTGGATCTCGTCGATGAAGAGTACGTCGCCTTTTTCCAAATTAGTGAGTATGCCCATGAGATCGCCCGGCCGTTCCAATGCCGGCCCGGATGTCGCGACGATCTTTCGACCCATCTCCACGGCAATGACGTGGGCGAGCGTCGTCTTCCCGAGGCCGGGTGGACCATGGAAGAGTACGTGATCGAGTGGTTCCTCCCGCTCGAGGGCAGCCTCGACTGAGATGGCCAGATTCTCCACGATGCTCCGCTGCCCGATCACTTCGGAGAGGTGCCTCGGGCGGAGCTGCGCGAAGAGCCTGATCTCCTCATCGGTCACCTTGCCCGTAATCACTCGATCCTTCTCCACCGAACGCTCCCCACGTGCCGGAATCTACCCTTTGCCCCGCCAGCAAGTGACTTGCGAGGACCCATCTAGCTATCTCTGTAGGCACCCTGCCGGTAGATCTCTTCGAGCAGTGCCTCAGTCGTATCGATACCGGGAACCTTCTCCAGGGCCTTCTTCACCAACTTCCGTGCTTCAGAATCCGTGTACCTGAGCTGACGCAGGATCTCCATGGCCTCTTCTTCCACATCCTCTCTCACAGGCTCGGCGCCTTCCTCAGTGGGACCGCGGATGAGCGCGTACTTCCCAACCTTTCCTTGCAGTTTGGCGATGATCTGACGCGCCTTCTCGCTGCCGATCCCGGGCAGCCGACGGAGTGCAGAGACATCACCCTGATCGATTGCCCTGGCGATCTCGCTGAAAGGAAGTGTCAGCGCCTTCACCGCCGTCTTCGGGCCGATGCTCGCCACGCTGATGAACTGCTCGAAGAATTCCCTCTCTACCTCGTTCGAGAATCCGACGAGTATCGGCACTCCCCGCGACGGATCGAGCTGCAAGTAGTGGAAGGTCACGAGGCTCACAGGTTCCCCGATCGGGATCTGCTGTATCCCTCCCATCACCGCGGCAGGCACCAAAATCTCATACTCCACGCCGCTCACGTCGAGGATGATGCGGCCCTCATCGCGTGACACAAGGTTCCCACAGATTCCGCGGATCACGAGGCTGCCTCCTGCACAGGAGATCCGCCGTCATCGATGCGAGCCTCCTGAGATGGGAGGCGACGATCTTCTCCCTGCTCTCGAGCCCACCGCTCGCCGCTAACGCGACTGACACGAGCGTGACAGACGCCGAGTGCGAGGGCGTCGGTAAGGTCGGCGGGCTTGAGAATCTCCTCCAGCCCCAGCTCACTACAGACCGCGTGTTGGACCTGATATTTGCTGGCGCGCCCGCTTCCGGTGATCGACTTCTTCACATCGGTCGCGGAGTAGCCGACAACAGGAATCCCGGCCATTGCGGCGACACAACAGATCACCCCCCGCACGTGCGCCATCATGATCGCGGTCTCGGGATGTCGATAATGGGAATAGACCTTCTCGATGGCGAGTACGCGCGGCGAGTGTTGTGCGACCACCGCCCGGACAGAGCGGAATATCTTCTCCAGACGCACCTCAAGCGGCTGACGAGATGATGTCGAGATGACTCCTGCATCGAGAACGTGAAATCCCTGGGGAAGCACCTCCAGCACCCCATACCCCGTCCGACTCATGCCAGGATCGATCCCCAGTATGACCGATCCCGGACCGGCCGCCAGCTCGGCGGGCGATACCTCGAACCGGGAATCCATTTCTCCTGCAAATCTCCTCGCGCCCCATCTTAGTGGCGCGGCGACGCCGGCCGTACCTCGCACTGCTCTCGGCAAGCAGTCACCGAGGAATAGCGCAAGACCCCCTTGAGGGGTCACGAAGCGGTACATCGAACAGACGGGACTCACACACCCGGCACCAGGGCAACTAGTCAGATAGGCCCGTCATGATCTCTTCCGGCACATCGAAATTCGCAAACAGGTTCTGTACGTCATCCTGCTCCTCGATCGCCGCAACAAGTCTCAGGAGTTGCTCCGCCTTCTTGCCCTCAACCCGGACGGTCGACTGAGGCACCTTTGTCGACTCCGCGCTCGCCAGCTCGATCCCGCGGTCGACCAGTGTCCGTTTCACTCGCTCGTAGGCTTCCGGTTGCGTGGTGATCTCGAAATAGATGCCATCTTCTCGGACGTCGTCAGCTCCTGCTTCGAGGGCGGCGTTGAGGATTGTCTCCTCGTCGTAACGCTCCGTCTCGACCAGAATGACCCCACGCGGTTCGAACATCCAAGCGACGCTCCCCACGGCGCCGAGGCTCCCACCGTACCTGCTGAGTATGTGCCGTAATTCCTGGGTCGTTCGATTCCGATTGTCGGTCATTGTTTCGATGAAGATCGCCACGCCCCCCGGCCCATACCCTTCGTACACGATCTCCTGTATCTCCATGCCCGGCAGCTCGCCCGTTCCGCGTTTGATCGCCTTCTCTATGTTGTCCTGGGGCATATTCGCCGCCTTCGCGCCGGCAATCGCGGTCCTCAGGCGGGCATTCGCCTCGGGGTCTCCCCCTCCCTGGCGCGCAGCAGCGGTAATCTCACGGATCAGTCGCGTAAACACCCTGCCCCGCTGTGCGTCTGCCTTCTCCTTCTTCCTCTTGATGGTGCTCCACTTGGAGTGTCCGGACATGTGATCACCCCCTCAGTTCCACGCAGGATGGATCGCAGTTATAACCACACAGTGTCTGTGGGGTATGCCAGCAAAGACCCCACACCGTGCTGCCCTGTGCGCGACGCGCCGGCTCAGGTCACGCCCATCTCGATCAGTATGTGTACTCCAGCGGGATCGGCGGGATGGCCACCTCATCACGCATCCTTTCGCCCCACCCGAAATCGACGATGCCGTAGAGCATCGTCCCCTCTTCCATGTCTGCCGGCTCTGTTGTGACACCTGCATAGTGTAGTAGAACATCACTGTGCGCCGGGATCAATTCGACCGGTGACGTATTGCGTACAGGCTCCAGATCGATGGTGAACGTCTGATCATCACTAATCGAACGAACCTTCACCCGATAGACCCTGAACCCCTCGACATCCACGTCGCCCTGGTTGATGACGTGGAGATCGAGGGCCAGCCGCAGCTCGGCATCGCGTGGGCCGAGCGATGGCATCCGATCCACCCAGAAATAGGGAGTGGGACTCACTACGAGCGCCGCGCCGCCCGACTCTTCGCGGGACGTGAAACACGAGGGTGCGCATGCAATCAGAACCATCAGACAGATGCACAGCGTGACTCGTGAGACAATCCACATGTGCGCTCTCATCCTCATGCCTCTTTCTCTGCCTGTTCCTCAGCGATCACCTTCTCCGCGGTCTCTCTGGGAACCTCCTCATACCGACTGAACCGCATGGCATACATGCCCTTTCCCTGCGTCATCGAGCGTAGATTCGTCGAATACTTGTACATCTCGGCCTGAGGAACGGTCGCCCGGATCTTCTGGAGGTGCCCCTCCGTGTCCATACCCAGTATCCGACCTCGACGGGAGTTGAGGTCCCCGATCACTTCACCCATGTACTCCTCGGGGACGGTCACCTCCACATCCATGATCGGCTCGAGCAGAATAATGCCTGCCTCCTGCGCACCCTTCTTGAACGCAAGTGAGCCTGCCACCTTGAAGGCGATATCGGAGGAATCGACAGGGTGGAACGATCCATCGATGACGACGGCCTTCAAATCGACGACCGGGAAGTTCGAAATGACTCCCTCTCGCATCGCCTCCTCGACTCCCTTCTGCACCGCGGGAACATACTTGCCCGGGATCGCACCTCCGAAGATCTCGTCCCCGAACTCGAATCCGGCCCCCCGTTCCAGTGGCTCGAGGCGCAGGAAAACGTGGCCGTACTGTCCGCGCCCTCCTGTCTGCTTCTTGAATTTCGCCTCCACTCGCTCCACCTTCCGCCGAATCGTCTCGCGATAGGGGATCCGGGGCTTAACGAGATCGACTTCGACGCCGAACTTCCTCTTGAGGCGGTTGACGATGACTTCGAGATGCAACTCCCCCAACCCAGAAATCAACATCTGCTTCACGTCGCGATCGTAACGAGACGAGAATGTGGGGTCTTCTTCGTGCAGCCTGGCGAGACCAGCCATCACCTTTTCCTCATCACCCTTCGTCTTGGGAACGATCGCCACCGATATATTGGGCTCGGGAAAGTCGATCGGGGGAAAGATGATCGGATGTGACTTGGCGGCGAGCGTATCACCCGTCCTCACATCCTTCAGCTTCACCAGCGCCCCCATTTGACCGGCCACCAGCTTAACCGTCTCCTTCCGTTCTTTCCCGCGGACCAGGTAGATCTGATTGGTCTTGAGCCCGGAGGATTGCGTAGTGTTCATCAACTCCATGCCTGCTTCCAGTATCCCCGAGAAGACCCGCACAAACGAGAGTTCTCCGACATGCGGTTCGGTGACCGTTTTGAAGATCAGAGCAGAGAGAGGCTCGGCCTCGGTCCTCTCGCGACCGCCAGTGCTACCCCCTTCTCCCGCCGACCCCTCGATAGGCGGACGGTCCGGCGGAGAGGGCAATAAGTCAACGATCCCGTCGAGCAGTTTCTCGACCCCCTGATTCGCATACGCATCGCCACAGAGAAGCGGGACGATCGATCCATTAATTGTGCCCGCTCTGAGCCCCTTCTCCGCCTCCTCTGCAGAGAGATCTCCCTCCTCGAGGTACTTCTCCGTGAGGGCATCGTCTGTCTCCGCGACACTCTCGACGAGGGTTTCCCTCGCCTGCCGAGCTGCATCGCTCATCTCGGAGGGTATCTCCTGTTCCTCAGACTTGCCGTCGCCGAACAGATACGCCTTCATCTTGATGAGATCGATGACACCCTTGAAGCCATCTCCCTTCCCGATGGGGAGCTGAATGGGAGTGACCGCCCGGCCGAGTTCTTCGCGTGCCATCTCGACGATCCTGCTGAAGTCTGCGTTGTCCTTTTTCATCTTGTTGACGAAGATGAGACGAGGCAGACTCTGTTCATCGGCATACTTCCACACGCGCTCGGTCCCCACTTCTACTCCCGCAGTTGCATCCACGACGATGATCGCACCGTCAAGCACCCGCACCGCGCTCACGACGTCGCCGATGAAGTCCGCATACCCGGGAGTATCCACGATATGCAGCTCATGGTTTTTCCAGGAGGCATGTGCCAGAGCGAGGCTGATCGATATCTTCCGCTCCATCTCATCAGGATCGGAGTCCATGATTGCGTTCCCATCATCGACCCTTCCCAGCCGTGTACTCGCCTTAGCGTTGAACAGCATGGCTTCGGCCAGGGTCGTCTTCCCCGCCCCCCCGTGTGCCATCAACCCGACGTTTCGTAGCTGTTCAGTTCTCGTGTCACTCAACTCGCAGCCCTCCTTACCACATTGCCAAGCCCATATCATTACATTGCCAGCACCACGCGAGAATAGCACAGGGGTTCGCGCTCTGTCAACAAGAACCTCCCACCCTCGGGACCGTCCCCGCGATCCCAAACGACAGGGGAAAGGCACGCAATGCCTTTCCCCTGTCCAGATCAAAGTCCCGGCAGCGTCCTACTCTCCCACAAGGTCGCCCAAGCAGTACCATCGGCGCTGGAGGGCTTAACTTCCGTGTTCGGAATGGGAACGGGTGTGGCCCCTCCGCTATAGCCACCGGGAACTCTTGCCAAACGAGCTGTGGCGGCCCGAATCTCCTCCTCTATATGTAGACGCCGCTAATCCTGGCCGACCAGGGCACATGTACTCCACCAGGTTCGGATATCTCGGTCCCGGTTCCTGTTTTCAGATTCCCCCTTCGCGGGCCGCGGTTCCTTGGGGGCGTACCCTGATCCGCACTCCGGGATAGGCAACACACTCGGCAGATCAGCCACCTCGTCGAGCCAAAATTACTGCAGGATCCCGGATGCGGCTACCGCTACGTTGCCGTTCTCGCTGGTGACCGTCACCATGACAGTGCAGAACTCCGGTTCGTCACCCGGCTCGTGGGTATTGTACAGCACAAACTGGTAGTTCGTGTACCCGCTCAGCGCATCCGGGATCTCGAATCCGGTGACACTGACCTGCCCGGCTGACACACTGATCTCAATCGTGCTGCCGCCCACCACGGGATGGCCGAGGGCATCGCCCGCGAATATCGTGAATGTCTGGCTTCCCGAGAGCGGCACGCTGAAGCTCAACGGATTGAGCGTCAGCACCGTGCAGCCGGAAAAGAGCACGGTCGTCGAGTCCGCGATGATACTCCCTCCACCGTCGACCGTCTCACCGATCACCTCGAGGTAGCCGGTGGGCGGCAAAGGGTTGGAGGAGATCAGATCGTTGCCGCAGACTGTCCCGTTCGGGTCCGTATTGCCCGACCCGGGGTAGATATTGCCGTATGTCGATGTGAACCAGACTACGGTACCCGGCGGGACTGGATTGGCATACTGGTCGAAAACGAATGCCGTGATCGCATCGATCTTCCCGTAGAAGCAGAGCCCGGCGATGTTGAGCCTCTCGGTCGTCACTGTGAGATGCTCTTTCACCGGCGGGCCGCCATGGATCGCCACCTCGATGGCGTTCGACTGGATCGTCGTCCCGGTAACAGATGCGACCACCCGAACCGGACCCGAGATCGTCCCGCTGTTCAAGTACGTTGAGACGAGGGCCGCGCTGTCCTGAGTCGTTCCGCTCGTAGGGAAGAGGTACTCGCCTCCGCCCGGTCCGCCGAGAATGTCAAAGTCAACATCGACAGGGACGTTCACCGGATACCCGACGGAATCGAGTACAGTGAACGTAAGCATCGACGTCTCGTCATGTCCCG
>LJUI01000051.1 GCA_001303705.1 candidate division TA06 bacterium SM23_40
CCAGTGGCCTCGTCAAAGCAGCAACCACCGGCAACGCTCGACGGTATCCCGGAGTTCACCGTACACGACACGCCCGTGTAGACCAGGGCAACAGGGTCAAACTGCCGCAGATTGTAGAGATTTTGCTCGAACACCCACAGCCACGGACCATCAGGGCTGTTGTTGTCATACGCCATCCCGTACTTCGCATACACGGCGTCTGGCGTCGTCGTCAGAACCACGAGCGGCGGGGTCGTGAACGAATAGATCGGATCGTAGAAGTCACCAGTCCACCAGACACCCGTAACCTGATCGTACGCCAGCGCACGGTTGGGATTCTCAGGACCAGGGTTCGACGTGACGTAGTTACCGAACTGGTCATACGCGTCGATGTTCGTTGAGAAACTACCCCAGATGTACTCCTCAGTCTCCGCCAGGTCGCGGAGACCCCAACCATTCGATCCGGCCATCTGCTGATACGTCCCGACCAGATTACAGTTCTCGTCGAACTGGTAAATGTAGTTCGGATCCAACCCGCTGTTGCCGCCGGTCACCCAGTGATATCCCCACTTCCACTCGTTGCCGAGTATGTGGTTGTCACCCGTCGGGGCCTCCATGAGCGGATCGCAGAAGTCAGCCGGGGTAACCTGGCCAGGCTCCGCGCTCCGATCCTCGGTAACCGGCGCTACTTTCACAGCACTGGTGGCATAGGCCAGACTCGCCAGCATCACAGCCATCAGTCCTGCCAGGAAGATACTTTTCCTCATCTTCCTCCCCCCTCCTGTTATGTTACCCATTCCCTACGAAGCGCGTTGCGAGCTTCTGGACCCTCCCGGGATCACGCCATCGACGCCAGACCGGGAAGCTCCCGGATCATGCCTGATCCGATAAGCTCGCACCTCCCATGAGCCCGCCAGACGACTCCCGTCATCACCCCCTTTCCACGACGGCCACGCGGGCCCTGACTCTGCCGCCGTCGGTTGGTGTGACAGCCTCCCTACGTACTCTACAAACGAGCTGCTACTGAGGTAGCTCGCTCTCATAGGGACAAAAGACCCACCTCTGCCGTGTCCCGCTCCGATCGCGGTTTCTCCAGAGCTCGTAGCCACATAGGAATACTCCACCCGGCAGGGCAGGCCTCACCTCTTGATGAGCGCCATTGTACGACTCTCGCCGAACCCTGTCAAGCGAAATGTAAGCCATCGATCACGCCCCCTCAAAAGTGGCCAGTGACACATAGTGAAGCGCGGGGGTTCATCACAACCCCCGCGCCTCTCGAACGCTCTTTCGAGCGGTTGTCGGCTCAGCCGAGTCCGCTGCCCTAGAAGGCAACAAACTCCATCACGACATCCGCCAGGAAGTCGGTCCCACCGAGCTCGAACGACGTGCCAAGCGTCTTGCCTGTGCCGAAATTGGCAATGCCGATCTGATCCATGTTGTCCGGGTTCTGGAACACGAGCTCAGCCGGCGGGATCGGTGAGAGTTCATCGATCCAGCTGTTCTCGCCGAAGTACGGAGAAACCAGACCCCCAAGACCCGGCATCAGCGTGTTCGCCACGCCGTTGACCGTGAACAGATCACTACCGCCGTCGCCTACAGCCATGATCCCGAACGCCGGCCCGAAGTCATGCCCGCCAACCATCGGATCGTAGTACCAGAAATCGCCGCCCTCAGCATACACCTTGCCGCCGGCTGCGATGTAGGCCTCGATCTGCAGGGCCTCGGGCGCGCCCGCCGCGATGAACCCGCTGTTCGGGTAGATGCCCATGAGAACAAACAGGCCCATGTGGTCGGGCAGGTTCCAGTCGCCCAGGTTGACCACAAACTCGTGCGTGTGGCCCATAGCTGTCAGCACATCGGCAATCGGCTGCCCGCTGATCGGGGTCATGTCAAGCTCCCAGATCAGGAACTCGGGCGGCATGTACACGTCGATGATGCAGAGGTTGTGCTCGATGTAGATGCTCTGCTCAGGCTGACCAGGACCACTCCAGTCCGGCCAGCAGTGGCCGCCGCCACCGACCTCGGTGCCCAGAGGTGTGGCCATCGGGACGGTGAAGTAGAACAGTTCCGTGTAGCTGCCCGGCCCGACCGGACCAACCATCGTGTTCTGGATGAACCGAGGATGGCCAGCAGGCTCCCTACCAAGGCCGCCGCCAACGAGGAACGTGTTCGACATGCCCCACGGACCTGTGTCCACATACTTCCAGTTCACGGTCAGCTCGATCACGTCGCCGGGCAGATAGTACTCGGCATCCGTGGAAACGTCCGTGACCTTGCAGTATGCCGTGTCACCAGCACAACCCTCGGTGATGTCCACCGCGAACAGATGGTCCGGAGTACCCTGGATGATACCGTAGATGTCACCAGTGGCCTCGTCAAAGCAGCAACCACCGGCAACGCTCGACGGTATCCCGGAGTTCACCGTACACGACACGCCCGTGTAGACCAGGGCAACAGGCGTCGTCGTCAGGACCACGAGCGGCGGGCTCGTGAACGAGTAGATCGGATCGTAGAAGTCACCGGTCCACCAGACACCCGTGTCAGGATCGCGCGCAAGCGCGCGGTTGGGATTCTCAGGACCGGGGATCGACGTGACGTAGTTGCCGAACTCGTCATACGCGTCGAGGTTCATCGAGAAACTACCATAGATGTAGTCCTCGTCCTCCGCCAGATCGCGGAGACCCCAACCATTCGACCCGGCCATCTGCTGATACGTCCCGACCAGATTGCCAACATCGTCGTACTGGTAGATGTAGTTCGGGTCCAACCCGCTGTTGCCGCCGGTCACCCAGTGATATCCCCACTTCCACTCGTTGCCGAGAATGTGGTTGTCACCAGTCTGAGCCTCCATGTCCCAGGCCCAGAGCGGATCGCAGAAGTCGGCAGGCGTCACCTGGCCAGGCTCCGCACACCGATCCTCGGTAACTGGCGCTACTTTCACAGCACTGGCGGCATAGGCCAGACTCACCAGCATCACAGCCATCAGTCCTGTCAGGAAGATACTTCTCCTCATCATCCTTCCTCCCTACTACTTACATTGTCCATTTCCTACGAAGCGTGGTGCGAGCTTGGTAACCCTCCCGGGATGACGTCATCGACGCTCCACCGGGAAGCTCCCGGATCGCGCTCGATCCGATAAGCTCACCCCTCCCATGAGCCCGTCACACGGCTCCAATCATCACCCCCTTCCTCGACGGCCAACCGGGCTCACGTTCTGCCGCCGTCGATTTCGTGTTCTCAATCTTTAGGTAACCGGATACATCTATCACTCTCCCGGTGGGAGAGCTATGAGCCTTGGGGGTGGCCCCACATCACATCCCCGGGTTCGGCTACGCTTCACCAGTCGTCCCCGCCGAAGCGTCCAGCCGCTTCCCTGCCCGAGGTTCACCACAACCCCACCCAATGACGAACTATCCACCGGCCTCGGAAACAGCCGAGCCACCCAACCTCCGCCAGGGACACGTGTCCGCACGGCCCCCCTCCGGTCCTCACCAGAGCCACCGCCCGAGGCTCGTCACCACAATATGTACAAACCCGCCATTGCCATGTCTCTCCCCGTGGGCCTCATGGCTACGCCACGCATAGAGAAACATCACCTAGGCAGGGCGGGCTTCACTTCTTGGTAAACCGATTGTACACAACTGCCCTCTTCTTGTCAACCGAAAACTGCGATTTTTTAGGCTTTTCCAGCCCCCTCCCGCGGACAGCCATCCCCGAACGATCAGGGCGTCACCTCGAAGTCGAATATATCGTCGTCGAGAAGCGCATCCGGACCGTGGCCCAGTGCGGCACGGTACGTATAGGTGCCCGCAGGAGCTGCCGAGGGCACCTGGTGTGACCGGTGCACCACCAGGGTCTCCGCGGGAGCCAGTGTCACGAGCACCGGTCCGGCAATCGGGTTCCCCGAGTACGGCCGGCCATCAGGAAAAAACACCTCGGCCAGACCCCATACCGACTGAACGCTATCCGTACGATTGATGACCGCCACCGTGACCCCGAGGGTGCCGCCCGGCTGCACCGTCTGAGAGTCCGGTTCCAGGAAGAGCGAAACATCGGGGAATGCCAGTTCAGCGGATACTTCGAGATCGATCCTCCCCCACCCGTAGTCCCAATCCGGTCCGGGCGTGCCGAGATCGACCGCGCCCTGTTTCAATACAGTCTCGAGCTGATCGAGAGACAGTGTCGGATTGGCATCGATGAGAAGTGCGACGCCTCCGGTAACGTGAGGCGTCGACATCGACGTGCCCGATTTGAAACCGTATCCCCCGGGGACCGACGACCATACATCCACGCCCGGGGCCGTCACGTCCGGCTTGACGACGGAAGGATCGCACGCCGAAGGCCCGCGTCCGCTGCTGTTACATATGACATCGTCCGAATCGGTGTTGCCCACGCCGACGGACTCGAGGTAGTTGCCGGGACTCCTCGCCGAGGCGTACCCCGGACCGTAATTATGCGTTGCGAACGAGGGGAATATCCCTGCCGCAACCCACGCCTGGACGCTCGCGAGATACGTCGTCTCGCAGCCATAGCTCGAAAATCCCCACGAGTTGTTGACCGCGATCGGAGCGTCATCGGTGGCGGGGTCGCCGTCAGGGTCCATCATCCATTCGAATATCTCCAGAAAGGCGGACGTTGTGCCCGAACCGTTATCGTCCCAGGCCTTGGCAGCGATCCACTTCGCCCCGGGAGCCACACCGATATCCGTACCCCCGGCATCGCCACCTACCATAGTACCCGTCGTGTGAGTGCCGTGTCCTGTCCACGGCCCTGCCAGGTCGACCGGTGTGGAGTGCTGCCCGTAGGGGTCGAACCAGCTGTTCGATCCGCCCCGGTATCGGCTTTCCAGATCCGGGTGGGTGACATCGACGCCGGTATCGAAGCTTCCGACGACGAACCCGCTACCATCATATCCCATGGCCCACACCTCGGGCGCGTTCACCTTCGCGATATTCCACTCGCTCGACTCGTCCCGGGGGACGCCCTCCCCCTGCTCGTGCTCCGGGCCTGGCATAGGTCGGTCGAGATAGATCGCCGCCACCTCCGGCCGCTCAGCGAGACGCGAGATGACAGGGGGAACGGCACTGAGCGCCATGCCATTGAACACCCAGAACGGCCGTACATCGCGAACACGTCCTGCGTCTCGCTCCCGTTCAAGCTCCTTGAGCGTTCCCCGTTGGGTGCGATCGGCAGTCTCCTGAAGAGCTTCGATGACTCTCATCAGCCGCTCGCTCCGCGGCCCCGCATCGAGGCCGGTGATCACTTGTGAAAGGTCTGTCTGATCGACGAGGTGTACGATTATGGGCACCATCTCGGAAGGGCCCCCGACCGCCATTATGTGACCGAGCTCGGGCTCGATCTTCCCGGCACCGGCAGAGGACCACATGACTGTAACGATGGTCGCGACGGCAACCGGAAGGATGGCAATTCCCCTGATCGACATAGTCTGCTCCCTGTTCCTGGCTCAGCCCCCCGGGGCCAGGCAGGCCCTTCCCCTGGCACCCGCAGAGAGGTTCGCCGTTCATGCAGAGTATCGAACCGCTAACGTAAAATGAAATGTTAGCATAATTCTTCCTCGGCTGTCAAGAAAAAACGGCGCCCCCGGCGCAACAGACCCATCGCATTCGCCGGGTCGAAGGGCCTAAACGGTTAAGAGGGGACGCAGAGCGAAGGAAGAAGGTGCGCCGTACGAAGGGCTGCTGAAGACAAGAGTGTACAGTGTCAAAAGCGGCCTGCGGCGTACAAGGCGCACACAGAGTGAGAAGCAGAGGAAAGTAGGTGAAGGATGTGGAGTGTGACGAGGAGCGGGGAGGATGAGAAGAGTGTGCAGTACGAGGGCCGCCTCCAGCATCAAAATGAGGCGGGGCGCGTGAGAACGGCGCAGTGTAACAGGAACGGTACAGGATGAAGACGGTGTGCTGCAGAGAACCGGCCCCCAGCATGAGAACGCCGCACGTAGCGAGAAGGAGATCGAGTCTGCGAGAGGTATAAAGAAGGCAAGGAGCGCGCAGTGCGAGAGGCATATGTAATATGAAGGCGCTCCGGATTACGCAAGAGGGACCATGCAACGTGAGAAGGGACATCGAGTGCGTGCACGACCTACGCGATGAGAACAAGGCAGACCACGTGACGGGTGTCGGGAGGGGGCAGGGAGCGCGCAGTACAGAGAAAAGTCCGCGCCGGGAGAAGGAACGTGCATGGTATGAAAAAGGTGCATCATGAAGGTGGCGCGGAGCGTCAGAACCAGATGCGACAGGAGAAGAAACGAGCAGGGAGAGAGGAAACGAGCCATAGCAGTACGAAGATTCTCAACGCATCGAGGCGAACGGGGGATCCGGATGAAAGCCTGTCAGGTGGGTGATCCGGATGAAAAAGCCGAGGCAGGTTGGGGGGGAGGGACTGCAACCTGCCCCGGCTCATTATGTGACACTTCGTGCCGTCACCAGACGTGCGTCAGCCTCTCAGTTCCACTTGCGCTCGTCGTGAATCTCCTGCTCAGCGTCCGGCGGAACATATTCAAGTGAGACTTTGCTCAATGCATCTATCAGGTCCCGAAAGTCCACGTTGTTCCATCCTTGAGCGGACGCGCGTCGGACGATCTGGTTGACCGCATCCCAGACCGAGGGCTTCATTTTCTTGCCTTTCTAGCCAACCGAACCGCTTCGTTCTGGTGACAACCCAGCATTCAGTACCTCGTCCGTGGAGAGCTCCTGCATCCTCACATTCTACCTGGCAGGGAAGCAAGAAGGATGCCAGCGGGAGCGTCGAAGCACGCCGGATGGTCCTTTTGGACGTCGGATCGTCCTGCTACTAAGAGCCTGATCCTCCGCCAGTTAGCAGGACGTCCGCGGGCGCCCCGGTGCGGCCAGAGCCGCCAGCCCCCCGGAACGATATGAATCGTGCCGCAGTCCTTTCCAGTTCGTGTGCGATTTTGCCCATGTGCGGCTCCCACTCCCAATCCCTCATGTTGTAAGTCAACAAGGAGCCCTCTGCTAGGGGAGTGCGAAAACTCACCTCTCTGCTGGGGAAGAAGACCCACACCCCGGGGGCCCAACGATCACAGATCCCCTCCCCGCAGGCGGGCGCATAGACGAAGCCCCTCTCCCGCTTCCGGCTGATGCCGGAGGCGGTGAGGGGCGACTGTAGGGTTAGACCCTCCCATGGCACGAGCTATCGGGATGACCTCACCTTGACCGTGCCCGATCCGAGCTGGACCGGCACGAACATCGACTTGCTATCCATCACAACCCCACTGACAAAGCCGAGAGTAGATACGCCGGCGGACAGCGCCCTGAACTTGATCCTTGCCAGGCTGCCGGAGCCCGCGACGCCTCCGTCGCCCGGATTCTCCCTCGCTACTGTCACGAAGATCCGACCTGCCGCGTTGTCGATCTGGGACTCGAAGGTAGCAGGGCGCCAGTCCTTGCTGGCGAAATTACCTTCCTTCACATTGACGGCTTCGAGAATGCCCGGGTCGAATTCGACATCGAATGATGCCCGAAAGAAGTCTGACACGTTCTGGACATTGACCTGCACGGTAACGATCTGCCCCAGCCTCGGCGACTGGCTTTGCGGGGTAAACGAGATCGAAGTCCTCGATGTCCCTCCGACCCCCGGCTCTTCTCCGGTCTCATCCCAGATCGGCCCAGCCTGGACGGACTCCGCGGCCCCGAAGAACCACCCGCTCTGGGTATCGGGCGGCGCGAGCCAGTTGCCCCACGGGTCCTCGGGCTCCGCAGAGGCATCGAGCACCGCACCGAAGGGCCCTGTCGCTTCCTGGACGAGTTCCGTCACCTCCTCGGGCGGTGAGATCCTGGAAGGCTCGGCGCCTTGCTCTCGAGCTGTGGTCTCCGAATCGGATTCCGATGACCACCCGATGTACACCGAGGCCCCCTCCTCCCCCCGGCTCCCAGCATCTTCAGCAACTGTGGACCGGCCCTCGAGCGCCGGCGACTCTCCCTGCCCGGAGCTGTCCTCATCGGTCGGCGTCGCGCCGGGCCGGCCGGGACCGACGGCGGATGCCGCATCATCGGCACTCGCTTCAGCACCCGGCCCACTGCCTGCCGGCAGTCGGGCCTCCTCTTCGAGCGAAGCCACTGAGATGCTGCGAAGCTGATCCAGGGTCCGCTGCCTGCTCGCAAGAACTCTCCGCTCGGCGGCATACGCAACGAGCCCCGCAATGAGCAGGACAACTAGAATTATCGTACTGCGTCTGGTGCCCATCGTACACAAACCTCCACGACTCCATATCGCTTCCCGGGCCGCGATCCAGCGCTCGCCGGACGATCCAGCCCTGAGAGAAGCGGCACCCCTCTCATGCTCTGACGGCCGAAAAACCCGATGGTCGGCTGTACCAGGGATTCTATGATACCGCAATTCGGGCCCCGATTCAAGGTGAATTCTGATGGAATGCGATGGCCTGCGCCCTCCTCCCTGGTCGCGGCCCACATAAAGAACCGGCGGCGGAGCCACTCTCACCGAGTGTCTCGCGCCGCCACAGGCACCGCTGCTGCAAGACCTTCGGAAGTCTTCCTCAGGACGAGCAGCCTCACAACTCATCACAGTAGAGGGCACATCCCGCTGGAAAAATACAACAAAAGCAAGGCGGCAGCACTACGGAATAGACAGTGCCTGGGCGGCATCCAGTCTCCCCGCACCGAGCTGGCCAGCGAAGCTCGCGTTGAGACTGTCGATATCGACCGCCGCATCCAGAACGATGTCCATGACCTCGTCATGGGCGAGTCCCGGAGCCAGCGCCCACACAAGGGCCGCAGTCCCCGATATGAACGGAGCTGCCATAGACGTCCCGTCCCACCGAGCACACAGATCATCCGAGAAGGCACTGTAGATGTCTACTCCGGGAGCGGTCAGAGAGACGAGGTCGCCATAATTGGAGAACGGCGCCTTCACGTCGAGAGTGTCAGTGGCGGCCACCGCATAGGTGTGTGGGCTCGCTGCCGGCATGTATTCCGGATTGGGGCTCACCGTATTGCCGGCCGTACAGACGATCAGGCACCCCGCATCCCTGGCATATGCAAGAGCCTCCTGAAGCACCGGCGAGGTCAGCTGCATCCCGAGGCTCAGATTGATTATCCGGGCCTCCTCTTCCACAGCCTTGGCAATCCCCTGGATGAGGTTGAAGAGCGTCCCGCGACCCTCCGCGTTGAGCACACGATAGACGGCGATCTCGCAGTCAGGTGCAACCAGCGCGATGATGCCTGCGATGTGAGTGCCGTGTCCACGGGCCTCGTCGACATAGCCATCCCAGTCGTTGTCGATTCCGTCCGGCTCCTCAGACGGATCGGGGTCATCGTCGACGAGGTCAGCTCCAGCCGTGCAGAGATGTCCGAGGAGCAACCAGTGATCGAGGTCGGCGCCTGTATCGAGAATGGCGACGCGTATTCCTTCGCCAGTAGACACCTCATGAGCTTCAGTGAGGCGGATCTGATCGACCGCGCGCTGCCACTCATAATCTTCGAGCGACGGATCGTTCTCGATGAATGGCATGCTCGACTGGTCTGCCTCGGGAGCCTCGAGCAGGAAATTCCTCTCCGTATAGATGATCCCGTCGAAATCCCTGATCTGTCCGATCACCTCGGACTCTGAGCTGTACCCCGGCAGCGTGACCCGGGCCACTCCTAAGACGGGGATCTCCTCGGCGGTCGTCGTCCCGAAGGTGATGTCTATCGTTTCCGTAGACATGCCCGGCTCCAGGACGACTAGCACTTCGGACGGCACGTACTCGACGCCCCCTCCCTGCGCCCTCTCCACCATCGGAAGGAGAACGAGAAGACCTGCGATCGCAACCGCAAGAGCTGTACCGACCCGGAGGCGCGCGATACCATGAAGTTGTGAGACCGCGTCCTGCATGTCACTTCTCCTTTCGGACGAGGCACCCGACATTCGAGTCTCGCCACTAGCCCCTACCCAACAGCACGAACGGAGCCCAGTAGTAAGGATGTGCGAATTCTCTCTTCGTCTCCAACATGGCTCCACGTAGCGAGCCACTCTTCGAATGTCCCGCCTTGAGTCGGCGATAGAAGTTCCCCATGATAATGGCTGTCGACTCGTCATGCACCTGCCAGAGGCTCACGACGAGCGAACGGACGCCAGCGTGCAGGAAGCCCCGAACCAGCCCGACCAGTTCATCGCCCCTCAGGACTTTTCCCACACCCGTCTGGCACCCGCTCAATGTAACCAGAGAAGCGTCCAGGCGCAAGTCGTAGAGGTCATAGATATTGAGCCATCCGTCGGCGAGCTTGAGTGACGAGAACATGGGGTTGCCCCCGCGGAATACCCCGTGACAGGCAAGATGTATCATCCTCCCATCGCGCCCGTGCTGCCGCAGCTTATCGACCCCTGCCTCGTTTCCCACAAAAAGCAGCGCGTCATCGTAAATACGAGCGATCTGCTCGACCTCCGTGCTGATGTGGGGCGCGCCGTTCCCATCGACACCCAGGATCAATAACCTCTGCTCGTCCTCTTGACCATCTCCATCGCAGAGTCTGAGCACGGTCGCGCTCGGCGAGTAACGCACTTCGTGTCGATCGATGAGGAACTGCTCCCCATCGAATACCGCGTGGAAGGGAACGTAATGGAGTTGCCCGTGCGGGACGATCACGAGTCTCCTCCCGTCGATCCTTCTCGCCATCGGCTCGACGAGCTCGGCATTGAGACGGCCGAGCGAGCAGAGAACGCTTTCGTACAAATGAGAATTGTGGCGCCGAACATACTCATCGCCGAGCTGGAATTTCTTGAGCTGGAATTGGAGCCTCGCCATCAGCCGATCGACGACCGCAACATCGGCGAGATGATCATATATGTCGATGCTATCATGATCCATGGCGAACGCCATCACCCGGTCGCGAGCGATGTAGTATTCGATGAGCGTCTCGTCGGCGCCCAGGGATTCCCTGATCTTCTCAATCGGGATCGTCGACGCGCTGTGCAGGGAAGCGAGTTCGAAATCCTTGTGCCGCAGTTCTCTGAGGATATATGCGATTCTTCGCTCGGTTTCGGTGATCTCCTGACGCAGATCCGATATTACTGATAGCGAGCGCCTCGTCCCCTGAGTGTCCAGATCGTTGAGCTGACTGTAGCGGAGATTGAGCCGTTCTCGCTGTTCCTGCAGCTCATCGACCAGCCGGGACGGGACGCGTCTCCCGTTCTTCACCTCTGCATGCGGACGGTATGTGAGCAGGTCAACGAGGGCTTTCGACTTCCCGCGCTCGACGTACTCGAGTGCCTTGTGGATGCTCCGCTGGGTACCGCCGCGGAGATAGTGGAGGACGATGTCCTCATACACACGGAACTTATCCGTAAGGAAGTTGGCCTTGTACTCATCCGCCCCGATCGTGCTCCACATCTGCTCCACCGATTCGACTGCGCGACGGAGGTACCGGCTCGCCTTTCCTCTCTCACCCTCTCGCTCGCTGATCTTCCCCAACAAGTGATAACACTGGTAGTTGAGCCAGGGGGTCTCGTCTGCGGCAGCCCCACGAAGAGCCCGGCGGCACAGCGCGAGGGCATCGGCATGCTTGCCCAATTCAAATGATGCGCGGGCCATCTCCAGCCTGGCATACCGTCTCTTCGTCACCAGGCCAGCCCCGGCGAATACGTCATGCGCCCGACGTGCGATCCGCAGCGCCTCGCGGACCTTCCCCTCCCGGCGGAGCAGCGTTGCCATGTACAGGTCGATCATAGCAGTCCATACATGGTTACCTTCACGTCCGAAGATCCTGCGCGCGGCTCGCAAGTGTTCTAAGGCCTGACCGTATTGCCCGAGATGGATCTCTGCAATCGCCTGATTCGAGAGGGCTCTTCCCGCCTCATATGCCATACCGAGTTCATCGAATCCCAGCCTCGCGGCCTCACAGAGGTGCACGACATCGGCATGCAGGTTCAGTCGGAGATAGACCTCAGCCTCATCCAGGTTAGTGAGCGACACATGCCGCACGTCCCCCAGCTCCTCGAAGATGTGACGTACATCGTGATAGCTCTGGATCGCCTGATGGTATCGGTCGGTGAGGAAGAACAGATACGCGATATTGTAGTCGACCTGCGCTACTCTCGGCCCCTGACCGCGCTCGGCAAACTGGCCTCTGGCCGACTGATAGAGCGCCAGGGCCTTGTCGAATTCACCGAGGCTGGTGAGGACGTTCGCGCGGTTGAAATCGACGAGTGCTTGTTCGTAGCTCTTGCCGAGTCTGCCGAAGGTCCTCTTCGCCCGGCCGTAGCAACGGAGGGCCTCACGATACCGGTCGAGCCGGTGATAGATGTTCCCAGTGTTCGTATCGAGCTTCGCGACGAGGCTGGCCTTCCGATGCTGCTTGAACACCGCTCTCGCCCGGTCGGCAAGCTTGAGGGCACGATTGTACCGACCGAGATACATCAGCGCGTCGACATGTCCCATTTGAACCTGAGCCCACTCGAGATCCGACCCCTGCCTCCTGAACCACCGCGCGACCTCCCGGTAGTCCTCAGCAGCCTGCCGGTATGAACCCATGGCATGGCGCGCCTTCGCCCGAGCCCACCTGCCATGTAGGCGGATCTCGGCATCCCGGACAACGGTGCCGATCTCCAACCAGAGATCAGCCAACTCCAGCGCCCGAGAAGCATCTTTCCACAGCAGATCGTTCAGTCTTGCTGTGAGTTCCCGTATCGCACTGTGATCAAACCGCCCGCGGTGCTTGCGGATGTAGTCGCAGCGTCTCTTTCCCCGAAGGGTCTGTACACGAGCGAGCAGCGCATCGAAGGTCATAGCCGATCACCTAGAGCGAGACATCGCGGATATTGACATGGCCCATTTTCAGCCGGAGGCCTATACCGTACGTTGCTTCCTCGACCTCCTCGAATGCGAACTCCCCTATGGCATTAGTGAATGTGCTACCCACTTCCTCGTCTCCACGCATCAGCCGCACCGACTGAAACGCGAGGTCACCCGCCTCCCCCGCCAGCGGCAATACCTGGCCCAAGATGTCGATTGATCCCGGCCTCTCTAGCTCTCTCATCTGGAGATCAATGTCCACGTCCTCCGCCCGATACAGAAGCTGTCGAACCTCCCCCCCCATGGTGCGCACACCCGCTGGTTGCAGGGAACTGTGGCTGTCGTAGACGAGCACTGCCTCCAGCTCGCGATGCGCCGAAGCCCCACTCTGCTGACGCATCTTCGAATAGAGTGCGCATGCCCGCTCGATAACTTCCTTTGGAGGATCGACGAGTTCATCTGTCCTCATGAGAGCAATCAATCGGCCGATCCACGCGAGCTCCGCGTCACACGCGGGACATCCAGTCGCCAGATGCTCCTCTACCGCTCTCCTGTCCGGTTCCGACAGCTTTCCCTCCAGATAGTCAATAAGACGCTCGAACGAGACATGGACAGAATCCGACATGTGATGACCCCCGGCTGATATTGTGGTTTTCTATGAACCAGTGCCGCGAGCGCCCAGCGGCAGCTCCCGCTATCGGTACCCCCTCCGCCCCAGGACCGCCCGCAGCTTCTCAAGGCATCTCGCCCTCGTCGGGCCCACGCTCCCCGGAGGGATACCGAGGCGCCGGCCGATTTCCTGATAGGAAAGCGGCTTCTCAAGATAGAATAGGTAGGTGATCATGCTCCGACAGCGTCTCGGCAACTGCTCTACTGCCCACCTGACAGTATTCTGCATCTCCAGCCGAACGAGTTCTTGCTCCGGCAGGGACCCCGAGACGACAGGATCTGTCATCTCGTACGCAGCCCCCGCACTATTCTCTTTTCTCCTCCGCTTCTCGACCACTGTCCAGGACATGCGAGAAGCCGTCGTCAGGAGCCACGTGCCGAGCTTGGACGTCTCTCTGAGCGTGTCGAGCTTCTCCAGAAGGACGAGACAGACAGTCTGAAAGATATCGTCCGCCTCGGAGCAGGTCGCACCGCATTTGAGGGCTACCGAGTAGATGAGCCGTCTGTACTTGAGGACGAGTTCCCCCCATCCTCTCTCGTCTCCCGCCAGACATCTCCGTATCAGCTCATCATCGGCAGAGAGTACGTGCTGCCGCCGGCCCCTCCGCTGCACATCCGAGTAGATAGCACGCGAGGAAGGTTCTTGCGCGATTCCCCCGTAGACGTCGAACGCATGACCGATATCGCCTGAATCACTGCTCAAGGGTCAGCCCTCGTCCAGAACGCTCAATCCTGTATCCCTCCACACCGGGCCGGGCGGCACGCTGGAGAAATGAACAGTCCAGAAGAAGAGAGAAACCCGCACTCCTTACAGAGAAGAGCGGGCCTACCTCATCAAGCTACTCACACGAGACATCTCCAGCCGATTCTGAGTGCAGCATCTCTCACGTTCACGACGAACCTACCATACTCCACTTCCGCTGACCCTGTCAACCAAAAAGTGAGGCTCACGGCGTCTTCTTCTCTCCGCGCTTCAGTCGTCATGCGCTTCACTCACTACGCTTTATGTTTCACTCCTTCCGCCTCACTCTCTGCTCGTTGCGCTTCACACCTCACTCCTTACGCCTCACTCTGTGCCCGTTGCACTTCACCCCTCACTCCTTACGCCTCGCCCCTCAGTCCTTACACTCCAGGCTCCACTCCTAACGCTCCACGCTTCACTCCTTACGCCCGACGTCTCGTGGTTGTCCCTTCACGTTTTCCACCTCTATCTTCGCCTTTCATCTCTATCCCGGCCAGCCGCCGGGCCATCGCCACCTTCTCGTCGATCCCTGCGTTGGCCCAGATGACGAGCTTCGCCCCATCAGGCGATCCACCTCCATGGTGGCACCCCGGTATGCCCGCACCAACAGTCAGCCACTCAACGAGGCGTGCTCCCCGAACGCGCGTCTCGGCATCCGATGCCGCCTTGAGATACTTCCGCACGAGCTCGCCGTATTCCTCGCTCTGGAAGTCCCTCCAGGACGGCATACAGCCGGTCTCACCGATTCCGCCGCAAATGTCCTGCGCGATATTCCTCGTATCGCAGGGGAGCTTGGCGACCAGCACCTTGTTAACATTGGCGAGGAGCGGATCACAGATCCAGGAGCCGGAAGAGTGCTGTCGTCCCATGGCGGCCGCGGCGATTCCCAGGCCGAATGTCACCTCGTTGTTGATGCACATGTTGACGACCTTATCCCGGAACACCTTATCGGCCAACCCATTAGCCCTCCCCACAAGCATCGCAGCCCCCACCATCACATCCCCCTGCCCGGCAACGCATGCGCCGATGGCGGATCTGTACGGCATGATGAAGTTCATCACCGCGGGGAGTGTAAAGTCGCACTCCCCACACATGAAGACACGCTCCCGGGGAATGAAGACATCCTCGAAGAAGAGGTACCCCTGTGTGATGCCTCCTGCGTTGGAGGGGACATCAAACCCCTTCTCCAGATCTCTTAGATCGCTCGGATGTCTCGCCTCGACGATCGTGAGCCCCTCGGCATCTCGGGGGACGACAAACGAGATCGCATAATCAGCATCCTCAGCGCCGTATCGCGAGCCGGGAAGGACGAAGATCTCATTCGCCGCCGCGGCCCCGGCAATCATAACCTTCGCGCCGCGCACTATGATCCCGTCATCGCGCCGTTCGACGACACGCAGATACATGTCGGGATCCGCCTGCTTCGAAGGCGGCAGCGTGCGGTCACCTTTCGGGTCAGTGAGAGCACCGCAGACTGCGATGTCCTCCGACTGCGCCCGGCGCAGCCAATCCATCAGTCGCGTGTGGTAGTCGGTGCCATGTTTCTCATCGATATCGTAGGTCACAGCCCACATCGAGTTGAGCCCCGTCCAGCCGACACAACGCCCACCCGTGCAGGTCCCCGTCAGGTTGAAGACGAATCTCTTCATGCGGGAGTTGGCAAACATGTCTTCCGGCTTGCGAAGTATCGAAAGATAACGAGAGATTCTCTCGCCGGTGAGATGAGACGTCGTCGTCATCATCTCTGCATATTCTCGATCGAGCGACGCCTCGTATATTCTCCCGTGGCCCTCAACAGTGCGCCTCGTGGCCGGGTGCGTTGTTACATCTTCGATCAGCTCCCCGAACTTGTAGACATTGGCACGGAGACCCCTGAGGCTCTCCTTATATTCCTCCTTCGTCTTCATCTCGGACCTCCTCCAGGGTTCCCGGCCTGCTGGCCGGGACGGATTCAGGGCGCCTCCTCCACGGCGACACGATCAGGCTCTCATGCTACCACGGCCGGTACAGGGGGCCAACCGATCAATGTGTGGGGGGAGGAGCGCACACATGCCCGCCGGAACGCAAATCGGGACGTCCTCCTCGACGCCCCTCCACTTCCTGTGCAGCGTATGGCCCGGTTCTATCCTCTGGCACCGCCGCCCGTCTCTCTCACAGAGACGATCGCCGATTTGTTGATGAGATAGACCTCATCGCCATGAGACAGACGTACGAACCTCTCGTCCAGATTCAGGAGGTCCTTCGTTCTCGATCCCTCCCTGGGAAGAAGACCGAATAATCGGCCCCCCACCCTGTAGCCACCGGCTACCTCGATCTCGACGTCGATCTTGCAGCTCAGACCATACAGTTCGTCGACCTCTTCCTCGGCGGGTGCAGCGACGACGTGTATCCGACCGACGTTCAACAGTCGCGTACCCCCTTCCTCACGGAAGGCGAGAAATCCGCCCTCTTCCTTAAGGAGGTCGCTCATCCGCTCTCTTCCCGGACGCACCCGAGAACTCAAGTAGAGAAAGACCGACCCTTCACACCATTCCTTTCCGTCGAGAAACACCCGTACCATCACCTCCCTCTTACTAACGCGCAGGTCCGGCTCCGGGATGTCAACCCCGCCCTCGTGCTCGTCGTCACCGATCATGCCGTACCTCCATCAGGCCCTGGCCCGACGGTCGCTTCATGTGCTGGCCACGGGTGCCGATCTTCCCAGCATCGTCTCGAAGGCTGCCTTGTTCCTCGCCACCCGGAACGCCTCCTCCGGCGCGATCCTCCGTGCCTTGAGCAGATCCATGATCGCCTGATCCAGAAGCTGCATCCCCTCACCCTTCCCCGTCTGGATCGCCGACGGTATCTGGTACGTCTTCCCTTCACGGATCAGATTCGCTACTGCCGGCGTCACCCACAGGATCTCCACCGCTACTGCCCGCCGTCCGTCGATGGTCTTGAGGAGGTGCTGCGCGATCACGCCCTTCAGTGACTCGCAGAGCATCGTCCTGATCTGCTCCTGCTGGTCGCTGGGAAATACGTTGATGATCCGGTCGACAGTCTTTGAGGCGCTGCTGGTGTGGAGAGTGGAGAAGACGAGGTGACCTGTCTCGGCTGCCGTGATCGCCAGCTCGATCGTCTCCAGATCGCGCATCTCGCCTACGAGGATGACGTCGGGATCCTCGCGGAGTGCGGCGCGGAGTGATGCGGCGAACGACCTAGTGTGCTTCCCGACCTCCCGCTGATTGACGAGGCACTGCTTGCTCTCGTGGACGAACTCGATGGGATCCTCGATCGTGATGATATGATCGGATCTAGTAGTATTGATATGGTCGATGAGCGCAGCGAGCGTGGTCGATTTACCGCTACCCGTCGCGCCGGTGAAGACGATGAGCCCCTGGGGAAACTGGGTACACTTGAGGAGCTGAGGAGGCAGGCCGAGCTCCTCGAGTGACTTGATCTCGTTCGGGATGAGCCTGAAGACCGCCGTCAATCCATAGCGCCCATAGAAGACATTGGTACGGAATCGCGAAGCGATCGACTGCACCTCGTACGCGAAATCAAGCTCGAGGGCCTGTTCGAACCGACGCTTCTGCCCCTCGCTCATGATCTCATAGAGCATCTCCTTGTTACCGTCGTGGGTCGTGGGCTCCATGTCGAGGGGCTTGAGGATCCCGTGGATCCTGAGGATAGGTGGGTTGGTGGGCGACAGATGGAGGTCAGAACCCTCCCGATCGCGCAGGACCTCGAGGAGAGCATCGATCTTCGCCATCGTTACCTCCCGGCGTCAGCCTCCTCAATCGAGGAGACTGACGTCGAAGTCGAACTCGTCCTGGTCGATAATGGTGTTCGGCGGGAGGCCGATCGTGACCCGAAAGGTGTAGGCCCCGAGGGGCGCGGTGAGAGGGATCTGGTGGGTCCGATGCCCCTGGATGACCTGCCCGGGCTGA
>LJUI01000052.1 GCA_001303705.1 candidate division TA06 bacterium SM23_40
CTGTACATCGATGAAGACCTCGCTCGCGCGTGCGCCGGCCAGACCGGCATGCCAGTACATCCGCTTGTCCGGCATCATCACAATCCGGAAAGCAAGCTGGCCTGACTGCAACTCCCTGACGTCGAGGAGTTCGCGTGCGATATCCTGCGCCCGCGTTTCACTCACCTCCAACAGACGTCTCGATCCATTCGTCGCGGCGTACCACTGCCACTGCCCTGTGCCGGCGTCGATGCCCACGACCGACGAGACCCGGTCAGACTCATCGACCAACGAGACCACATAGTACCGCCCTGCCAGCTCGGGATAGGAGTGCACTAAGATCGCATCTCTCACCGTCGTCCCCGGCCGGATCGGAAGTCTCTCCACCACCTCCGGGCAGCGCTGCCCGTACGCCACGACCTCTGCCGCAAGCTCTGCAGCCGCCGACCTCGCCATATCCGGGGCGATATCGCCAAACGCCGCCCCGACGCCCGCCAGTACCACGAGCAGGAGCAGCGCACATGCTGTCATGGTCCGGCGCCCACACATCCCTATCCATTGCCAGTGTATCACCGCGTCCCTCCCTGTCTGTTGTCTTGCACTCCTCTCAGTTGTCCTGTGCCAGCATCACATCCGTGTAGCTCCATACCCGTACATTACCACATTTTTTATGCACTTGTCAAGGAAATGCTCGCTCGTGCAGCCCATCCCCATCCCCTACGACCCTCTACGATCTCATATGGCAGTACAACCATGCCGGAATGCAGCCCCCGGAGAACATGACCACTATCAAGCTTCGATTCCGTCGATGACGTGCTCGATCGTTTCCCCCATCCTAGTCATCCAGTCGGCGGCCGTCTTCATGAGCTTCACTTCGGCACTCATCCCGGGTTCCGACCTGAACCCCAGGACCGCTGCCGGTCTGCCGAGATATTCGAGCAGAACCACGTTGTCCGCCGCGACCGTCAACCGGTACACATCGCGAAGGCTACGAAGGAAATTGCTTCCCTGCTTCAGCACCGGCACCCATTCCCTGCAGCCAATGTCCATCTTCCCGACTCTGTCGAGAAATCTCAGATTCACAGGAACGGAAAGACCGTACTTGGCTTTGCAGATGAGGCAGATCATTTCGATATCCCTCAATCCACCCATTCCTTCCTTGATATCGAGTCCGCCCGGGATTTCTCCCGGCAGGTGGAAGAGCTCACCGTCTATCTCGCGAGCCTGCCGATGCCGAGATCTGATCTCTCCCGCCATCTGTTTAATGTAACTGTCACGTCGATTCAAAACGTATGGCTGGATGAGTTCTCGCTCGAATTTCCGCCCGAACGCCGAGCTTCCCACCACAAGTCGTGCTCCCAGAATTTGACTCTTGTCCACGAAGACATCCTCGCGGTCCTCTCCGAGTATCTCGTCGAGCTCTCGCTTCAGCACGACAAACCGGCCGACGTAGTCCGCGAACCGATGATGCGGAAGTATCCCTCTTGCTGCGAGCTCCGCATTCATCTTCCGGACAACGTTCCTGCTATATTCAAGGATCTCAGGATCGTCTGAATCGAGCACAACGACCAAGTCGTAGTCGTCATCATATGCCCGTTCCCGCCCATGCCCGCCGGTCACGTAGATGGCCAGCTGATCGTCAGTGGCCACGCTGCGACCCCATGTCCGGTTCACCTCTTGCCTGCTCACGTCGAAGAGAGTTGTCAGATATGTATCCGAGAATTCGGTGAATGCTCCGTTCGTCTCGATGACCGGGACACCGGCGAGCGTCATCAACCCTACCCTGAAGAACTCCAGGTCATAGAACAGCCCCAACTTCTCGAAACGCTCATCCGGCGTCTCCGCCTGCTCGATCTCGCCCAGCACTCCCTTTGATACATCCTCGAGTTTTCCCCAATCGTCCAGCCCCCTCAAGTACTCGGGACGCTGTTCAAACACCCGATCGAAGCACCGCTCGAAGTACCTGCTGCTGCCGCAGCGAATCTGGATGAGATACTTGAGATTCGAATACGCCCTCGCCATCTCCTCGGTGCAGAGGTCCCAATCGAGCATCCCCAGAAGCTGCGCCTGGCGGTCGTGGCCGAGGCTCTTCAGCCACCTGTCCATCGCATCGGGGTAGAAGTGAAAGAATCTAACGAGAGGCTCTCCCCTGCAGGCCAATCTAGAGAGGTTGCGAAGGAACGCACTATTCACATCAGAGAGAAGCTGTCTGCTCACCACTTCTGGATGATATTTGGCCAGAATCGACACCAAAGTCATATTGGAAACGAAGTCCCAGTTCAAGAGTTCCCCGTACATCTCTATGAGAGCTGCCCGCTTTCTCTTCGGTTGGCGGTCGATGTCCTTGGTGAACCGCCTCAGCAGCAGGCCACCGTCCTCCTCGAGAGCGACGAGGAAGTCGTCCCAGTATCTGGTGCCCCTGAAGAACCTGGTCTCCCGGATGAGCTCTACTGCGAAGTTCTTGCCCGGTACGCCTCTCGCCTCCTCATCCTTTGCGTCCTCGATCATTCTGACGAAGACGCTCGTTGACGCGAGGTGCTTACGCACGTCCTCTACCAACCCACCCACCAATGACCTGGCGCCCTCCACGCATTCGTAGTAGTGAACCAATAGACGATCGCTGGCCGAGATCACCCCCAGCGAGTCGTAGCCCATCAAGCGGGCGACGTCGACGAGCCCCTGCCGGGCGTCGGGATCGTCGAGCCGTATCTCCTCCTCCTGGACGACGAGCATCTGATAGAGGTACCGGAATATCTCGAGGAAATCGAGGCACGACTCCAGTTCCCGGTAGATCGCGGTTCTCGCGGAGTCGACCTCCTTGAGCCTGTCGAGAATCTGCCACGCATTCGCCTCCCTGACTCCGTGGATCACCTTCTCTGCAGAGATCAGGCCCTTGATCATCCTCAGCCCATCATCCTTGGGATGGATCGCCCGCGCCCTCCGAGGACCTCGGATCAGCGACCTGATCTCACCCAGGATGCCGCGCAGATATCCTTCGTGGTGCCGATTGTCTCGGTCCGGGTGATGGAAGTAACGACTCGTGATCGTCTCCACGAACCGCTCGAACAGCGGCCTGCTCCCAAGCATTGGAGCCGCTCCAAGCATCTCCGATATGATCACGAAGTCGCATATCTCCTTGCCGAGCAGCGCCTCGTACTCCGCCAGAGATGCCGAATACCGTTCGTCTCCGACATGTTCTGAGAGATGAAAGTGGAGATTGCACGCCCGCCGCAACATCTCAGCTGCCAGCCGACCGACGGCCCGATTGAACCCCGCTGTGTCTCCTTCTCCCTCGGTTATGATCCCTACATCGATATCATCCTGGTCGGATCTCGTCCCTACTCCACAGATCACATATTCCGGGGCCTGCACACCCTCAAGGAAGAGCAATAGTAGCCTCCCCATGTAGCTCGCCGTCAGCCTCCGAAACTGAGCACCCACGTGGAGCATGAACGGGCGATATGTCACAGCTCTGCTGTACTCCTCAGCGAGGGGGATCTTGAGAACATCGATCGCCGTGAGGTTCATGAGAAGAAACTGAAGTGAGTAGTAGCATCCCAGACACGAGAGCTGACTCTCGAGGCCGTCTGCGACTTCCAGGACCGTATCCATCTCTGCACCGACATCGTCCGCCCGGGTCCAGAGATGGACCGCCCCAACTCTCCCTCTCCCCTCGAGCCTCGCATACAGATCCTCAATGTGGCTCTCTACGAATCCGAGGAATTTTCTGTGGTGATTCCCGAGCTCACCGGCTCGCTCTCTCAATTTCGCCAGCTGGTCCCTCACCGTAGCTCCCCCGTCACCCTGTCGATACGCCCGCACTGGTGACTAGCCGCTCCGTCTGCCGAAACTCACCTGCCGAATCTCCCGATCTTGGCGTCGAGCACCGCAGGCAGCTCGAACTCACCATACCCCAGATAGTCGCGGTTGGCGAGCAACAGCTCCATCCCTTGTCGAACGCCTTCGACCAACCCGAAGACACGAGCAGTCTGTTCCAAATACGACCAGAATCCTTCCTGCTCCGTTTCACTTTGCAACAGAAAAAGTATGTGCCGGACGTCCGGATGCATGCCATAGCCGCTCTCGACCACTGAGCTGAACCTCGGCGAGATGATCTTCTCGAGAAAGACATCCCACGGATGGGCGACAGGCACCCGGATCTGAAATGTCTCTTCCCCGAGTCGGACCTCCTGAATGAGTGGCCCATCTTTCTCGAATGTCGAATAGTGAAGACGGTAAAACGGAGGACGATAGATGTAATCGACATTGATCCACTTCGAACAGATTCGCCACGCGGTATGTAAGCTGGCGATCCCCGCTCCGCGCATTAGTTGATCGTCGTATGCAACGACTCTCACCCCGCCTGGAGGCCGCCGGTCCGCGAAGGTTTCGACCGCCTCCTCTGACGGAAAGAGCAGATCTATGTCCCACAGTGCAGTAAAACGCAAACGCTCCCTCAGCACAAGCGAGAGAGCGCCTACGATGATGAAAGGCTCGACCATCCCTTCCCAGAGACCAGACAGCTCGGCGAGTATCGAGATGAGATCGCGACGGCGCTCCGGGTCGACGAACACACACCAGGAGGGAGGAATCGGCAACCGCGGGTGCTGACCATCCATCGTCACATCCACAGTCCCCATCGTCATCGCCTCGATCTTCCTGGCACGTCGGCCCCTAGCCACCCTGAGCACGCTTGGCGGCTTCTATCCCTGCATGGAAAGCTTTGAGGTTGAGCTCCTCTGTTCCCTTCGGCACCCGGGCAAGGATTGCCGACTCGACGCCCTCGATTGAGACGATTCGGGACAGCTCTGTGATCGCACCGATGGCGACTATGTTGGCCACAAGCGAACGTCCGACCTCTTTCTCGGCGATTTCAGCAAACGGTATGTCGACGATTCTGAACGTGCCGGCTGGAGGATTCGGCACCAGCGAACCATCGACAAGCAGAATCCCATTCTCCCTCAGATGGCCCACATACTTATCACAGGCTTCCTGTGTGAGAGCGAGAAGGAGATCGAGTTGTTCCGCCTTCGGATAGTCGATATCCTCATCGCTTATTATCACCTCTGATCGACTCGCACCACCTCTCGCCTCGGGTCCATAGGACTGGCTTTGAGTTGCGTTCTTGCCGTCGTAGATCGCCGCCGCCTCGGCCAGCACCTTCCCCGCCAGTATGAGACCCTGCCCCCCGGAACCGCTCAGACGGATCTCGAACCTGAAACTCATCTCCTCACCTCTCAGCTTGAGCTCGTACTACGATCTTTGCGTACTCTCGTGTATACTCCGGCCGATCAACATCCACTAGAACACCTGTGATCACCTTGTCCTCCAGTTCTGTTTCTGTCATCTGCGCTGCCCGCTCTATTCTCACGGAGTGCTCTCGCTGCCACTGGAGCATGTCGATCGATGTTCCCAGACGATTTCTCCTGCCGAACGCAGTGGGACAACAGGCGAGCACTTCGACGACGGCAAAACCGGGTTTCCGTATCGCCGCCTCGATCAATCTGTCGAGCTGCACCGCATAATAGGTCGTACCTCTGGCAACAAAGGAGGCTCCCGCGGCGATGGCGAGCCCGCTGATGTCGAAAGGCGGCTCGATATTTCCGTATGGTGTTGTGCTGGCCATCGCCTTCATCGGAGTAGTCGGCGACGCCTGCCCACCTGTCATGCCATATATGAAGTTGTTGTAGATTACCGCAGTCATGTCTATGTTTCGGCGCGCGGCATGTATGAAGTGGTTCCCGCCGATGGCGGTTGCATCGCCATCTCCCGAGACGACGATGACAGTCATCTCTGGTTTTCCAAGTTTCACGCCCGTCGCAAACGCCAGCGCCCGCCCGTGCGTCGTATGAAGCGTGTTGAAATCGACATAGCCAGGAGTCCGCCCCGAACACCCGATGCCGGAGACCATCGCCACCTCATCGTTCGATAGACCGATCCGATCGATGGCCCGGAGCATTGCCTTGAGGACTATGCCATTGCCGCACCCATCACACCAGATATGAGGGAACTTATCTCTCCGTAGGTATTTCTCGTAATCGACCATCTACAACACCTCGCTGATCTGATCGAGTATCTCATGCGGCCTGAACGGTTCACCGTCTACCCGGGTCATGCTGATGATCTCGACCTTCTCACACGCAGCGCGTTCCACCTCTCGCACCATCTGACCCAGATTCATCTCCGCCACGATGATCGCATCCACCCGCTCAGCGAATGCCCGCACTTCCTTATCGGGAAAGGGCCAGAGCACCCTCGGGCGCAACAGCCCCACAGGCATCCCACCCTTTCTTGCCATCAAGACTGCTTGTCGCGCTGAACGCGCGGTCGAGCCATATGCAAAGACGGCCACCCTTGCGCCGGCCATCTCCAGTTCTTCGATTTCAATAATCTCGGCCCGATAGCGCTCGATCTTCCGATTGATTCTGCGCAGCACCCGATCTATCTCCACTCTGTCCATCGTAGGAAAACCGGTCTCGTCGCGACAGAGACCTGTCACATGATACCTGTACCCCGAGCCAAAATCAGCCATCGGAGGGATGTCAGACTCAGTATGTGGATAGGGAATGAACTCGTCGGGAGGTACGTTTGGCCGTGGCCGTTCGAGGATTTCTAAAGCCTTGGAGTCGGGGAGCAGTACCTTCTCACTCACATGACCTACGATCTCGTCGAGGAGAAGCACTACCGGTACGCGCAGCCGTTCAGACAGATTGACGGACCGCACTGTCAGATCGAAGGTCTCGCGGACACTCGAGGGGACAATGACCACGATCGGGTGATCGCCGTGGGTACCCCACCGAGCCTGCATCACGTCTCCCTGCGACGGCATCGTCGGCAGCCCAGTGCTCGGACCACCGCGCTGCACGTTGACCACAACACATGGTATCTCCGTCATCGATGCGTACCCCAGGTTCTCCTGCTTCAGAGAGAAACCGGGGCCACTGGTGGCAGTCATAGCCTTCCGTCCGACGAGTGAGGCTCCGATGACGGCTCCCATCGCGGCGATCTCGTCTTCCATCTGAATGAAGGCTCCGCCGAGCCGCGGCAGCCGTTCCGCCATCAGCTCCATTATCTCCGAAGACGGAGTAATCGGATATCCGGCAAAGAACCTCACTCCCGCGGCAAGCGCGCCCTCCACGCAGGCCTCATTGCCCTGCATCATCCTCGGAGCGCCGGTTGTTTTTTCTCGATCGGTCATATCGGTTCGCCGAGACGCGAGACGCCTCACTTTCCCTCCCTGACGATGATAGCGAAGTCAGGACATAAGAAATCACACAATTGACACTGTGTGCAACATTCGGCAGCAACGACCTCAGGATACTGGCCGGCCATTTGCAACACGTCCTGCGGACAGAACTCGACACAGATACCACAACCCTTGCAGCGAACCCGATCTATGGTGATTATCGCCGGCCCCTTCCTCGCCTTGTCGATCCTCGAACCCGTCCGGTTCCCGCCCCGCTTCGCCCGCGCCGCCGGCTTCGCCGTCCCCTTCGTCATCTCATCCCTCTGTCAATTGACTGAAAAGAGTGGCACCCTGCGGCAAGGCACGTGCCACCCTCACCGGTCCTCGTACTCGACTTTTGCCGAAAACGCTGCCTTAGTCAGTGCCTGCGTAACTCATCGGCACGACAATCCTACGTGGTCATCACACAGTTGTCAACAACCAATCCCCCATCTCCCGTTCAATCACGGCCGCGCAGGCCACCTCCCGGGAGCGAGGGCGGCTACGACGAACACAATCCCGATCACCACCAGCACCACGCCCCAGAGTCTGACGAGGATGTCCGGCGCCTTGAGCCACAGGTCGATCAGGCGTTCTTCCACCGAAGGCGCCATAAGATCGACAATCCCGGTGAGCGTGAGCAGGAACCCGATAACCATCACAAAGGGCCCGAGGGTGGTGTAGTGAGAGGCAACGATGAGAAATAGACCTACGATCAGCAAGACGACGCCGCGGGCCTGGATACGACTTCTCGTTCTCTGCCAGCTACACAGCCTCAGCTGCGCCCCTGGCCTGGCGATCCCGAGGACCCCGAAGAGAAGGCTGACGACAGCCGCCACCCACAACGAATGATGCATTCATTGCTCCTTTCTGGGAAGACGTTCTGACTCGTCGATTCTGAAAGGCCGCCCCGCTGCCTCGATTGCGAGCTGGGTGAGTGCAGGCGACTCACGATCGGCCCTTCCGCTCAAATTGCCGCTGAAATAGATTGTGCACCCTCTCGATGGTGTCTGCCTGGTGTGGACTCTTGTCATAACGTATCGCCTTGATGCGGGCGAACCGAAGGGCAAAGCCTGAGGCGTATCGCGGGCTCCGCTGGATCTCATTATAGGCGACTTCTACCACGATCGTCGGGCGCACGAAGACCGTCCCACGCTTTTCTCTCACCTTGAGCTCCAACAGGCGCTTGGTCATCTCCCGAAACTCATCGTCTGTCAGTCCCTTGAATGTCTTGCCGATCATACAGAACTCGTCGCTACCCTCCGATCGGGCCGCAAGGTGATAGTTCGACAGCCATCCTGTCCGCCGACCGTACCCCCAGTCGGCTGCGATGATGACGAGATCCAAATGCTCGGCGGGCTTGATCTTAAGCCATTTCTTGCCCCGTGCGCCAGGGGTATACGGACTGTCCAGGGCCTTGGCCATCAGACCCTCATGACCGGCATCCATCGCAGCCTGCAGAAAGGCTTCCCCTTCTCCTTTGTCGCCGGTCACGAGTCGGTCAGCAAGGAGGTTCTCGCTCATGAGCTGTGCAAGCTGATCCCACCTTTCAGCGTATGGTCGGTCGATGAACGGTTCCCCATCAAGGAAGAGAAGATCGAAGAGATAGAGCCGGACGGGCACCTCATTCACCATCGATTCGATGTCATGGACGCGACGGAAGCGTCTCATAAGTTCCTGGAACGGCAGCGGCCTGCCGTCGACGCTCTGGGCCACCACCTCTCCCTCCAGAACCGCCTCACGCCCAGCAACATCCTTCGCGATCGCCGCAACGACGTCAGGCAGGCTTTCCGTCACATCGCTCAGTCTCCGGCTGAATATCCGCGTGCCGCCCGCATGCACATGGATCTGAACCCGCGCACCGTCGAACTTGTATTCGAGAGCTGTAGCACCGCCATGTTCCTCCGTGGCCGTGCCCACATTTTCGGCTATCTGCGCCAGCATCGGTTGAATCGGATGCCCCACGGAGAGACCGATCCCCTCCAGAGCCGAGCGCCCCTCAATCACGCCGATGCGGGCCAATTCCCCAACATCCCCGACAAACATCATCGCGCGTTTGGCGAGCGCCAGCTTCACATCTGCCGCACGGGCAATCGCCGCCACCATAACCCCCTCCCCAACTCCGTGCTGCATCTCCCCGAAGATGATGTGCCTCAGCCATCGCGCCTCTGCTTCCGTCGCACGGGCGAACAGCCCGCGGAGCAGCTCCTCGCGCTCTCTCTGCGATCCCTTGCCTCGACAGGAGGCAATAGCTGAGAACCTCTCCGAGACGTCGGATATAAAGAGCGGAGGCACTCCCTGCCCTGCCTCCCTCGTCCCGGAGGCCTCGATCCTCGAAAGAGTCTGCCAATTCACGTCGAGCGTATCGTCATCAAGGCCGGCAAGGGGTCTGCCGATGATAAAACGTGCTGCAGGTCCCAGTTCGGAGGGTGTGAGTCCGCGCAGGAACTGGCTTACTAACGTTATCTTTTCATTGCGCTTAGTCGTCCCGGTCAGCTTCTCGCATAGATCGACGAACGACGAGAACGGCGTAGCCTCAGACATCGAGCATCCAAGTGTGAGAAAGCCAGAGCAAGCGATAACGACGATACCGTTCAACGCACCGTCGCACTGGGGGCCACCTCCCCCTGCCGGGTCCGGGCCTCTGCCGGCCGGAGGATATGGCGCGATCCAACCGTTGTATCTCCATTATAATCGCCTGCCGGAGAGGCGGTCAAGCGACTTCGGCGGGACGGCGTCGCCTCTTCTCCACATCGGGGCGGCGAGCTCAAGAGGAAGGGGATCTGGAAATGGGTGGGTTCGAAGGGCAGGCTCCAGGGGCAGGTCGGCCCGATCGATCAGGGAAGGGGCCGATCCTCAGAACTGTCGCTCATAGCTCTGAGTCGTCTGTTCTGTTCTCTCCCTTGGCTGCCAATACGAGGTAGCGTCGCGGTCCCAGCGCCTTGCCAGGTAGTCCCTGCCGATGAGTCTCAGTAACAGCGCAACGGGGGTGAAGACAAGATAGAAGACGAGACACAACACGATCGTTGTCGTCAGCCAGCCGATCGCTCTAGCGCCTGCCATCCACAAGGGGTACAGGCGGGCCAGTGCCAGCGGCAGAAAGATCCCCAGGAGCAGCAGGAGACCGGAAATCCCGAACAGGTAGGGAGAGTACCCCCAGCCCCGCAACGTCAGAATCGTGCCGAGCAGAGCGAACCCGACCCCAAGCCCGATCCCGAACCTGCGAAGCTCTCCAGTGCTGGCTGTCCCGCGCTGATTCACTAGAGAGACCTCCCTCTTTCAATCCGGTTGGAACTGGCGGCGCCAGTCAGCGTCTTCCTCCAGTGGAGGCTGCTCTTTCTTATCGAGAAGATAGTTGCCCATGATCAGATAATCCATGTTCGTCCTCATGAAGCACAGGTAGGCATCGTGAGGCGTGCAGACGATGGGCTCTCCTCTCACGTTGAATGAGGTGTTGATCACTACTGGACAGCCGCATCGTGTGCGGAACGTCTCGATGAGCCGGTGATAGAGTGGATTGTCGTTCTTGTCCACCGTCTGTATCCTTGCGGAATAGTCCACATGCGTTACCGCCGGTATCTGCGAACGCACGACCTTCAGCCTCTCGACGCCGAAAAGCTTCTCTTCTTCCCGTGTCATATCCCGGCACCTGTCACTGCGAACGCGGCTCACCAAGAGCATATATGGGCTTTCCCGGTCAAGCTCGAAGTACTCCGATACGTGCTCCCGCAGCACCGATGGAGCGAACGGCCGGAAGCTCTCCCGGAACTTGATCCGACGATTCATCGTCTCCTGCATCTCGGGCGACCGTGCGTCGCCGAGGATGCTCCTATTGCCGAGAGCCCGGGGGCCGAATTCCATGCGACCCTGGAACCAGCCAACTACCTTTTCGCTGGCGATGAGCTCTGCAGTCCGCGCCACTACTTCCTCGTCGGAAAGCAACGAATACGGTATGTTCCGACTCTCAAGGAACTCCGCTATCTCGCCATTTCTGAACTCGGGTCCCAGGTACGAGCCTTTCTGAAAGTCCCGCACGCCATCGACTGCTCGTTCGTTGCCCAGATACTGATACCAGACGAAGAGGGCTGCACCCAGGGCGCCGCCCGCATCACCTGCCGCAGGCTGGATCCAGATATGCTCGAACGGGGCTTCACGAAGAATGCGCCCGTTGCCGACACAATTGAGCGCGACGCCTCCTGCGAGACAGAG
Organism: candidate division TA06 bacterium SM23_40; assembly: GCA_001303705.1. Classification (GTDB taxonomy): domain Bacteria; phylum LJUI01; class LJUI01; order SM1-40; family SM1-40; genus SM1-40. Next base: position 11,414 of record LJUI01000052.1, read on the forward strand.
GTTCCTCTCACCTGTCTCGGCGTGCACGTGGCGGCTCATCCGGAGCATTATCTCCTCGGTCACCTCCTGGATGGACCGCGCGGCGTCCATGTGTCGCTGCGTTATCTGTGTCTCCGGCAACCTCCGGGGTCCCCCGAACAGCCGTTCGAACTTCGCACTCGTCATCGTGAGGCCGGTGCAATAATTGAAGTACTTCATATTGAGGCGGAACGACCCGTCCTCCTTGAGGTCGACGAGCTCGGAGAGAATCAGGTCTGTGTACTTCGGCTCCCCATAGGGGGCGAGACCCATTACCTTGTACTCGCCTGAGTTGACACGGAATCCGAGATAGTACGTGAACGCGGAGTAGAGCATACCGAGCGAATGGGGGAATTTCATCTCGGCGACCATTTCTATCCGGTTGTCTTTTGCGACTCCGTAGCTCGAGGTGGTCCACTCGCCCACGGCATCGATCGTGAGGAAGGCTGCGGACCTGAAGGGAGAAGGGTAAAAGGCCGAGGCTGCGTGGGATTGGTGATGCTCCGGGAAGATGATGACTCCATCAAAACCCACCCGATCCTTGATGAATTCCTTCATCCAGAGTTTTTGCTTGAGCCACAGCGGCATCGCCTTGAGGAAGGAGACTATTCCCTGGGGAGCGTATGAGAGGTAGGTTTCGAGAATTCTCTCGAACTTGATGAGAGGCTTCTCGTAGAAGGTTACGTAATCGAGGTCCTTACCTGAGATGCCCGCCTCAGCGAGGCAGTAGCGGATGGCGTGCTCGGGGAATCCGTAGTCGTGCTTCTTTCGGGTGAAACGTTCTTCCTGAGCCGCCGCGATGATTTCGCCATCCTTGACGAGACAGGCGGCGCTATCGTGATAGAATGCGGATATCCCCAGGATGTACATGGTGTCAGTTCCGCCCGATTCCGGTTCGCCCGGTCAGATCCGACAGCACCGGGCAGTGCTGACGTCTCCCTCCTCCTCCCCGCCGTCCACAATCTCAAAGATATTGCTCGAACCGGACTTATGCAACCTCTGGCGAGTGATATTTCGCCCCACCCGGGAAGCCCATGTACGTTATTCGCAGAGGCGCCTCGCCCGCACCATCAGACCCACAGAGGCCTTCACAGATGCCGATGAGCTAGAAGCGAAGCGGGGGCAGTCGCCAGATGCCGTTGTCCTCTATTCCGGCCGTCCCCTCGACGTTGTTCCAGGTCACGCTGGCGAACGCCTTTGTTTGTGCCGCGTTGATATCGAGGAAGAGTACGTTAGCCTCAGTATAGCCGTGAGGCGAAACCGACATCCCCTGATCCCAATTCTTGGTCCAGTTGTCTCCGCCATTCCGGCTGGCGTAGACCTTGCTGCGATCCGACAACGGATCACCTGCATCGCTCGCACTTATCCCCACGAGGAGTATCGAGGGATTGACGGGGGCCACCGCCACGGCACACGAATTCGTCGCCTCATCGTTGTACTCATCGGTCACGACGGGCAACCCGTTGCTCTTCCGGGTCCAAGTCCCGCCGCCCCACTTATACACACCCTTCGATTTCGATTTCAGAAACGCGTCGTTGAGCGTGATGAGCATACCGAGCCCAGTGTGCGAGGCGTATACCGCCGGCGGACCGGTCTCTGCTGCACTGAGGAGCATAATGGAGCCGCAGACCCGGGTCACCCCGCCGCTCCCCTGGGCCTGGCTGATCGAGGGAAGGCCCACGCTCCGCTCGATCCAATTACCCTCTGCCCGATTCGGCGAATAGAAGATGCGCCCCTTACAGTGGGCCGTAAGGCCGAATAGAAGCTCTGCGTTCGCCTCGATGTCGAGGACGCCGATGACGACGACGTTAGGCATCTGAGGGAGGACCAGGATATCACTCACCGAGACGGTGTGGCTCGTGAGATCGAACAGCTCGAATGGATCGTACCGGGGCGGTAGCCCATTGTTGCGTTCGCTCCAACTCTCTCCCCCATCAGTGCTCTTGAAGAAGCCGGGATGGTCTCCTGCTCCGGCCTCGATATCGATCTGGTTCACGTTGCTGACAGCTACGTAGACGATGTTCGGATCCGACGGGTCGATGGCGATTGCGTTCGCCCCCCATTGCGGCTCCGGAAAAGAGAGCCCCTTGTACAGAATGCCATCGTTTTTGGCCGTCCAGCTCTCTCCGCCGTCCGTTGTCTTGAAGACACCATGGACGTTACTGGCGGCATAGACGATGTTCTGATCAGAGGGATCGATCGCGATATCGAGCACATTCATATCCGGAGTCAGATTCCCGTCGTTCATCTGCGTCCAGGTCTCGCCACCGTCTGTACTCTTGAAGATCCCGCTCGCCGGCTCGGGCGGTCCGAGTGGATCTGGCAAGTGAGATGTGGCAGCCCACACCGTATTGGGATCGAGTGGATCGGCCACCACAGTCCCGAACGAAGTTGGCAATGTGAAGGGATCATTGAGAAGGGTTGTCGGACCCCACACATACTGCGCGTGCACAACCGTCGGCACGATCGCCACGCAGCCGGTTACCATCGTCACAAGGACGATCTCTCGGATCGAATCGATTCGATTCATGCTCATCTCCCCCTTAGCGATATCTTCTCCCGCGAGCCCGCCACCGGAGGGCGCGAGCTTTCCCCCACACTGATATGAATCCTACCATACAATAGCCCCTCTCGTCAAGAACGTAACACCATGGCAATTGAGCGTAGCGGTGTCCCTCCGATCCTCAATGGAACACATACGGCCTGTTCCTTACCACAGAAGAGAGTTTTCTCTGTGACCAGACTGCTGACGTGACCGACACATATACCCTGCAGACCCACAACGTCACTCACAACTGGGGCTGAGCCACGGCCCCCAACAACACTCAGCTTAGATACCACGCCAATATCTCTTACATCCGGTCCCGAGCTGTGGACCCGGTCCAGGTACCACCTTCCGAACCCACCAGCATCGCTGTGCGACAACATCCGCCTATGATAACCTTCTGAATCTACCAACGTCCCCGTCGTAACCTTCTGAACCTACCAACGTCCCTGTCGATACCAATGTCTCTGTCGAAAAAGAGCCGCCACAGGCGGCGCTGTGGCGGCTCCAGTTGTTGGAGGCGGGTCTACTATGGTGAGACGATGAATATGAACTCATCGTCGTCGTCGACCTGCATCGGGTAGATGCCAACGTTACCCACATAACGGTAGAACCCGAGGGGTGCGGCCTGGGGGACGAAGTGCCTGACGACCTTTGAGATCTGCTGGTACGGCTGCAGCGTGACACTTACAGGTCCGGCAACAGGATTCCCGGGGTACGGATTCCCGTTCGGCAGATAGGCGTCGGTCCAGGCGGAGAAGCTCTGCGTCTGCTCCGTGTAGTTCTCGAGCGTCGCGGTGAGAGCGAGCGTATCACCCCGGGCCACGACCGTGCCGTGCGGCGAGAGCTCGATCCTTATATCCTTGCCGCCCGTGAAGTAGAAATTCTGGCCTGTATAGGTCAGCTGCTCGTACGCCGCCTGGCTGTGGATGCCGCGCCCAGACTGCCCCCAGCCGGTTCCCCAGCTGTTCTGGAAATAGAAAATGGGCGGATTGTAGTCATTGTCATACCCATAGAGCATGTAGGCGTGGCCGCCACCGATCTGGCAGGTGCATACTGGGTCACAGACGCAGCCGCTCCACGACCAGCAGGGGTTGCAGACGAGCCCGCCTCCAAGGACCGGCCCATGGTGGTAAATCGCATCGATTATCTCGGCCATCGTGTACAGCGTATCGCAACTCTGCAGCGTGAAATCGTCTCCGCAGGGGCCGCTCACGTTCCAGCACTCTCCCGTGCAGGCCTCCCGTCCGCCGTTCGTGCAGCCGGCATGCTGAGGCCCGGCGTATCCGTACCCCGGATACGGCTGGCACTCTTCGGTGCAGCATCCGTCAGAGACGAGCACCTGTGCCGCGTTGCCGATCGATGCTCCCGCACAACTGTGACAGGAAGGATTGTTGCTCATCATGTCACCATCGGTGACGATGGTGTTGGTGCAGGTCCCCTGTCCGCAGCCCTGGCCGATGCAGAATCCGTAGACGCCACAGTCAGAATCATAGGGCTGGAGCTCAGGCCAGGTTCGGGTCCGATCGTACATGAATTCACGGCTCAGGTTTGTGGCGATGCACTCACATGTCCCGAGCCAGTTCTTGTCACACTCACAGGTATAGTCGTTCGAGTTGCCGGTGCCATCGTAGCAGATCGCTCCGCATTCCCACCACTCGCGAGTCGACATCGAAGCGTGGCCTGTGCACGCGCCGTACCCGTCCTGATCGACAATTCTCGGCAAAACCGCAACGCTTAACGCGGTGGGAACGGGAAGG
>LJUI01000053.1 GCA_001303705.1 candidate division TA06 bacterium SM23_40
CAACGATGACATCGGATCCGGCCCCTATCACCACGGCTGTAGGCAATGCGAAGAGTATTGACACCCGCAGAGCCGTTTCGTATGTCCGCTTCGTCGCCTCCACAGACCTGGCGAAGCGAGCAGCCATATTGGGCAACAGAGTCCCGCTCAAACTGCCCTGAAAGATGCGTATGACACGGAGAAACCGGAAGGCGACACCGTACAGCCCGACGCTCGTGACGCCAGTCATGAAGGAGAGCATGATGATATCGATTCTCTGCGTTATCAAGCCCATTGCCTGGATCAGGGCGATGGGCAAACCATCCGTGAACAGCCGAAAGCAGAACTTGATGTCGATGTTGAACCGAAACCGCGCAAAGTAGCGCCCTACGACCACCAGGAGAGCGAATGTCCACAGGAAGGAGGCGGCAATAGCCAACACGACCTGAGCCTCCAGACCGTACCCGGCTATGAGGAGGCCGATCGCGATCACAGTCTGACCCACGGAGAATAACAGGTTGAGCCCGGTAGTGATCTCCATTCGCTCAAACGCCCTGATGATGCTGGCACTCGATTGTCGCATGCCGTGGAGAAGAATCGTCGAGCAGGCGAGGGCGATCAGCCGCACGATCCGCGGCTCGTAGTCAACCATCAGCGTTGCAATGATTGCCACCGCCCAGGCGACGATACTGAAGACCGTCATCATCGTCAGCGCGTTTGAGTAGATGTAGTCCACATCCTCCTTCGACCGCGATACGGCCCGCACGATAACAGGCCCGAGTCCGAAGTTCGCGAGAAGCCCGCCGAAGAATATGAACGAGAAGATTGTCGTAAACACGCCGTAGTCTGTCGCACCGAGGTACCGTGCGAGAAAGATGGCCAGCACGAAGTGCGTCACCATCTCAGACGCACGCCCCACCACGAGGACGACGAAGTTCTTGGTTATGGTCGCAGCCTGACGCATGATCGATACTCTCTCCTCATCCCATCGAGCCCCGGGACCCTCCATCCCCCTGGCAGATCTCGGCCGGCGTCTCGCTCCTTGCGCGGAGAGCCAAATCCATCTCCAGACGGACAGATTCTCTGCTCGTGCGCTTACCCAACATATCCAAGCCCCCTCAGCATCTCCTCAACCTTATCTTCCTCCTGATCCGAGTAGGAGAAGCGCCTCTCGGCTCCCGTCCCAGGAATATCCTGTGGCTCCTCGGAGGCGGGCGGATGGTCACGCAGGTACTCGTCCCTGATACCTCCCTCCAGAATGCGACCGTCCATGTCGCCGGGGACCGGCAGACCCATCAGATAGAGGATAGTGGGCGCTATATCAACGATCTTTGCCCCCTGGAGCCGTCTGTTCTGTCCGGTCGCCGGCCCGGCCATGATGATCATCCCGTTCAACCGGTGTGTCGCGCAATGGTGATAGGCCGGCTTCTGGAGCACAGGTCCGACCGTAGGATCGTTGCGCGGAACATACCGCAGTCCTTTCAGGAGGTAGATGATATCGGGCGCACCTTCGACATATGGACCGGCGTACAACTCCTCCCGCCGCTTGACCAGCTCCACGATGGGCGTCCCGTCGGAACCATTCGTGAGGCAGGCGAGCCGCTCGATGATCGAGTCACGAAGCCGCTCATACTCTTCGCCGGGCGTGACGATCCCCTCTCGCTCCCTCCCCGCGACATTGAGAACGATACTCCCGCCGCAGCCACCGATAAGCGGGGCATAGGCCACAGTGCGGCCCCAATCTATATGCGCGAGGCGATCCCGTCTGCGACGCGGAAGACGGGGATGCATGCGTCTCATCGATCCCGGGACGAGGCGCCCGATACGCCCGAGCCGGCGGCCGCGCAGTATATCCTCCAGCGTCTTCGTTGTCCGGCGGACCTGGTAGCGCGGAAGACGGCCCACCCGCCGCAGCCGGAGCAACCCCTCTTTCATCAGCCACCTGTTGCAGAAGAAGTAGTGGCTGAACGGACCCGCCCCATGATCAGACATGACGACGACGGAGACATCCTCTCCCACCTTCTCCAATATCTTCTCTATGGCTCGGTCCACAGCTCGGTACATCTGTGGTATGACAGAATCGTACTTAGCAGACTCCTCGGGGTTGAGTCGACGGTATTCCTCGTTCCAGAATCTCCACGCGGTGTGCTGCACGATGTCTGTGGCACGAAAGACAACGGCCGCCAGATCCCAATCATGGTTCGTGAGGAGATATATCGCGGTCTCCATCTTTCTCCTCACATTACCGAACATGTGCTCGAGGCACTCGATCGGCCCAAGTTTGCCGCGCACATAGGAGGGCACGATCTGGTCCTCGAACGGATACTGACCGACATGGGCCACGATCTCTGCGTGAAGTTCGGGCGGCATCGTGATGATGGTCTCTCTGGACGGGGCGAGAAAGGTAGCGATCATCAGGCCATTGATCCGCCAGGGAGGGAAGGTCATCGGGACATCGATGACGATGGAGCGACGGTCCTTTGAACCGGCGATATCCCAGAGAGTTGGGGCACTGATCGATCGCGACGTCGCGACAGGCCAATCGTACGTCTCCGGCTCGCGCACACGAAAGCCATACACGCCGTGCTTCCCTGGACTCTTGCCGGTCATGAACGAGGTCCAGGCAGGCCCCGTCATCGGAGGAATGGTCGATTCGAGCTCGCCCCACGCACCTTGCTCCATGAGGCGGGCCAGCGTAGGGACGAGGCCTTGCTCGATCAGCGGCCCGATGACATCGAATGTGCCGCCATCGAGTCCGAAGATGACCAATCTATTCCTCTGCCTACTCACGGATCCGCCTCCATTCCTCTGAGCACCTCAGCATCTGCCCACATGGCATCGCTCCAGGCACGTATCCAGCCCCGGCCGGCATATCCACGCTCCGCCTACTCCTAGCCGAGATATCCCAATTCGCCGAGGTCCCTCTTGATGCGCCGACGTTCCTCTTGTGAGAAGACCTCCCGGGCGGTATCTGCCTCACCTGCCGGCTCTTCTTTTGCCACAGACCACCGTTCCGGATGCCGGGCCGCATACTCCTCGCGCAGCGCCCCGGTCAGTACGGCCCCGTCCATGTCGGAGGGGATCTCCATTTCCAGTAAATGCAGGACCGTCGGTGCCAGGTCCACGATCTGCGCTTCCGCCAACTCAAATCCACTTCTGATGGCAGGCCCCCTCATCATGAGGACGCCTTCCATACGATGCATGCCCAGTCGCTCCTCATCCGGCTCAGTGATCAGCGCGCGGGCATACGGTAGTACCTGACAGCGGAACTTATGATCGGTCGTCAAGAACGTGATATCCGGAGCCTTGTGTGCCAGGGGCCCGGTATAGATATCCTCCGGCACCCAGACCTGAGAGATCACCGGCTCGCCTGTTGCAGGATCCCGCAGGGAGCGCAGGCCCTCAATGATCTCCCGGCGCAGCCTCTCACGCTCTTCTCGTCCCACCTGCTTTCCCCGCTTTCCGAGACTCGGAGTGTTGATGGTGATCTTTATGGGACTCGACACAACGTTCGCAAACGCCCGGGTGCGGGACCAGTTGACAATCTGTGTCCGATCGCGGCGCAATCGGGGAAAGGGTAGCCTGACGTCACCCAGACGTGCGGGGAGCGCGCGGCCCACCGCCGCCAGGCCGAGCTTGTCCAGCGCCGCCCGGATCGCGGCCCACCTCACATGAAGCCGGAGAGTCGCAACTGACGGCCATGGCTTCAGTGCGAGGAACCCTTCATTGTGCAGCCACTTGTTGACATGGAAGCACCGCTTGACCGGGCCAGCACCGTGATCGGACATGATCACCGCCGTTGTACCATCGCCGACGGCGTCGAGCAATTCGGCAACAACTCCATCGAGAACCTCATAGTACTGATCGATCATCTTGTGGTACATCGCCGTCTCATGCGGGCGTTCGCGCCTATACTCCTCATCCGTGTACCGAAAGCCATAGTGCTGAATGACGTCCGGCCCGCGAAACACCACCGCGAAGAAGTCGACGTCATACTTCCTCAGCAGATAGAGAGCTGCCTGCTTCCGCTTCTCTGTATGGTCGCAGACGCTCCTCAGACCGCCGAGAATGTCGCCGGCGGCGAACGATCCAACGAGCTCCCGCTCCATTGGATAAGAACCGATCTCCTTGAGCAGATCGGTCTGAAGTGTGGCAGGATAGGTGAATTCGCTCTCCTGCGACGGCGTGAACATTCCCGCAACCATGTACCCGTTGACAGGGGTGGGCGGGAATGTCATCGGGATATCGATCACCCCGACACGCATACCGCGCTCGCCGATCAGGTCCCAGAGCGTCTTCCCCTGCACCCAGGTAGCATTCGGCCACAACACTTCCTTGTCGGCGCCAACACAGATCATATCGAATACGCCGTGTTTGCCCGGGTTCTTCCCGGTCATGAACGAGGCCCAGGCAGGCGGCGTCACTGGCGGCACGGTCGACTGGAGTACTCCCCATGTCCCCTCTTCCATGAACCGACGGAATGTCGGCAGTCGCCCTGCCTCTGCCAAAGGGCGTATAATGTCGAGGGTGGCTCCGTCCAGACCTATGACCAGTACCTTAACGTTCCTCCCGGCCACGCTCTCGGTCTCCTCTCCCTGAAGGGAGCCATCAACGAGATCCAGATCTATCCCAGATATCCCCACCCACGGAGTCGCTCGCGGACCTCCTCAGCCTCTTCCTCGCTCACCGCCTCCCGTTCCTCGCGCGCCTCAGTGGCTGCCACACCTCGCTCCTCGTACACCACCGGATGGTGCGCCCGATACGACGGGGTCATGGCCTCCTCGAGCGGTCGTCCCTCCATCGCCTCGGGGACGGGAACGCCCAGGAGATGGAGTACTGTCGGCGCCACGTCCACAATCTTGGCTCCGTCCAGCCGTGCACCGGCCTCGACCCCCTCACCCATCACAAGCAATATCCCCTCCTCGCGGTGCGATCCCGAGTGCCACCGCTCCGTCTCGATGAGATGACGGGGATAGATGTAATCAGTCAGCTTGCAGCCATAATCTTCTGCGCGCACGATCAGATCCGGTGAAGACCCGCTCTGCTCGCCCCTGAACACTTCTTCCTTTCGGTACACACGATCTACGACCTGCTCACCCGTCTGCGGATCCCGCAGCGCGAGCAGACCGCGTTCGATCTCCTCGCAGACTTTGCGGTACTCTCCGTCCGGTTCGACAATGCCTTCCGGCTCACGACCGCGCACATTGACGTAGATGGCTTGCTCCGCGAGGCTTCCCCCATAGGCGCGCGTCCGTGCCCAGTCTATGACCTTGTACGGATTGATCGCTTTGCGCGGATCCAGATCCTTCCAATTCCCACCTCGTAGCCCGGGGAAAAGCCGCCGTGTCGTGAAGTACCGCACCCCCATCTTCGACAGCAACTTGTAGAGGATTGCGGGGAGCCGGATCCGCCACAGAGGATAGGAAATCGGACGCAGGCGCAACAGGCCCTGTTGTCGCAGCCAGACGTTCATATGGAACATCTTGGTGTTGGGCCCTGCCCCGTGATCAGAAAGGACGACGACAGTCGTCCCCTCTCCTGCGCGATCGATGATCTCCCCGAGTGCGGTATCGAGGAATTCGTAGAATCCGTGTATCACGCCGCCGTACCGCTCTGCGAGCACTGAATCAAAGGCCGGGTGCGCCCGATCCATGTACTTCCAGAAGAAGTGCTGAACGCGATCTAGAGAAATGAAGACAGCAGTAAGGAGATCCCATTCGTAGCGATCCATCAGGTAGAGCGTAGCCTGCTTCCTCTGCTCCTCAACACGATAGAACTTCTCGATCAATTCCTCTTTCTCATCCGTGAAGAAGAAGGGTAGCGTATCGACCTCGGGAAGATAGCTTCCAAGCCGACCGCGCACTTCGTCGAGGAGCCCCGGCGGATGGGTGGCGGTCTCGCGCCTCAGCCCTGCGGCGCCCATGAAGCCGGGAAGGACGAACCCATCGATCACTTCGGGCGGATAGGTGAAGGGAACGTTGATCGCTCCCACGCGCCTCCCATTGCGGCTGGCCACTCCAAACAGGCTCTCCCCCCGCATGGTGAGACGGCTCGTCACCTCCCGCCGGAATCTGCCGCGCAGCGGGCCGAAAAACCCGAAGATCCCGTGGCTTCCCGGGTTCTTCCCGGTGAGAAACGATGCCCACGCAGGTGCCGAGAAGGGGGGTACTGTCGAGCGCAGTCTCCCCCACGCCCCCCCTTCCATCATGCGTGCGAAGGTCGGCAGCTTGCTATCCGCTACGAGTGGTTCTATGACGTCGAAGGTGGCTGAGTCGAATCCAATGACGAGCACCTTCCTGCCAGTTCGCCCCTGCTCCGCCAAGATTTCCTTTCTCCTCCATGCCAGCACGCCGAGCTCGGGGCTCACCTAATCGAGATACCCCAGGCCTGCAAGCTGTCTCATTATGGCTTCCTCTTCGTCCTTCCTATATCCTCTCTCCTCGAGGTCGATCCTCGCAATCTCGGCCTCCGTCACCTTCACTTCCCTGCTTCTGAGCAGCTCCTCATCGAGCCCCTCTATCAGGACGCGACCGTCCATAGCGGCCGGGACCGGCAGTCCGAGGAGGTAGAGGAGCGTCGGAGCGATGTCGACCAGAGATGCCTTCTCGAATCGAGCGCCGGACGCTGCGTGCGGCCCGGCAGCGATCAATATGCCGTCCATCCGGTGTGTTCCGCCCGTCTGGGTGGTGAAGAGCTCCCGGCACGTCGGCCTATTGTGCTGTTGATACCTCATCTCCTTCATCTGAAATAGTATATCAGGGGCCAGCTCCGCGAATTCGCCACAATAGACCTCCTCTCGGAACGAGATCGTATCGACCACACACTCGCCAGTCTCTAGATCGACCAGCCGTTCGAGCTCGCTCGCGATGCGGCGGCGCAGGTCCCCGTACTCACCACCCCCACTCGCCGCCCCTGCCCCGCCGTCACGCACATTGATATAGATGCCGAAGTTCCCCGCAAAGGCATCGCTCTTCTCCCAGTCGATCCCGTTCCCGCCCGTGCGAAGCATCGGCAACCGGACGACGATCCCCTGGAACCGGTCCGGAAGTCTGGCCGCCAGCCCGCCGAACCCGCATCGCGAAAGAATCCTGCCCACCGTCGCCCGCCTTACCGCCAGCCCCGCTCCAATCCCCGGCCAGCGGGGCTTCGCATAGCAGAGAAATCCGTGCTCGTTGAGCCAACGGGTGGTGCAGAAGGCTTTGTCGAGATCCCCGAAGCCATGATCTGACATCACGAGGACGGTTGTCTCGTCACCGACCTTTGCCATCAATTCGCCAATCCACCGATCGACTGTACGATATGCCTCGGGTATCGCCTCCTCGAGAGCGCCGCCATGTCGGTAGTGACTCCAACACAGGTGCTGAATCCGGTCGGTCAGTCCGTACACCACGACGAACAGATCCCATTCATCTCGATCGATGAGATAGGTTGCCGCACGGTGTCGCTGCTCTTCGATCCCCCGGTACCTCCGCGTCCACTCGTTCAGATCGACAGGTACTCCCCGCGGCGGATTCTGCTCCAGCGGATACTCGCCGAGCGCATTCTCTAACGCAGAGAGAAGTGCGGGCGGATGGACGAAAGCATCGTCCTTTGTCGGCGCGGGCACGCCGGAGATCATGCATCCTCGGATCGGCCAACAGGGATAGGTGACCGGCACGTTGATGGCCACAGTGCGCCCGCCGGCCCGGTCGACGATCTCCCAGATAGTAGGCGACTTGATGGAACGAGATGTTATGAGATGGCGCACTCCACGCCTGATAGCATCGGGAGAGAGCTCGGAGAAGTTGAATATCCCATGCTTCCCCGGATTGACGCCAGTCATGAACGACACCCACGCCGGCGCGGTGACCGGGGGAATTGACGATTCGAGGGTACCACGTGCCCCCCGATCGAGCACCCGTGCCATGTTGGGAAGCTCGCCCCGCGCGACCATCGGATCGATCACATCGAATGTCGCGCCATCGAGCCCGATCACAACTGCCCGATCCACCGTTCTCGTCACCTCCCACAGGCCGTCGACACCGTGGATTCTCGTTGCCGGAAGAGGCAACGCACAGATAGAAGTCTTTTATACAGCATAGAGGAATTCTCAGTCGACGAGGGACCGCCCGTCCACATCTGACGGAATGGGCACCCTGAGCAGGGAAAGCACGGTCGGCATCACATCGACGATCGAGAACTCGTCACGCGTGATCTCTTCTCCTCTGATGAATAGAAACGCATCCTCAAAGGTGTGCATCCCGACAAGCTCTCCCTTATGCGTCAGCTCGGGCCTGTTCAGCGCTCCCTTCAGATCGTAGCCCCTCCGGGGTACGGCAATCAGATCCGGCGCCGCGTCGAATGAATCACCGAAATATATCTCCTCTCTCTTCACAACCTTCTCGATCATCTGTTCGCCACTGTCGGGATCAGTCAGCTCGGCGAGTCCCTCGGCGAGCTCGGCCCGCACCCTTTCGTACTCATCCCCCGGTGCCACGCTCCCCTTCGGCTCCCTCCCACGAAGATTCACATAGATGCGACCCGGGTCGAGGCTGAACGCCCGGGACCGCTCGTCGATCTCCTTGATGGACTGCTCGTTCTGATTATCGAAGACGAGCCATCCCCCATCGACAAGCCAATGGTTGATGTACACTTCCTTCTTCAGGGTGCAGAATCCATGGTCCGAGAGCACTGCCAACGTTGTTCTCCCATCGAGTCGGGAGACCAGGCCCGCGATCATCTCATCGATCTTCCGGTAGTAATCAAGAAATGCGGCAGCGTACGGCCCTTCACCAAGCTCCATCTGTTCCCAGAGAAAGTGATTGATCCTGTCCGTGCCCATGAAGTGGGTCATGAAGAAGTCCCACTCTTCGTGTTCCATGAGGTAGAACATCGTCGCCGCCCGTCTCGACAAGACTTCGTTGAGGTCATCCAGAAACGGCGTCTTGTCCTTCTCCCTTCCCTTCCATGGATCGACATCGATGCGATATCCGAGTTCCGAGAGTTTCCGCGCGAGCTGCCGAGGATACGTTGCCTTGTTGAGGTCCGGGGACAGAAAGCAGCCGACGAGGAAGCCGTTAACCTCGCGAGGCGGATACGTCACGGGAACGTTCATCACACCCACGCGTCTGCCGGTCCGCCCGATCACCTCCCACAGCGTGTCGCTCTTCATATCGGTGGAGAGCGGTATGTAGGTATCATAGGTTCGAGGCCGCCGATCCTGGAATCCGTATATGTTGTGTTTCCCCGGATTCTTCCCTGTCATGAACGACGACCACGCCACCGAGGAAACGGTAGGCAGCACGGAGTTCATCCGCTTCCACGAACCATCCCCGAACAGGCGACCGAGATGGGAGAAGACACTCTCTCCGATCATCCTGTTGACAAACGAATAGGGCACCCCATCGAGGCCCACAACCACCACACGTCTCTTTCCTCCTCTCCGCAATCCTCCCAGAAATCGCATAACTCACTTTCTCCTCAAGCCCTGAGTGCGATCAAGCGAGCTGCCAACGAGAACGGCCACCCGCGGCCCGCGGATAGCCAGAAAGAGACCTAGAGATACCCGAGGTTTGTCAATCGTTCCTTGACTTTCTCCTCCTCCTCCTTGGTATAGACTCCCTCTCCGCCTTCGGCCGTCTCCCCCTCCCCGAGGTACCCGAGCTCACGCAGCTTAGCCATCACCTTCTGCGCACTCTCCCCGGGAGCCTCTTTGTCAGTATCGACGACTACCTCCGGGGCGAGCGGCTCTTCATATGGATCGTCTATCCCTGTGAATCCCTGTATCTCACCGGCGCGGGCCTTCTTGTACATGCCCTTCACATCCCTCTGCTCGCATACCTCCACCGGGCAGCGGACATACACCTCCACGAAATTACCGATCTCCATACGCGCGTGGTCGCGGATCGCCCGATAGGGTGAGATCGCAGCGGCGATGGTGGCAGCGCCGTTTCGGGTGAGGAGCTTGCAGACAAACGCGATCCGCTTGATGTTCGTATCCCGGTCCTCTTTGCTGAAGCCCAGTCCCTTGCTCAGGTTTGTGCGCACCACGTCGCCATCCAACACTTCGACGTTTCGACCGGTCGCTCGGATCTCTTTCTCCACGATCTGCGAGACGGTTGTCTTGCCCGAACACGGCAACCCGGTGAACCAGACAGTGAACCCCTTGGCCATTCTCGACTCCTTTCCTCTTCGCTCAACTGATGGCCTTCCCTTCCATATCGCCGGGGATATCGATACCTAACAGACTGAGGACTGTCGGCCCGCAATCTACGATGTGCAACCCCTCGAGCCTGCCCTTCGGCGCTCCATCCGGATTGTGCATGATGAAGATGCCGTACTCCGCGTGGTTCGCGTCGTCCGGGCCGGTATCGTTCTCAAAGGTATGCACGGTATCGAGGCCGATGCTCCCCACCGACCGCCAATCGAGATCGCCGAAGTAGACGATGAGATCTGGAGGAATCCCCTTCACCTCTGAATAGATCTCCTGAGGCCTGAAGACGCGCGTTCCGATATTGCGCCCCTCGGGATCTTCGATCGCCTCCAACTTCTCCTTCAGCTCATCCCGCACCTTCTCGTAGTCCTGAGGAGCAATGATGCCGGCCGGCTCCCGATTCTTCACGTTCAGGAACAGCCGGCCGTAGTAACCTCCATCCCCCCAAGCCATGGTATTCGCCCAGTCTATATCGTCCGGCTCGAGCCGTCGGACCCGGTCCGGCCTCTTCTTCAGGCGGAGATAGCCCTCCCGGATCAGCCACTCATTGAAACAGATGCCGCCATCCATCTTCTTGGCGCCATGATCGGATACGACCATTACCGCGGTGCGATCATCGACGAGATCGAGTGTCTTGCCGACCTCGTCGTCCACATACCGGTAGTAGTCGAGGATGGCAGACTCATAGCGTGACCCTCGTTGGTACTTCGGATGCTCTGTGTCGAAGTACTTCCAGAATCCATGGTGTATCCTGTCGATTCCCATGTCGACCACCATGAAGAAGTCCCATGGCTTCTTTCGCATAAGGTATCTCGTCAACTCGAACCGGTTGGCTGTCATCTCGTAGATCTGCTTCAGCAGGGAATCTTTGTCGTCTGTGCGGAAGTTGTCTACGTCGAGGATATATCCGCCAATTGCTTCATTGATCTCCTGCTTCAGGCTTGCCGGATAGGTGTACTCGCTGTCAGTACTCGGCGTGAGGAAGCACGTCACCAGGTACCCATTGACTGGTTTGGGCGGATAGGTCTGAGGCACACCCAGGACCACCACGTCCCTGCCGTGACGCGACAGGATATCCCAGACTGCATCCTCCCTCACCAGCGTCGAATTGGCGAAAACAAGCTTGCTGTATGAGTAGTCGCCCCGGTTTCGGAAGCCATAGAATCCAAGCCTTCCCGGATTCTTGCTCGTCATCATTGACGTCCACGCAGGGACAGTGATCGGCGGCACGATCGTCTGGAGTGGTCCGTACGCCCCTCGCGCCATCACACTGCTGAGGTTCGGGAGCCGATCCCGCCACCGATCGAAGACAAGCTGCGGAGTGGCACAGTCCAGTCCGATCACAAGAACCCTCTTCGTTTCACTTCCCATCGTTCACTGACCTCCGGCATTCAGGCGATGCAATCACAATTGCTGATAGTATTCGCGGAGTATCTCCACAACCTCCGGCCGCGAGAATTCCACCGGCAGATCCTCACCCTTCTTGAGGAGCTCACGAACCTTCGTGCCGCTCAGGTACACGTGATCGGACTCTTTGTGAGGACACGTCTTGAACGAAGCCATAGTCTGACATCTCTTGCAATAGAATGCGTTGTCGAAAAAGAGCGGCCTGATACCCAATTCCTCTTCGGTGAAGTCGTCGAATATCTTCTGGGCATCGAATGGGCCGTAGTACTTCCCGACGCCCGCGTGGTCGCGGCCGACGATGAAGTGGGTGCAGCCATAGTTCTTCCGCATGATCGAATGGAAGATCGCCTCCATGGGACCGGCGTAGCGCATCGCAGCCGGCAGCACGATGAGCGCCGTCCTGTCCCCTGGATAGTAACCCTCGAGCAAGACCTCATAGCATCGCATGCGGACCTCGGCCGGGATGTCATCCTTTTTCGTCTCCCCGACAAGAGGATGAAGCAGGAGGCCGTCGCATATCTCCAGGGCACACTTCTGTATATATTCGTGAGCCCGATGGACCGGATTTCTCGTCTGGAAGCCCACAACCGTCTCCCAGCCCTTCGACCTGAACAGCTCCCTCGATTGGGCGGGATCGAGCCGATACTTCTTGAAGTCGTCGTGCCGCGGCCTCTCGAGAACAGTAACCTTACCGCCCAGCGTGATCTCTGCTGTCTCATACAGGCGAGCAACCCCGGGATGATTGGCATCGGTCGTCCCGAAGACCGCCTGCGCCTCCTCCTCTCTATTCCGTCTATAGACGTCCTCCACCTCGATAATGCCGAGGCGCTTCCCGGTGTCATCGACCAGGGCTACATCCACTCCCTCCTTAATCTTGGCCGCCTCCTCCTGCGTCGCTGAGAGCGTGATCGGAATGGTCCAGACAGTCCCGTCGACAAGGCGGTGCTCTCTCACCACTGTACGGTAGTCCTTCTCACACATGTAGCCCTCGAGAGGGCTGAATCCTCCGATGGCGAGCAGCTCGAGATCCGAGAGTTCGGTGCCCTTCAAACGGATCGCAGGCAGCTCACCAATGCGCGCACTCAGCCCCTCCCGAGCCTCACCATCGACCAGTCGGTTGACTAATTTCCCACCGTGTGGCGAGATCTGCTCGTGCATCGTCTTCCTCCACACTGTCAGGAGCGGACGCTGACCCGCGGCTGCCCTACAGCAGCGCCGCAATCATCCGCCGCTCGTCGTCACCGCCACCTCCTCATTACCAGTTGAAAGCCCGTACGTATCGTACACAAACAGCCTGAAGTAGTACGTCGTCGCCGGAATCAGACTCCGGACGGTATAAGACGTTGCCCCCACATCCGTGATCGAGACGATCAGCTCCCCGTTCTCCTCGGTGACGCCCGGTTCAGGCCCCATGTAGAGATTGTAGGAGGCAAAGTCCACGTCCCCCGACTCGCTCCAGAAGAGGCGAACGGTATCCGGCCCGACGACGAATGGCGGAGCGAACTCGACGCCATGCGGGGGCTCATTGATCGTTATCCTGCTCGAGGCAGCCACGGGTGTCGCCTGGTTCATGGCTACATCAGTGAAGGCCCCGACAACAAGCGCGTCGAAGACCTCATCACCGGACTGCACAACGTAGTCTACCTCGTATACCCCATCGTCCGGCTGTACATCACCACCCGTACCATCATCCCACAGAAAGATGAAGTGCTGATCTCGGAACGCTACCCGTGCTGTCCCGCCTGGCTCCCCTGCGACGACCGTGAAGTGTATGATATCGCCAACCAACATAACCTCTCCGCCCGTATCCTCTGTCACCTCATCGATATGTGCGTAGGTGTCGAGGATGATACTGTCCGAGACGGGAGCGGTCGCCAGGCCGCCGCCATCGCGGAACCGGGCGTAGCTGTACTTCATTCCATCCCCTGCCGTCAGCGTCCAATCGATAGGTCCCTCAGAAAACGGCTGCCACTCGGCTCCCTGGAAGGTCTCGTCATTGCTCAGAATCATCTCGACGATATCGGCGAAGGCAGAGAGGGTGAGGACGACGGATCGTGAGTTCGTGTACGCCTCGCCACCATTGATGGTGATGGAATAGCTACGGGGCACGGCCGATACGGGACCAGCACGATGCCCCTCGATCCCGCGTTCATCGACCGCGCCTACGAGGTACGAGAACTCAATACCGTTGACCAGACCCTCGTCCACATACGAGAGGTCAGTCGTGGCGGCGAGCCTCCTGGGCCCCCCGGATCCAATGTGACTGCGATAGACTAGGAAATGATCGACAGCCGAGAGATCGCCGTACCGCCAGCTCAGCGTCACACTGCGATTCCCCGGCACCGCAACGAGTGAGTCCGGCGCCGGCAATGCAGAGCCACCGCCGTCTGGATCCCCGGGGTTAAGAAAGACCGGCGGTGCATGCTGCTTGTCACAGGAGACAAGCCCTGCCAGCGCCAACAGGCCGCTGGCAAGACTCAGAGCGATCTTCATCGACTACTCCCTACAGAGCCAATCTTTGCGCCAGCGGGGGATGACGCAGATGAGAGAGCGCAGGTCAATGGCAGGGCCACCACTGGAATGCGATACTGACACCGAGCGAGAAGTCCATCGGTTCCGGCGCAGCGCCGCCACTCGAAACCGAGCTATAGCGGCCAGCGCTGACGCCTACCTCCACGCCAGCCGGGTCGTACACGACAGCGTCAATGACGGCAATCGCCCAGATTCCGGCGGCGACATAGGTGGCGTAGTTCATGTAGTCATGTGAACGTTCCACATTCCGATAGTTCTTCTCAACTTCCTGCCGAAGCCTCACAATATCGCCAACATAGGTGGCCTCTTCATACCGAAGTACCGACTCTTCGTATCGCTCGACTTCGTCCTGGTAGTTCCGCCTCAGTAGATACGCCGATCCGGCGGCGAGTATCTCGCCGCAAATGAAGGTCCAGCCTTTTCGGTTCTCTCCCGCGTACAACTGCCCCCATCCCGGTATGACGAGCGAACGGGCCGCGGCGCTCATCCTGCTCTTGGGCGCAAGGGCAAAGGCTAGACGCAGCGTGTCGCCGGCGACAAGTCCTACGTCGAGCGTCCTCGTCTCAAATCTCGGATGCTCGATCGTCAGACGGTAGCTTCCTCCGGGCAAGTCACTGCAGCGAAACGGAGTATATCCCCTCACCGTCAGTATGCCGGACAGGCACACCGAAGTTCTCGCCGGTGCTGTATCCAGCACGATCGCAGCGCCATCATAGCCGAGCCCGCCTCCCGAGATTCCACCTACCGCCGCGGCAGATCCAGCGCACCCCTCACCCCACATGCCCGTGATGAAAAAGGCCAAACACACGACAGCCAACGTCGGAAGCATCTTCACGATCGTCTTCCCTCGCTTTGAGCTGCATGTCTGCGTCAAGCGGCCCGAAGGCCCTGCCCCCCTGTCATCCGGCGCCAATTGCAGATCGGGACGTTCGACCCCTGCAATAAAAGGTGGTGCAACAGATTGGCGCTGCACCAACGAGGCACACAATCTTCGCTGATTGGCCTAGGTCTCTGCAGCGACAGGCGTTCCGTCCCTGGGGAGAAACGCCACACGTCTAAGTATGCCACTGTCATAGACTAGTTGTCAATAGCGAAAACCCCTGCTCGGCCTGTCGGGGCCGCAGGCCTCTGTCCACGTAGCAAAGCGGCCGCCTCACTGGACGGCCAGTCGGATAGACGCGCAAATGCGCGCCCATTCTGGTCAGTGCACACGCCAATCGCCACCCAGAGGCAGGCGGCTATGCCGCGCCGTTGCCCCTGATGACGGCCGGAATCGTCCGGAGCATGATCGCCAAGTCGAGCTTTAGCGACCAGTTATCTATATACTTGAGATCGAGGTTAACCCACTCGCGGAACGGCGTATCGCTTCTCCCCCCTACCTGCCACAGACAGGTGAGCCCCGGCCTCATCGACAGCCTCCTCTGCTGCCACCAGTCGTAATGCTCCACTTCCGCAGGGATGGGCGGACGGGGACCGACAAGGCTCATTTCACCCTTCAGAACGTTGAACAACTGGGGCAGCTCATCAAGGCTGGTCTTCCTCAAGAACTTACCCATTCTCGTGATGCGAGGATCGTCCCGTATCTTGAACACCGGCCCGGTCCCCTCGTTCAGACAGAGGTCAGCTTGATGAGCAGCGCTACGAGCAGGAGAAGCGGAGAGAGCAGGATAAGAAGGAAGGACGAGACAGCGATGTCGATGAGTCTCTTGATCTGAAAGCTCAACCCGGCACGCGGCCCGCTGGAGATGTCCAACAGCGGGATGTCGTCGAGAACAGCGAACGAGTCTGTTGCCACCTTCAGGCGGAAGAGGTCTGAAGGTACACGTACCGGCACCCCACACTCCTCGCAGAGCGCCACGATCTCCTCGATACGTTTGTAGAACGATTTGATCGGCAGGGTGATGTACACCTCGTCGATCACGTATCGGTGAAGCACATCTTCGAACTCTTTCAGATTCCCGATTATCGTGACATCATCGTTGACGAAGGGCGTCCGGTGGGGCCCTTCGGTGTCGTCGATGTAGCCGAGCAAGTGGAGCCCGTAACCGCGGTTGTCGGTGATCTTCTTGCCCAGACGCCGAGACCGGTTGTTCGTTCCTATGATGACGACATTACGGTAATTGTAGCCGAGCTTCCTGAGTGTTCGGAGACTTCCCCGTATCACCACCCGCGAGACCCCGAGAACGCTCGTATCGATCAACCAGAAAATCAACAGGAAGGTCTTGTCCAGACGCAATGGATTGAGGAGAAGTACGACCAATGCTCCCGCCGCGATGGAGATCGTTGTAACCTTTGCGATGTCGAGATACTCTCTCCTCAGTTTGGTCGTTCTCTTCGACGAGTAGAGGTGAAAACGATCCGAGACCACCAGCCACGCCACTATGTAGACGAGAAGTAGCAGCACGCCGCTACCCACGAAAGCCCTGCGTTCGTACTGCAGCGGCGAGAACTGCCACTCCCAGATCGCCCAGCTGACGCCGAACGCGAGACCGGCGATCAACAGATCAGCGCCCGTCAGTATTCCCGTCAGTAAGTTCGCATACCGCTTAAGCACCGCCCCAGCCCTCCATCGTTACGCCACCCACTGCTAATCTAGCGCCTCGAATCTGGTGGATCGACGACCCGGAGCACAAACAGGTCCAGGCTCGATGATATCCACGGATAGGTCCCCACCTTGGTGCAGATAAGGTAGTATCCCTTGCCCAGAGGAACCTTGGCCTGATCATACACCTCCAGACTACCACCTTCCAGCTCTCGAACTCCTGGACGGAGGTCGTGTTATTGACGTACGTAAGGCTCCAGTGCAGTGTATCGCCACGGGTGATAGTCGTCGTATCCGGAGAGAAGATGACGGAGACATCCGGCTGCCAGTGTGTCAGGTAGATGTCCTGATCGCCCACACCGCCGGGCTTATTTGAGGCGAAGCCCATAGTGAGCCCGTCGAGGGTCCTTGTGGCGCAGTTGTCGTCGGCTGTCGTGTTGACGGGTGCTCCGAGATTCACCGGCTGTGTCCACTCTGAGCCGTTCCAGTACGAGGACCAGAGATCCTGCCCGCCCATCGTCCCCGGCCGCGTCGAGGTGAGGATAATACGGCTATCGTCGAACGAAATGACCGGGTGACGTTCATCCCATGCAGAGTTGAGTTCGTAGACATTCTCCGGCTCGCTCCATCCCGACGGGGTCCATTCAGTGCGCCAGATATCGTTCCCGCCATACGTGCCGGGCCTTTCCGAAGCGAAGTACATAACACGTCCATCTGCAGTGACGGTGGGGGCGGCGTCTTCCCAGATAGTGTTTATGGCCGGCCCGAATGAGATGGGCACGCCCCACTCGCCGCCAGAGCGTATGGACTTGAAGATGTCGCGACCGCCCATTGCCTCGGACCGGTCGGAGCTGAGGTAGACGATACTGCCCCCGGCTGAGACACAGCTCACTGCATCGAGAGCGCTGGAGTTCAACTGCTCGCCCAGGTTCTGCGGGGATGACCACGCCGCACCGGTCCAACCGGAGACCCAGACATCGATACCGCCTGATCCGCCCGGCCGTGCACTGCCCAGGAAGATCGAGTCCCCCCACGCACTGAGCGCGGGTGACATTTCCGTATAGGGAGTATTGAGCTCAACCTGGTTCACCGGCACGCTCCACCCCCCGAACGCCACCCCACACGCCATACTCCCCACCCCGAGGAGAACCGCAGCAACGACCGATAGACGTCTCATCAACAACAACTCCTTTGCCAATTGTCCCTTGCGTGAGCCGCGAGCTCACCTCGCCCGACCACACCGCAACCAAGAAGCTCCCTGCATTTTGGCCCGCAACGCAGAGCCACTATCGATTGTCATCGATAACCGAGGCCAGAAGGGTCCCTTCCGGTATGTCGTACATCCTCGACCACCGCTCTCTGCTCTGATTCCGGGACTGGACGGAGATAGATCTCCCAATTCCCATCACGATTGTCCTGCCAGGCAACGAACGCCTGGCCATCGGCGACGTCGATTGCGGGGTTGATGGAGAGCATAGTTCCCGCTGAGAGCGCCGCTTCTGTGCTCCACGTATCGCCTCCGTCCGTGCTCTCCTTCCAGAAGATCTCCCCCCTCCCTGACTCGTAGTCCGTCCAGACGATCCAGAGGTGTTGCCCGGAACAGGCCAGCCGTGGAGAGAGCGCTCCCTCCGCCGAATTCGTCAACTGCTCGGCCGTCAGCCAGGTGTCCCCACCGTCGGTGCTCTTCCGAAACAGAATCTGCCACTTCTCATCCACTTGCTCGGACCAGACCGCGTAGGCAGTCGTGTCGTCGACGGCGATGTCGGACAGCCGGGATGCCTCGGCTGACTGACTCAGATTCTCCTCATGCACCCAGGTCGCACCACCATCAGTACTCCTCGTATAGTACGTCTCCCAATTCTCATCGACAAAACTGGTGTAAACGGCATGTATCGCGGCACCTCCGTGGCCAACGCCTCCCGGCTGAGCATGGCACAACTCCAGCACTTCCCTGGCGCGGATCATGGTATCCCATGTCACGCCGGTATCGCTCGATGCGACGAATGCCGGCTGCATCGCCTTCTGCCTCTGGGGATGTTTGGGCAGGCCTGTGACGAAGCAAGCAACGTCCCCGCCCGATGCCGCCATGGTAGGGAAGAAAGTGCCGTACTTCTCGGGCGTCAGGTGAGCCGGCTCGGACCAGTTGAGCCCGCTGTCGGTGCTCCGGCTATGCCGGAGCTCCCAATCCAACGTCGTCGGCGACCCCGGTCTGATTACGAACTCGACCCAGGCGAGATGGAGCACGCCTGCATCTACCGCAAGCAGCGGCGCTATCGCATACGCATCGACGAGCAGGGTGTCGGGCGACCACGTATTCCCCCCATCGGCGCTCTGCTTGAAGTAGATGTGAGAAAGCCCATCTCGGGTGTCAGCCCATGCAACATACAGGCTCTCTCCATCACAGGCAAAACTCGGCGACTCGGAACGCGCGCCGTCGTCGGTGAGCCGCGCCTCATCGAGCCGCCCCATGGAGGATCCGTTCCGATCGAGCGCGGGTTCTCCGATCCAGCGACCTGGAATGAACATCTCGTCCATCACGCCCCCCTGAGCATATGGCGTATCGATGCCCATGAGGGCGGCGATCGTTGTGCAGATGTCGATGTGATCATGGGCAACGGTCACCACTTCATCGGCCATGACATCCGGACCCAGCCCGAGGAAGATGAGGCGCCGGCTGCCGATATCCGACTTCGTATGATGGTGGTAGTCGGCCTGATCGCGCCCGTGGTCGGTGGTGAGCAACATCGTCGTCTTGTCTTTGTAATACGTATCGGTATACGGCGGGATCGCCTGTATCTTCTTCCAGAACTCGAAGATCAGTGAGTCGACGTGCTCGATCGCCGCGATGTACTCGTCCCAGTTCCGGTGCCCACCCAGATCGACAGCAAAGAAATTGACCATCATGAGGTCCGGCCGCTCATCGTCCATCACCTGCTGAACCCACGCCCAGACCGTATCGTCCTCGGCATGCAGGGAGTCGGCGTCATACCGCAAGTACGCCCCAAGGCTGTCGCCATACGTGGGATAGAGGCTCCGGTCCAGATCACGCAGGACACCATTGCCGGTCAGGATCCAGCATCTGTTCCGCGGAGCGCCGGTCTGCTTCCGATAAAGCTCGAACAGGGTCGGGTACAGCGGCAGATCTGTGTCCGGCGGATTCCAATGATTGTTCGGGGCCCACCCATCGAGCCGGTTCCCATTGAGCATGAGACCATGGGATGGCGTCGACTGCGTCTTCAGGGTGTTGTACAGATTCTTGTACATCGTCCCATGGGGAACGAGGCTATCCCAGATGACCGGGATATGCTGGTGTGTCGGGTCCCCAAAGGATTCACTCCAACGCAGGCCGTCGATCACCACGAGAAAGACGTATTCCGTCAGGAACTCGTCTGCGGCGTGCGCTCCCCGAAGGGGAACGATGAGCCACACAATACCGAATGTCAGCATCGCAATGGCTCTCCACGCGCGCCGGGCACCACTTCTCGTCACCCGTTCGACTGTCATTTGCATCTTGCTATACACGGACCTTGCTCCTTCTCCAGATTGTTCCTGCTCAGGATTGCTCCTACTTCAGATCGCTCCTACTCCAGATTGTTCCTACTCCAGATTGTCCCTTCTCCAGATCGTCTCTACTCCAGATATAACCGTTCTCCCCGGACAGATGTTCCTGCGCGGCTGCATATGACCCCGGGACCCGGGCAACGTGCTCACACACGCCAGACGCCGATACATATGGAAAAAGACGAAGGGCAACCAGGATGTCAAGAAGTGAGAAGCCCGGTTCGCTTCTGTGTTGCCCCTACGCCAAGCGCGTGAGGCTCCTACACCTTGGTTGCCCCATATCCTATCCGCTATCCTACAGATTCAGAGGCGGAGAATTGGAGGTGTACTCCTCTCTATCCTTCTGCCATCAGGCTCCCTGCCCGGGCACCACGGCATGACCGCGGACCGAGCTGCAGCAGATACGGGCCAGAATCCAGGCTCTCTATCGCTTCTCCCCGGCCTCTCACAGCTCTTCATTCCCCTGGAATCGCATTACCTCAGGGGAGCAAGAAATATGCCACGGCAGCCGACTGTCTGGGCCGGAATCCACTGTTGTCTAAGTGCCAAGCCCCCAATATGTTGGTGCGCCGCGCCCGGCAGGTACCATGAGACCGATCGATCACGATCTCGTCAGCCTGCACGCCTCCTACACACGGCAGCACAAATTATGCAACTGGCTGCACATATCGTGACCCTCACCTCACCGAAGGGCTGCCGGGGGCGCAGGCTGCCGCAATGCGGAGACACGATCGAGCGCAAAAAAAAGGCCTCCCTACGCACGCTTGCCGCGGCAGTGAAGGCCCCATTCGCTCCATCCTCTCCTCATAGCAGCACCCACCCTTTGCTTCTCCCTTCTTGACTGTTCCCCATTCTACCCTCAAGAACCGCTTTTGTCAAGCAAAAATTTCACACACGCCAGAGGCTGCGCCGGGGCCACAGAAACCCGATTCCGCACATTTCCTTGCGGTAGGCAAGGGCCTCAACCCTCGACGGCGACGGATCAGATTACCCACCTGCCAAGCCCGAAACACGGCGGCGGATGCCGGGCGGAATGGTCGCCACGCAGAAGATGCCTGGGATCTGTTTGTCGCGTATCGGGGCTGCCGTTGGGATGTCGCGACATCGGAGACGGCAGCCACCATCTCCGCCCGCACCATGATCATAGGGCCTGTCGAATAAGGCGTACCACCCCCCTGCCCGGAAACAGGATCCGCGTCCGTGCATTCGTGGCCGCAGGCGTCGTCATCGAAGAGAGGATG
>LJUI01000054.1 GCA_001303705.1 candidate division TA06 bacterium SM23_40
GGTATGGACAGGGGCGCTCTCTCTGGCCGCCGACTCGACGCGCATCAGCCTCATGAACTCCGTGAACCCTACGCCTGCCTGGCAGCGGCCCTCGCAGGCCCGGCAGGTGAGGCAGGACCAGAGATCCGACTCGCCAGCGACTTCCTCACCCAATCCGACGATGGCGCGCTCAACGGCAAGACGAGGAGAGAATCGACAGCCGACCCGGGAGAGCGGGCAGCTCCCCGTGCAGATACCGCACTCGAGACAGCGGTATGCCTTCGTCTGCCCGATGATCTCCTCGTAGGTCATCGCCGGGCGCCTCCTGCCTCCTCGACTCCACCGGGAGTGCGGGAAGAGACCGATCTATCCTCCCTGCTCATGGGACCGAGGTCGCGGATCCTCTCGACAAACTCGGCCATTACCGCAGCAAACCTCCCGGCCTCGGCTGCGGATATCCATTCTAACCCCAGTCGCCTCTCGTCTATTCCCGCAGTCCGGGCCAGGCGGATTGTCATCTCCATCATCTCCTGGCAGCGCTCATTGCCGTCGACGTAGTGGCAGTCACCTATATGACATCCCGTCACCAGAACACCATCGGCGCCCTGGCGAAATGCCTCGAAGATAAGAGAAGCGCTCACCCTGCCGGAGCACATCGTCCGGATCAGCCTGACTGACGGGGGGTACTGGAGCCGGGACACGCCCGCGCTGTCAGCCCCCGCGTATGAACACCAGTTGCAGGCGAAGACGATGATGTCAGGCTCCCAGTCCTCTCTCATCGTACCCCTCCCGCGCTCCCCCCCTCGTCACCGTGGCGGGCTCCGGCCAACAGGGCGGGACGAGCCGCGCGCAGCATGGCACGGATCTGCTCGTCTGTGAAATGGAAGAGGGTCATCGCGCCACTCGGGCATCGCGCGGCACAGACGCCGCACCCCTTGCACAACACTTGATTGACCCTAGCGACCGCAAGTCCCCGTTCGTTCTCCACCATTTCGATCGCCGCATATCTGCAGAGGTCTCGGCACAGGCCGCAGCCACGACAGATCGCTTCATCGATATCGACCACTACCGGCTCGACGACGACCTTGCCATTGACGAGCGGCACCAGAGCGCGCGAGGCCGCAGCCGAAGCCTGCGCACACGCCTCGGATATCCGACACGGCCATCGGGCGGCGCCACAGAGGAACATACCCTCGGTCGCGAAGTCGACCGGCCGCAGCTTCACGTGCGCCTCGAGGAAAAAGCCATCCTTGTCGACCGGGACTCTGAGCATCTGACCCAGGGACCGCGCATCCGGACGGGCCACCATCGGCGTCGACAGGACGATCAGATCGGCAGGAAGAAGGACCTCCTCTCCCAGCAGCAAATCGTATATCCGCACACCCCGGCTATCGACGAGAGGGGGACGCTCTGGATCGTATCTGGCGAAGACGACTCCCGCCTCCCGTGCGCGCGCAAACCAGTCCTCGAACTCGGTGCCATAGCCCTGGATGTCGCGATAGAGCACGTACACGCTCCTCCCGCTGTCTTCCTCGACAAGCATTGAGGCGTTCTTGATCGCGTTGGCACAACAGACACGGGAACAGTACTCGCGCTCGGGCAGCCTCGCCCCGACGCACTGGATCATGACGATGGTTCCGGCCTCGACAGACCCCTGGCTCATCCGGCGCGCAAGCTCGAGCTGTGTGATGACACGCTCCCCATCGTACCCGAACAGGCCGTGGGGCTCGAGCACGTCGGCCCCGGACGCGACCACGATGACGCCCGCTTCCAGTTCTCGCTCATCCCCGCCCGTGCGAACGGTGAGGACATAGTTGCCGATGAATCCCCTGACACCTGTCAGCTCGGTAGCGGTCAGTACCTCGATGTGCCTGTGTTCGATCACCCGGGGGATGAACTCCTCGAGAACCTCGCGCGCCTCCCTGCCGGAAGGGTACAGACGGTAAAGACCCCGGAGCCGCCCGCCGAGGTCGGGCTCACGCTCGATGAGCACTGTATCGAATCCCGCATCTCCCAGATCGAGTGCCGCGTTCATGCCGGCGATCCCGCCCCCGATCACCACCGCTCTCCGGTCGACATCGACTTCAATCGGCTCCCTCGGCCCGAGCCTGGCCGCCTTGGCCACCGCCATTCGCACCAGCGCCGCCGCCTTCTTCGTCGCCCTCTCCTTATCATCCATATGGACCCAGGAGCACTGATTCCTGATGTTCGCCATTTCTACGAGATAGGGATTGAGACCCGCCTCTCCACATACCTCGCGGAACAGAGGCTCGTGAGTCCTCGGGCTGCAGGCCGCGATGACAACTCTATTGAGGTTATGTTTGCGAATGGATTCGGATATTTCCTTCAGTCCGCTCTCCGAGCAGGCATACATCGTCGTCACCGAGTAGACGACCCCAGGGGATGCTCCGGCCTCCCTGGCCACAGCATCGACATCGAGAAACCCGGCTATGTTCGTGCCACAGTGGCAGACGAAAACACCGATCCTCAACTGATCGGCGCCTGCCTCCGCGGCAGATCTCAGACTCCCTGGTCCCATTTCTGTCCCCTGAGTCACTCCCGGGCCCCTGTCAGGGCCTTGAAGGCCTTGGCCGCAGCGGCGGATCCCCCTGTGACCGAATCGGGGATGTCGAGCGGCTCACGGCAATAGCCGCAGGCGTAGATACCCGGTACCGATGCCTGTACCGGCGACAGCGGGTCGCTCGCCACGAACCCATAGGCGTCGAGATCGACTCCCAGTCGCCGGGCCAGATCCCCGATCCCCGCGCTCGGCACGAGCGCCGTGCAGAGGACGACCAGATCGGCAGTGCCCTCGCCCAGCCAACCGGTGTCCGTATCTTCGTACCGGATCGACAATCGATGCTCTTTTCCGGCGACGACCTCCGCCACGCGACCGCGAATGTACGCTACGTCGTACATCTCTCTCGCCCGGCGTAGATATTCCTGAAACCCTTTCCCCCCGGCCCTGAGATCCATGTAGTAGATCGTAGACCTCACCTCGGGATCGTGTTCGGCGGCGAGAATCGCGGCCTTCGTCGCATACATGCAGCAGACAGCCGAGCAGTAGGGGCTGTTGCGCCGATCCCGGGATCCGACACACTGGATGAATCCGATCCGACGCGCATGGCCGCCATCGGAAGGCCGGCAGACGTGCCCTCCGGTCGGGCCCGCGGAGGACGTGAGCCGCTCCAACTGGAGGGACGTTATCACATCCGGGTGCCGCCCGAACCCGTACTCGCCCATCGGCGTGGGATCGAAGCAATCATACCCGACCGCAACGATGATCGCGCCGACCTCTAACGTCACTGTTTCATCCTGTTGTTCGAAATCGATGGCCCCGATGTCGCAGAACCGGAGGCATACGCCGCATTTCTGTTTCTCCAGATAGATACAGTGCTCGCGATCGATAGTGAAGGCCGCAGGCACCCCTTGATCGAAGTAACTGTAGATGGCCTTGCGGTTGGCAAGACCCATCTCGAACTCATCCGGCACATCCACCGGGCACTTCTCTGCGCAGCGGCCACAGGCAGTACACAGATCTTCCTTCACGTACCGCGCGTGCTTCCGCACGGTGACGGTGAACTGGCCGACTGAACCGCTGATCCCTTCTACCTCGCTCAGCGTGAGCAGCTCGATGTTCGGATGTCGACCGACATCCGCCAGCTTCGGCGCAAGTATTCAGATGGAGCAGTCATTCGTGGGGAATGTCTTCGCCAATTGCGCCATGCGTCCCCCGATAGAAGGATTCTTCTCGACGAGAAATACTCTCACCCCTCTATCGGCGAGATCGAGCGACGCCTGGATCCCGGCTATGCCGCCACCGATGACCAGCACACTCCCTTCCATCAGTCCCCCTATCCATCAGACAGGCAGCGCGGGCCCCGAATCCGTGTCTCAAGCAGCCCACTCCGCTGCCTCTCACGTTCCTACCTGGCACTCGACAGGGAGAATCTGTCTCACACTTAGTGCCCGATATCCGCCCCGACTATGCTTCCTCCTCCCCTCCGTATTCGGTGTGAGGGGCACGGTACCTCGCCCCGGTTCCATCCCGGCGAGGGGGATACCAGCCAGTTCCTGCTCCGCCCCACAGCAGGCGAGGGGTCCCCGGGTGCGGAACCCCGCCCGGTCGCTCAGGAGCGGTTACGGGAAGGGCGGGCAGGGCGGCAGCCCCGCGAAGCTCGGCGAGAACTGCCGCCGCCCCAATCAGAGAGGAAGATGCTTCAGGTTGTCTTTGTAGATACCGGCCGACTTCTGGAACAGGTCTTTCTCCTCCGCCGCCATCTCGACCTCGACGATCTTCTCCACTCCCTTTTTGCCGAGAACCGTCGGCACGCCGATGAATACGCCTTTCACCCCGTACTCGCCTTCGAGATAGCACGAGACCGGCAATAGCCGGCGGGTACCCTTGAGCAGACATTCCAACATCTGCACTATGGCGGCCGCGGGAGCATAGTATGCACTCCCCGTCTTGAGGAGGCCGACGATCTCTCCCCCCGCCTTTCTCGTCCTCTGGACGATCGCATCGAGGCGGTCCTTGGGAATGAGTTGCGGAACGGGCACGCCGGACACACTCGCCGAACTCGCGAGCGGCACCATCGAGTCTCCGTGGCCGCCCAGCACCATGGCCTGCACATCGACACTGGAGATGCCCAGCTCCATGCCGATGAACGTCCGGAATCTGGATGTGTCGAGGATCCCTGCCATCCCGAACACCCGATTCTTGGGAAAACCCGTCAGTTTGTAGGCATAGTAGGACATCACATCCAGCGGATTCGTCACCATCAGGAGCATGCAGTCCGGCGCGTGTTTGATGACGTGATCCATGCAACTCTTCACGACTTCTGCGTTGGCCTTCAGTAAATCTTCCCGCGACATGCCCGGCTTGCGGGCGAATCCTGCCGTCATCACGACAACGTCAGAGCCCTTCATATCCTTGAAGTCATTCGTGCCGACAGTGCTGCATCCGAACCCCACGACCGGCCCTGACTCATAGAGGTCGAGGCATTTGCCCTGAGGCACGCCCTCAATGATATCGACGACGACGACATCGCACATCTCTTTCGCAGCAAGAAGGACTGCGGTCGTGGCACCCACATGTCCGCCACCGATGATGCTCACCTTCTTCTCCATTGACACCCTCCTTCTGACTGGTCAGACGGTGATACAACCCACTCAGACATTCCTCCCTCTTCCTTCGAACTACACTCCAACATCGCCGGGATCCCGTACCTGCACATTGGGGACAACGACATTCGCATCGGTCAGGACGAGCACACGAGCGTCCTGCCCCACCTCCCCGAGCGCCCTGTCGATCGCCCCCTGGACGTCCGAGGCCGCTTCGACGAAGACCCTTTCGAGAACGCCGGGGGGAAGGTCCGTTACCGCACAGACCCTGACCCGCTCGAGCACATCCGCGAAGCGTGCGGCCGTATGATCACCCAGGCGATACGGCCGCTCCCCGATGATCGCCCGGACATCACCCGGGTTTTCGACTCCAGCAAGGATCTCGTGGAACGTGCTGGGCCCGACCCCCTCACGACAGCTCGAAACAAGGATCAGTATGCCGCCGTCTCTGACCGCCAGACTGGCATGCTGTATCGCCTTGTGTGACTGATAGAGGTCGATGTCCATCGGGGGATTGACGACAGCGATGACGACGTCCATCAGTCCATGTACCGGAACTGAGGCGATCTCTTTCGCCGGCCCCAGCGACGCGGCAAATGCCGCACCGAGCTCACCCGCACATGCCGAGGCAAGTCTGCGCTTGCCGTCGATCACGAACTGAAGGGCGAAGACGTTCTCTTCGCCGATGACCTCCATCGCCTCGAGCATATCCTCGTGCACCGGATTGCCATCCAACTTGAGACACTTCGCATCGGGAAGCAATGCCAGGCGATGGTTTCCCTCTATCGTCCTGTAGGCGGAAACTCCGGGCAAGAACGACTTCCGCCCTCCGGTGAAGCCCGCGAAGTAATGAGGCTCGAGGGACCCGATCACCACGACTCGGGATGCGTCGCGTACCCTCCTGTTGATGGCCACCTCCGTACCCCGGCTCGTGCGGCCGAGCGTGATCATCTCCTCATCATCGCGAGCACGGTGGATCTGAATACAGGGCCGAATCCGACGCAGCATCCTGCCGAATATGTAGCTCAGGCCCGCCTCGTCAGGAACACGATGGGACCCGGTCGCGACGACTACGGAGACCTGCCGCGTCCCGAATGCATCCCAGACGTGTTCGAGCGCCATCGGCGTCGGCGTCGCCCTCGACGGGTCGTTGACGAGAACGACGACGTCTTCGGCATCGGCGATGAAGTCATCGAGTCCGGGACGGCCGAGCGGCTGCTCCAGGGCCCGTACCAACAGGGCCTTCTCATCATGCTCGGGAGCGGAGGAAGGGCCGTAGACCCCGACGAGATTCCGGTCGGGGATCTCGATCTGGTCGAAGCTCTCGTGAGGGCCAATCGCGATCTTCACAGTTCCGTCTCGATCCGCCGGGGGCCTCCGCCGTTCTCCTGTCCCCGTGCTCACGCACATCCGGAGAGCGCACGGGGACCGAAGAAAAACCCGATCTCGGCCCGCGCCGTCTCAGGAGAATCAGAGGCGTGTACAACATTGGCCTGGATCGTCGTCCCCATGTCACCTCTCACCGTGCCGATCTCGGCTTTCGCGGGATCGGTGACGCCGACCAGCTCCCTCAGTCCCTGCACTGCCCGATCCGCCTCGAGCAGCACGACGACAACAGGCCCGGATGTCATGAACTCAACGAGCGGCCGGTAGAATGGTTTCCCCCGATGGATGGCATAGAACTCACCCGCGCGCTCATCATCGAGTCGGAGCATCTGGATTGCGCACAGCCGAAACCCTCGGGCTTCGACTCTGGCGATCACCTCCCCCACCAATCCCCTGGCCACCCCATCGGGCTTCACGATCAGCAGCGTCCTCTCACTCACACGACTCCTCTCGAGCTCCTAGCCCTTAGAGGCTTCTTCCTTCAACCGACGTACGCTATTGCTGCCACACTTGGGACAGCTCCGTTCCTCGATCTTGTCAGGATCGTATGAGTCCGTATATTCGTGATTGCACCGCAGGCACTTGAATTTCGCTTCCTCAGCCATTCCGATCCTCGCTCACTCGATCGCTCACGTCTTGGCGACCTCGACCGGCTCCTTCTTCGCTTTCTTGGGCTTCTTC
This sequence comes from candidate division TA06 bacterium SM23_40, assembly GCA_001303705.1. GTDB lineage: Bacteria > LJUI01 > LJUI01 > SM1-40 > SM1-40 > SM1-40. The sequence continues at coordinate 7,171 of LJUI01000054.1, forward strand.
TTCGGCTTCTTCGCCTTCTCCGTCAGAATCCGTTTCGTCTCCTCTACTTCTTCCGGGGTGACGGCCTTACGTAGCTCCTCTATCTCGCGCATTACCTTGGCGAACTTCTGCCCTTCAGCCGCACTGATCCACTCCAGCTGAAGCCGCTCTGGCCGGATCCCCTCTCTCTCGAGCTTATCCCAGAGCTTCTCCACCCGCCGCTGCGTCCAGCGGTTCGCATCGATGTAGTGGCAGTCGGCGAAGTGGCACCCGGAGACGAGGACCAGTGGCGCACCCTTACGAAATGCGTGGAGTACAAACTCCTGGTCCACGCGGCCACTGCACATGGTCCGAATCAGGCGCGCGTTCGGCGGGTACTGGAGGCGCGAGATCCCGGCGAAGTCCCCGCCGGCGTAAGAACACCAGTTGCAGGCGAAGACGACGATCTTCTCCATGGGATCTTCCTCGAGGATCGCATCGATCTGGGCGATGATCTGAGCGTCCTCGAAGTGACGCATCGTAATCGCCCCGAACGGGCACTCGGCCGCACACGTGCCGCATCCGGCACACGATGCCTCGATGACGACAGCAGGAGTGCGTTTCTCTTTGTCGGCGATGATCGCATGATAGGGACAGACGTTGGCACAGATGGCGCAGCCTGTACAGATCTCGGGATCGATGACCGATGTGATTGCCTCGACGCTTATGCGCCCCTGACTCATGAGGATGTTGGCCCGGGCCGCCGCCGCTGAGGCCTGGGTGACGCTGTCCTTGATATCCTTGGGAGCCTCGCTGCACCCCGCAAAGAAGACGCCACGCGTAGGCGCATCAACAGGCAGAAGCTTGGGGTGGGCCTCCATGAAGAATCCATCGGATGTCGCCGAGAGCGTGAACAGTCCTTTGAGACTCTCCATGTCCCGTCTCGGCTCGACCCCCACGGAGAGGATCACCATATCCGCGCGATGCTGCTCGAGCTGGCCGCTCGTCGTATCTTCCACACTCAGGATCAGGTCCTTTGTTGCCGGATCCTCCTCCACTTCGCCAGGCAGGCCCCTGATATACTGCACCCCGAGTGCCTTGCTCCTCTGATACAGATCTTCGAATCCCTTGCCGAACGCTCTGATATCCATGTAGAACACCTTGATATCCGTCTCAGGCCAGTGATCCTTGATCAGCAGACTGTCCTTTACTGTGTTCATACAGCAGACGTTGCTGCAGTACGGCTTGCCCCGCTGCTGCGATCGGGACCCGACACACTGGATGAACGCGACCCTCTCCGGCTGGCGCCGATCGGTCGGGCGCACAAGATGCCCCTCGGTGGGTCCGCCCGAGTTGATGAGCCGCTCGAACTCGAGACTGGTGATCACGTTCTCGTATCTCGTATATCCGTACTCATCCTGCTCGGTCGGATCGTACACATCCATCCCGGTGGCGACGATGACCGTCCCGACGTTGAGGGTAACTTCCCGGTCGGTCATGTCATAGTCGATGCACTCTTTTTCGCACTTTTCGAGACACTTCCCACAAGCTATCGGATTGTGCCCCAGGCAGGCCTCCATATCGATGACGAACGCCGAAGGAACGGCCTGGGGAAATGGCTGGTAGATCGCCTTCCTCGTGGAGAGACCGATGTTAAATTTATCGGGGACGACGACCGGACAGACTTCCAGGCAGTCTCCGCACGCGGTGCATTCTTTCTCATCGACGTAGCGGGCACGCCGACGCACCGTCACGTTGAAGTTCCCGACGAACCCCGTTGTTGCTGCGACTTCGCTGTAGGTCAGAAGCTCGATCCGTGGATGTCGACCGACATCCGTCATCTTCGGACCGAGTATTCATATGGAACAGTCCATCGTGGGATATGTCTTGTCGATCTGAGCCATGATCCCCCCGATGGATGGCTCCTTCTCCACGAGATAGACCTGATATCCGGCGTTCGCCAGGTCGAGCGATGCCTGTATGCCCGCGATCCCACCCCCGATGACAAGGGCCTTCCGCTCTACCGGCACCTCGAGTTCTTTCTGCTCTCTGAGGAGTGCCGCCCGCCACACCGCCATCTTGACGAGGTCCATCGCCTTGCGTGTCGCCGCCTCCGGTTCATTGATGTGTACCCAGCTACAGTGTTCGCGGAGGTTGGCCATCTCCAGAAGGTACGGGTTGAGGCCCGCCTGCTGAATCGCAGCACGAAACGTCGGCTCGTGCATGCGAGGAGAACACGATGCGACGACGACCCGGTTCAGGTTATGCTCACGGATGTGCTGCTTGATGACCTCCTGCCCTGGCTCAGAACACGTATACTTGTCGTTGCTTGCGATGACAACATGGGGCAACCCCTGAGCGAACTCGGTGACAACACCGCAGTCCACCGTGCCAGCGATGTTCCTGCCGCAATCGCAAACATAGACGCCGATACGCAGCTCCTCACCGTGATTCCCATCGTCCAACGAAATCACCTCCTCAGGCCTTCGAGCTCCCACGCTCACCTCGTACATCCAATAGGAGATCTCTCATCGTTCTCACCACGACACTATTCATCGCCCGGCGCCTCAGCAGACGCGAGCGAGAATGCTGTCAACCTTGACACGATGCAGGTCCAGACCCAGCTCTTCAATGCTGAATCCCTGAGCTATGCCCAACAACTGGCAGTAGTAGATGACCGGTATCTCGTACTTCTCATCGAACTTCCGTGCCACCATGATCTGGCCGAGATCGAATGAACTGAAACATGTGGGGCAGATGAGCCCCATGCAATCTGCTCCGGCCTGTGAAATCGAGGCGAATATATCCCGCGTCATCTGGATCGGTATCTCATCGCTCAGGCACCCTTTCCCGCAACAGAGGAGACGCTCCCGGTGGTTGATCGGAGTCGCCCCTGTCGCCTCCACGAGTCGCTCCAGTATCTCCGGGTAATCGGCGTCGTCGACGTGCATGATCTGAGAGGGCTTCAACAGATGACAGCCGTAATGTATTGCCACTTTGATGTCATTGAGCGGCCTGGTCACGCTCTCGCGAATGCGGTCTACGCCGACGTCATCACGCAATACCTCTACGAGATGCCTCACCCTCGTGGTCCCCTCATACCGCATTCCGATCCTCGCCAGCCGCCGATTTATCCTCTCCTTGAGTTCCTCGTCCTCGGCCAGGAGGAAAGACGCCTCCCGCAGCGTGGAGGTGCACCCACTGCACGCGGTCATCACATCGACATCCTCCTCCTCCGCGACTGCGAGATTCCGCGCCGCCACTGCCAGCCACTGCTCCTTGTTCCTCGCCTTGAAGTAGATCGGATCAGGGCAGCAGGTGAAGCGGTCAATATCGACCAGCGGGACTTCGAGCCTCCCCAGCGACCTCCGTATCGATGCCTCCATCTGGGGGTACTTCGCGGGAATCATACATCCCCAGAAGGGCGCGATCTTCCGTTCATTCATCTGTTGCTCCGCTTTGTCGTGCGTGGCTTCTTTCTTCCGACCTTCTTCGCGGACGCCTTCCCGCCGGATGCCTTCTTCGAAGGCTTCTTCTCCACCCCTGCCCTCTTTTCCGGCCTCACCTTCCCTGGACCCTCCTGAGAGCCCGCCTTCGAACCCAAGGGCTCCAGAACCTCGCCCGCCCCACCACCAGACGGCACTTCTCCTTCTTCGGGGTCCGCGAGAATCGCCGTTAATTCCTCGACCGGCACTCTAGGTATGGGATCGAGGCCCAGTTTCTCACGGCGCCTGTTCACCGACTCCGAGAGGACCGCGCTGTGTCCTCTAGAGCTTATCATCTCGGCGAACTTATTCACCTCATCGGGCAGCACCCCTCTCTCGGCGGCCATGTTCTTCAGGGCGATAATCACCTCAATCGGCCGCACGTCCTGGGGGCACCGCTCGTAGCATGTATAGCAATTGGTGCACAGCCAGATTACCGAATCAGCGCCGATCAGCTCCTCCTCCTGACCGAGCAGTGTCTTGAGCAGAATCGTGCGCGGGTTGAAGTCCTCTGAATATCGCGCCGCCGGGCAACCCGCGACGCAGGCGCCGCACTGAAGACAGTAATTGTGGTGGTCACCGCCGATCGTACCATCCAGCTGTTCCCGGAACGTAAACGCTATCTTACTGCCCATATCTCAGTCTCCATCTGGCCCGCCCCAGGCCTCCGTATTCGGGCGCCGATCATATGTCGCAGCCCCCGGGCCGGCGACGCCCTATCAACCGACGACGCCCCCGATGAGAGCCATAAGATCAGTTATTTCGAGCCGGCCCTCTATCTCCTTGCCGCGTTCGGACTGTGCACACCGAAAGTGGATCTGACACTTGGGGCATGCCGTGACGAGGACCTCTGCTCCGGTAGCCGCCGCCTCCTTCAGGCGCATATCCTGTAAACGCTTGCTGAACGCCGTGCAGTTGGTCCATGACCCGACTCCACAGCAGATTGCATTCTTTCGATTCTTCGCCATCTCCAGTAGTTCGAGGCCACCGATTGCACCGAGGGCCTGTCTCGGCTCATCGTATACACCCAGATGTCTGCCGAGCCGACACGGGTCCTGGTACGTCACGCCCTTCTGCAATGCGCCGAGCTCCAACTGACCCTCACCAAGCCATCCCGCCATGAGCTCACTGATGTGGACAAACTCGAATCCGGGGTCACCGAATAGTCGCGGGATCTCCACCCTGAACACCTCGTAGCACTCCGGGCAGGAGAAGATGACCCGCTTTGCCCCGGCAGTCTCGAGCAGCGCGAGGTTGTGCCGTGTCAGCCGCTTGAAGTTCTCTACGTCGCCGCTCCACAACAGATCGTGTCCGCAGCACCGCTCGTCGGGCAGGACGGCTGGCGTGATGCCCATCGCATTCAGCACCTTGACGACGCCTCTGGCACCGCTCAACGTATCGACCCCGAGTTCGGAGAAGAAAGCGTCGAAGTACGGCAGGCAGCCGACGAAGTACACATCCTCTCCTGCCGCTGACGTGCTGAGTGAGCCATCCAGCCATTCCAGTCTATTCTGTTGCAGTTCGGGAGCTGTCTGTATCCGCATCAGAGACTGTATCGCCCCACCGTGGGAGCAGGCACCCTCCTCGCCGACACCGTGAGCGCCCTCGCGCACAACCTTGACGAGCTCGATGTAGTCGATCGCCGCCGGGCAGCGGAGATCGCACTGCCGGCAGGTCAGGCACGACCAGAGCGACTGATCGTGATAGAGGTTATCGTATGAGTTGCGCGCGGCTCGTACAACGATCGATCGAGGCGAATACCTACCGTCGTACCGAGAGACCGGACAGATGCCGGTGCATTTGCCACACTCCAGGCAGGCATACGCCCTGGTCTTCCTCACTGCCTCGGCTATTGCTTCCATGACGCTTCCTTCTCCTCATCGCTTGCCGACCGGATGCCGGCCAGCGGGCTCCTCCCCACCTTCTTCACATCGGCGACGAAGTCCCTTATGACCTGGGCCCACTTCGGCGCCTCGGCGGCCGATATGCGCTCCAGACGCAGTCGTTCCTTCTCCAGGCCGAGGAGGTGCACAAGCTGCTCAACCTTCTCATACTGATCGCCAGCCCGCCTGGCACCGAACAGGTAGTGGCAGTCCTCAATATGGCATCCCGACACGAGCACCCCATCAGCCCCCAACTCAAATGCCTTCAGGACAAATGACGGGTTGATCCGTCCGGCACACATGACGCGAATGACACGCACATTGGATGGATACTGCATCCGTCCAACGCCTGCACTGTCCGCCGCGGGATAGCTGCACCAGTTGCAGGCAAATGCTACGATCTTCGGCTCGAATTCTTCCGATACTTCAGCTCCCACCGATCGACCTCCCCGGGAGTAATCGCTGTCGTTCAATACATCGCTATACGTTGGCTCAGGCGAGTCTGCTTTCACTCGGTCTCTATCCTACGAGCATGGCCTCGACCATGGTCTCGATCTGCTCATCGGTGAAGTGACGGATCTGGGCTGCACCGCTGGGGCAGACTGAAGCGCAGGTCCCGCACCCTTTGCAGAGCGCCTCGTTCACCTTAGCGACGAGCCTGCCATCCTCCAGCTCCACAACTTCAATCGCATGGAACTCACACACTTCAGCGCAGGTGCCGCACCCTCGACACCTCATCTCATCGATGATCGACGTGATCGGCTCGAGGGTGATCGTATCCCGGGCCAGAAGCGAACCGACACGCGACGCGGCTGCCGAGGCTTGCGCAATGGAATCTGCAATGTCCTTAGGCGACTGCGCACATCCGCAGAGGAAGATGCCTTCTGTCTGAGTATCGACAGGACCGAACTTCGGGTGAACTTCGAGAAAAAATCCGTCGACACTCCGCGGGATCTTGAGCATTGTATGGAGCATCGCCGTCTCCTCCTCGCGCGGCACCATCCCCAGTGACAGCACTACTGCGTCGACGTCGAGCTCCAAGTCGGTCTCGAGCGATCGTTCGTGAATGATGACTTTCGCCGCGCGCCCATCCCCCTCAACCCTTGGCGGTTCCTCAGGCCAGTAGCGGATGAACAGCACCCCGAGACGTCTCGCATCCCGGTACATCTCCTCAGCCCCACGCGAGTACACCCTGATATCGCGGTGGAGCACGACGACATTCACGCCACGACGACGCAGCTCGATGGCCTGCTTCAACATTGCGTGACAACAGTACCGGGAGCACTCGGGATTCCCTTTCTCACCCCTCGAGCCCACACACTGGACATAGGCAACAGTGCGAACAGGCCCCCCCGCGATCTCAACCGGGCCCTCCCCCCCGAGCATCTTCTCGAGCTCCATATTGGTGATGACATTGGGATAACGACCGTACCCATACTCATCCTCGGGCTTGTACAGGTCAGCTCCTACCCCCAGGACAATCGCGCCGATAGATAGCTTCTCCTTCTCGTCATTCGAGCGCCTGAGCGTAACATCGAAGTTGCCGACGAACCCTACAATGTCTTCCACTTCAGTCCCGGTGCGAACCTCAACTCCCAGAGAATTCAGCTCCCTGACCTTCTCCTCGATGAGCTCGCGGCCTGACCGGCCACTCGGATAGAGTGAGGTGAGTTCCACCACTCTACCACCCAGCTGGTCGGCCTTCTCGACAAGGTAAACCTTGAAGTCCCTGGCGGCCAGATCGATCGCCGTCTGGATGCCGGAGATCCCCCCGCCAACGACCAGGACATCGTGCCCGACCTCCAGATCCCTTGGCGCCAGCGGGTCGAGCAGCCGTGCTCTGGCGACAGACATCCGGATCAGATCAGCGGCCTTGCGAGTCGCCGCCTCCGGCTCGGCCTGATGCACCCAGGAACATTGATCGCGGATGTTCGCCATCTCGAACAGAAATGGGTTGAGACCGACCTTGGCGCAGGTCTCGCGGAAGATCGGTTCGTGAGTCCGCGGGGTGCATGCGGCGACCACGACCCGGTTCAGACCATGCTCGCGAATCGCATCCTGAATCTTCCGCTGGGTCGTCTCGGCGCAGGCAAAGAGTACTTCCTCGATATGGGCGACACCGGGCAGACTCTCCATGCGCTCGACAAGGCCGGGCACATCGACGACCGCCGCGATGTTCAGGCCGCAGTCGCAGACGAATATTCCGACCCGCGGCTCCTCGGCCAGCTCGAGCGGTGGGATCTCCACCTTCTCCGGCACCACACGCTCGCCAAGCACATGGCGCGCCGCGAGAGCCGCCACACCCGACGCCTCGGCAATCGAATCGGTGATATCCTTTGGCCCGGTGGCACACCCTGCCAGATAGATACCCGGCCTCGTCGAGTCGAGCGGGTACCAGACATCGTCGCGGCACTTGAAGAACGCATCGGTGCCGAGCTCAATTCCCAACACCGTCCCGAGGTCTGCCGTCCTCTCCGGCGGCACCAGGGCGGAGGCGAGCACGGCCATATCGACCCGCATGGACTCAATCCTGGCGCGCTCGGTGTCCTCATAGTGGATGAAGAGATCGCCGGTCTCCGGGTCTTCCTCTATCTTTGATGGCTTTCCGCGTATATATCGTGTCTTCGCCTCCGGATCCTTCGACCGGAGATAGAAGGCCTCAAATCCCTTGCCGAACGCCCGTATGTCCATATAGAAGATGATCGCCTCGGTTCCCGGCGCATGCTGCTCTAGCAGGAGGGCGTCCTTTATAGCATTCATGCAGCAGATGCGACTGCAGTAGTGGATCCCACGCTTCTCAGACCGCGAACCGACGCACTGGATGAACGCCACCCGCTCCGGCTCCTTCTCATCGCCGGGCCGTACCAGATGGCCACGGGTGGGGCCACTCGCGCTCAGCAGGCGCTCGAGCTCCAGTGAAGTGACCACGTTCTTGAATCTCTTGTACCCGTATTCACTGATCATCTCGGGATCATAGTAGTCGAGTCCGGTAGCGACGACCACCGCGCCCACATGGAGGTCGACGAACTCGTCTTCCATCCCATGCCGGATTGCATCGGGCTCGCACGCCGCAACACAGGCCTTGCACTCAGAGCACCCGGCGCAGTTGAGACACCGCTTCGCCTCAGATACCGCCTCAGATACCGCCTGCTCCTCATCAAATCCGAGATCGACCTCGCGGAAATCACCGGCCCGCTCACCCAACTCCAGCGTCGGCATCACCGCACGCGGCGCCTGTCCCACCCCCCTCGTATCGGGCTTCACATCCGTCTCAAACGGACCCTCACCCTCACGCCCCACCGCCATATCCGCGCCACGCAGATACCGGTCAATCGATATCGCCGCCTTCCTCCCCTGCGCCATCGCCTCGATATACGTCCTCGGACCCGTAACCGCATCACCTCCCGCAAACACTCCGGAAACGCTCGTCGCAAGCGTAACGGGATCCGCAGCGATCGAACCCCACCGCGTAATCTCCAGATCAACACCCTCGCCAACACCCTCCAGATCCGGAGACTGGCTGATCGCCGGCACCACCATGTCGATCTCCATCCTGAACTCAGACCCCTCGATCGGTATCGGACGACGACGACCTGACTCGTCAGGCTCACCCAGCTCCATCCGCACACACTCCATCGCCACTACCTTCCCACCAGACCCGATCACCTTCGTCGGAAGCGTCAAATACTCGATCTTCACTCCCTCGTGCTCCGCCTCCACGATCTCACGCTCCATCGCTGGCATCTCAACTCGCGACCGCCGGTAGACGATGCTCACATCCTCGCACCCCAGCCGCAACAGCGTCCTCGCCGCGTCTATCGCCGCATTCCCTCCTCCGATCACCGCAGCTCGCTTCCCAACCCGCACCTTCTCGCCAAGATTCACCGAGCGCAGAAACTCAACCGCACCCCATACACCCTCCAGATCCTCACCATCGATCCCCAGCTTCCGGCTCACATGCGCCCCGAGACCGAGAAAGATCGCACCATACCCCTCAGCCACGAGCTCCTCGAGCGTGACCTCACGCCCGATCCGCGTGCCGAGCCTGAACTCCACTCCCAGCCTCTTCAACACATCGATCTCGCCCTCCAGTAGATCCCGCGGCAGCCGGTAGGAAGGAATCCCCACCGCAAGCATCCCGCCAAGCACCGGCAGAGCCTCGAACACCGTCACCCCATAGCCCCGGCGCCGCAGATCATAGGCCGCCACCAGACCGGCCGGACCTGACCCCACAATGGCCACCCGCTCCTCACGCTCCTCCGCGATCTCAAGATCCCACTCCAGATCGCTCTCACGGTCCGCGACAAACCGCTTCAGAAAGTCGATCGCGATCGCCTCATCGATGGTCGCCCGCTCGCAGGCAGCTTCACACGGATGATGACAGACACGCCCGGTGATGCCCGGAAACGGGTTGCGCTCCCGCACCAGGGCCAGCGCCTCCCGATACTTCCCTGCCGAGATGAGGGCGGTGTATCCCTGCGCATTCACGTGCAGGGGACAGGCGGCCTGACAGGGCGGGGTGCCCTGACGGTCGATGACGAATTTGTTGGGAACGGCCTGAGGAAACGGCCGGTAGATGGC
>LJUI01000055.1 GCA_001303705.1 candidate division TA06 bacterium SM23_40
GGGTGGTGCCAGAGCCGGCACTGCCATCCCTTGCGTTGCATGATCCGGTGAACCTTCTTGATGTTGACCACAATCCCGTCCTTGAACCGCAGAAAGGCCCATACTCGCCGATACCCAAAGGTCTCATGGGCATCGAGGATCGCCCGAATCCGCCGGGCCAACGCCTCGTCGATCCTGTCGCTTCGCCTCGCACTCTCTCGGCACTTCGCCTGTACCCACTTGTAGTAGCTCGACCGATGGAATCCCAACGCCGACGCAATCACTCCCAAGGGATACCCCTGGCCCCGCAACGCCTCGATCTCATCTACCGATGGGTGGTGCGGTGCGCGGTTTTTTTTAGAATCTCATTCTCCATCGTCAACTGGCCCACCTTCCGCTCCAGCGTGCTGATGAGCCTCGCCTGGCCGCCATCCTCCCGGCGCCGGCGCTCCTTGAGGGCAGTGCGGCCTCCCTCGAGAAATCGATCCCGCCAGGCATACAGCTCGGCCTGGCTGATGCCATGCTCCCGGGCCAGCTGGGCTGCGTCACCACCCCGCAGCAGCTTCAACACGAGCTGTGACTTCCGCTCACTCGACCATCGACGTACCGTCTGGGGACTCGTGGACATCGGTTCCTCCTTTCCCTGGGTCCCCATTTTGTCACAAACCGTGTCGACTCCTCAAGGGGGTCAGTATAATTTGTGCCAACTTCCTGCATCACTCCTCGTAATTGACCGCACTCATCGTAGTCATCGTAAAACGAACTTCCGCCTTCTCGGACAACGAGTTAGGCGGAAGTCGTTACTTGACAAACAAGTATGTTGTTGTGCTTGGATCGGATTTTGAGTCCGGTGCGTCTGCCAGTTCCGCCACTTCGGCACTGCCCCGGCGGTCTGCGGCATGGGTTGAAACGGATCCTCTTCTACGGAGAATAGCGCCTGCTTCGCCGCGAGTCAACCACTTTCTCCCCTTGTCAGCCCAGAGCAGGGATGTCACGTTCTTGCCGAAGCAGACACGTCCTGTTCTGTCGAACCAGAACATTGTCACGTTGCTGCTGCAGCGCGTTCTCTCGCCTCTCTCACCGCGAAATACAACGTTAGTTTACCCAAAACAGAGAGCTCCTGAACTGTCGAACCAGGACATAGTGACGTTGCTGCTACGCGCCGTTGAGCTGCCTCTGTCAACACCGAGCAGGGATGTCCGGTTCTTGCCGAAGCAGACATGTCCTGTTCTGTCGAACGAGGACATTGTCACATTGCCGCTACAGCCCGTTCCCCTGCCTCTGTCAACACCGAGCAGGGATGTCCGGTTCTTGCCGAAGCAGACATGTCCTGTTCTGTCCAACGAGGACATTGTCACGTTGCCGCTACAGCCCGTTCTCTCGCATCTCTCGCCGCGAAATAGAATGTCCATTTACCCAAAGCAGGGATGTTCTATTCTGTCCTGTCTGTCCCGGCACAGGCATCTCTCTCTCTCTCTCTATATATATGCTCCTTCCCCTTTCTCCCCGAAAGTGGCCTGTACTGCCTTCTCCAGGGGTGATCGGCGGGCAAGGCTCCCCGGGGCGCGGGCCATTTCCCATTGACAGCGCCACTTAGCCATCCTATGATACAGGACAATGGACCTCGTACGTGTGCAACAGAAGCGGCCGGAACAGGGCTGACGCGAGGTGAAAAACACGTCGATCTGAAGAGAGGTAGACCGTGCGAAGCGCGAAGGCAGTGGTAGCGATCATAGCCGGCATTGTGGCGGCTCTCTCCGTCTCTGCTGGTGGAGGCTCGGACTCGTCTGCCGGTGGAACGGGAGGCGGAGGGCCGGGCGAGGAGGTTTTCACGATCACTCAGACCGTGGAGATCCCGCCCCGCGGGTACCATGTCCTGCGTTGGCGGAGCGACATTCGTCGCCTCGACGTGCTCGAACCATTCTCCCGGCAGTCGCTCCTCCCCCCGGAGACAGAGCGACAGGTGGAACGCACGCCGGCCTGGATACAGGACGACCTCCGCTGGACCCTTTCGGAACTCGCGCGCATCCCGATCGAATCGGGAGAGGGCGCCCGGCCGAGGTTCTCCGATGTGGACGGCGATGGACTGGAGGATCTGGTCCTCTTGTCTGACGCGGGATCAGTGCGCGTGTTCCGCGCACCGGGTTGGGTGGAGGTGAAGGACGACCACCTGCAGGGGGCCAAAGCAGCGGGGGTATCCCGGGGAGACGCTTCGTTCGATGCGGCGAAGAGGGCGGCAGCGGCCGCGGGAATCGAGGGGGCGGCGACCCTGTTCGATCTGGACGGGGATGGTGTGCTCGATCTGGTCGCGTGCCGGGACGATGGCACTCTTGTCGCGCGTAAGGGAAGAGACTACACACAGGAACTATCCGGTTTCGAGGGGATCGTTCTCGACGGGCCGGCCGCTCCGGCTTTCGGCGATGTTGACGGAGATGCCCTATCCGATCTGGTGCTCGTCACCGAGGAGGGGAGGGTCCTCTTGTACGGCAACTATGGGAGCCGTGACGAAGCAGCGTTCCTCGTGTACTCGACCCACCCCAGGCTCACCTTTCCTATGGATGTCGGGTACGGGAGCCGTCCGGCGTTCGCCGACATCGATGGTGATGGGGAACTCGATCTCGTCACCGGGAGCCGAGATGGCCCGCTCAGGTGTTTTCTCGGGCCTGACTGGGTTGAGCATCATGGCCTCTTCCTCGCCCAGATCGATGTCGGGGAGTGGGATGCCCCTGCCCTGGGCGATCTAAACGGGGATGGTGCCGTGGACCTCGTCGTGGGTGATGCCGCGGGAGGGATCCACCTGTGGTGGGGCCCGGACTGGCACAGAGAGCCATCGATCCCCTGGGAGGCCGTGAGTGGATATGCATCGCCTGCCATCGGTGACATTGATGGCGACGGGGTGGCAGAGCTCATCGTGGGCGACGTCGACGGATCTGTCACTATCTTCGAGATCTCCGGAGAGTCGCGGCCTGGCGAAACCGTCGCACCGGGTCGATCGTGCGCACCGGCCGTGGGGGACGTCAATGCGGATGGGAAAATGGATCTGGTCATCGGGACTCAGCTCGGAGAGCTCGTCGCTCTGGTCGGACCTGACCTCGAGTCGGATACGACACTTCTCCCCGGCGCCGATGTGGGTGAGCTGGCGACCCCTGTCGTGGTCGATCTCGACGGCGACGGTCTTCCCGAAATCGTCTCGGGGAATCTCGATGGGCGGGTATTCGTCTTCGCCGACGTCGATGGGAGGTATGTCGAGCGATCCTCGTGGGAGTTCGCTTCTTCGGGGAGGACGGCCACGATTGAGGACTACTATGGGCGGTACTTCCCCGAGCGCGAGGAGCTGCTCGGGTGGAATGATCTCGAGGCGCTTGAAACGGTTACCGATCTTCTATCTCGCTGCCCGCGGGAGCAGATCGACGAGGTGGCGTTTGCACTCGCACACACTCCGGCCGAGGTGCTGCGGGCCATGATCAGGTTGGGTGAGCTCGACCTACTCCTCGAGAACGCGCGAGATATCTATGACATGGCGGGGCGCCTCCCCTATGCCAGGCTCGTGGAGAACGGGGAGGAGACGGTGCTCGAGCACTGTCTCGACGGCGGGAGGTGGGAAGCTCTGCCGAGGGAGATCTACTACTGGTGGGTCGTCCACCCGCGGATCCTGTACGAGGTGCCGGCCCGGATCGATGCGTCGTATTGGGAGAAGCCACCCGAGTACTACGGCCAGGACCGGACGACGTGGCTCAGACATGAGCCCACGCCCGACATCCACGATCCCGAGGCCGATGGCGTCTTCTGGCGGTCTGCCCTGCCCTTCGATCGGCGATATGGTACGACGCTCTTCGAGGGAGTAGGGGCAGCACCCACAGTCATGGATGCGATCGAGCAACTTCATCGCTGGATCAGCTGGCAGGAGCCGGGCGCGTTCATGAGCTTCGGGTACGAAACACAGGATCTGCAGCCGATGGTCATCCTTGCAAAGGCCTATGGATCGTGTGGCGAGCAGTCGATCCTCACGGCCGCCTGCTCCCGGTCGATGCTGCTTCCAACGCTCGTCGTCTCCGACCGGGGAGAGGACCACCAGTGGAACGAGTTCTACTACCTTGGAGAGTGGTACCACTGGGATGTGAATAATCCACTGCCGCGCGGCATCGGATCTCCCTGGGTCTCATGCGAGGGGTTGGAGCGGAGGGGGAAGACCGTCTCTGCGGTGACCGCCTGGAGGGGGGATGATGTGATGCACGACGTCACCACCCGCGTCGTCAACCCCTCAGGCGTCGAGTACACGTCATGCGGACGCGGGTACACCGACACAGGGCACCTGACGGTCGTCGTCGAGGATCGAGAGGGTCTGCCGGTCGATGGTGCACTCGTTGTCATCAAGAGCCACTGGGAAAGGCGGAACCTCGTCAGTGTCTGGGGGTACACTGACCCCCGTGGGAAGGTGGAGTTCGATCTCGGGTACGAGCCGTACGGCGGTTACACCATCGAGGTGCTCTCCCCGTACGGTACCGCAGGGACGACCAACTTCTCCATCGATGAGGGCAGGTCCCATACCGCCTCCTACCGGCTCCCCTGCTCCCGGATCGAGACGCCGCCGCCCCTGCCGCGGGGAGGAGCGCTCGCCGCGTGGGAGCCGGTGGGGGCCGAGAGGGGGGAGGGCGTGACGCCGATCGCCAGTCCAGGGGCGGAGCGAGTCTCCTTCTCCTTCGCAGTGGAGGGGGGACGGCAGTACCGGCCCAATTTCGTCACACATAGCCCGTACCGGATCGGCGAGTATCTGAGCGAACGGGCGGGGTATCGCGGCACTCGACGGTATGTCGCGGAGGTGCGCGAGCACGACCAGGTCTCCATGTTCGCGCTGGGGAAAGAAGGATATCTCCGAGCATTGGATGGCTCCGTCCCGTGGAAGGCGGGGCTGGCTGAGAGGGCGCTCCGGGAGGCGGTCTGGGATGCTGCGAGTGATGCGTATATCATCTTCCACAACGGCGCGGAGCGGACATCGGCGGTCGTCACGATCACCGCGGATCTTGCCGGGGAGACGGAGCCACCCGAGGTGACGATCGATCAGCCCACGATCTCCCGGCGCCGGGTGGGAGATGTGATCGGGTTCTCCGGCGAAGTGAGCGACAACCTCGGGATAGGAGGATTGAGGCTGAGCTTCGACGGCGGTTATTCGTGGAGGGAACTTCCCCCCGCTTGCATCAGCGCCGGGGGGGAGGGCCCGACCGGGGTGAAGAATGAAGGCGGCGGGAGAGCGGGCGGGAGCGGCGGTGCCGCGGGGACGGGAACCACGTGGAGATACGAATGGGCGACGGCAGACAGCGGCCCCGGGCTCGGCGGTCAGTATTCGGTGCTCGTCGAGGCGCACGATATGGGTGGGAACCGTTCCAGGGCCGGGCCCGTCGAACTCACCGTCTCGCGCTCGGCCGACTTCTCCGACCAGGTCGTGCGCCAGGACGATCCATCCTCGCCCCTTCCCTCGGTGAGCTGGATCTGGGGGCCGCTCCGCGTTCCGGAGGGGGAAAGGCTCATGGAGATGCACACCGTGGGGAAGAGTACTGACCTCGATGTCGATCTGTACCTCTATCGCGATGCGAACAGGAACGGGGTGATCGACGGTCCAGGGGAGCAGGTGGCGACATCAGCAGGTCCCACTGCTGAGGAGCGGATACATCGAGACTCACCGGAGCCCGGGACATACTGGCTCTATGTGCAGGGGTTTGATGTGCCCGGGGATAGCGGCGTCATCGACGTCTTCTCGGCAGTTGCGCATCCGCTGGGGATCCTTCGCTCCAGAAGCCCGGTCGGCCCGGTGAATGAGGCGCAGCAGGAAGAAGGGCTGCTTGAGATCCGGGTTCAGGTGAAGAGCGTTGCCGCCATCGGCCGGGGAGACTGGGAGATCACCGTAGATGGCGAGGATGTTATCTCGGCGAGCAGGTTCGAGGAGGGCTGGATCCGGTACGCGCCGTCCGAGGCCTACTCTTGTGGCTCCACTCATGAGGTCGTCGTTCGCGTGGGCGATCTGGCCGGTAACGAAGATGAACAGACGTGGACATTCGTCATCGACCGGTCGCCTCCGCGCCTCACCATACTCGCTCCGGGCCAGGGAGCCCGCGTCCGGAACGGCCTCCAGCTCCTCGTGGAGGCACGTGACAATGAGGAGCTCCGTGCGGTGCGGTATCGCGTCGGCGGGGGAACCTGGACGGCGATGTCGCGCGTGCGCAACAGGCCGGGCCGGTTCGTCGCCACCTGGGATGCCGAGCATGTCGTTCCCGGCCATCATCGTCTGGAGATAGAGGCCGTCGACCGGGCGGAAAATCGTACATCTCGGATCGTCCGGGTGACGCTCGTTGAGAGCGGGAAGTAGATACTGTCGGGCCGCCTCGTCCCGATCAAAGTAGCGGAAGGCCGATCGCGGCGAGGCGTCGCAGACCCTTTCTGAGACGCACGCAGCAGAGCGGGAATCGATGCGACAAGTCTTCATCATCTCGTACTTTTTTCCACCCCTTGGGCTGGCCGGGGTCCAGCGGACACTCAAGTTCATCAAATACCTCCCTTCGTACGGGTGGCGAGCCACCGTACTCACGGTGAAGGAAGTCGACTGGTTCGTCAGAGATCGGACGTTGCTCGACGAGGTGCCCGAGGATGTCGAGGTCATCCGCACTGAATCTCTGGAACCCTTCCGATTGACCCATCTCCTCCTGCCCCGCCGCGGCAGCGGCGTGAGCCAGGCACAATTTCTCCTGCGGCGCGGCCCGTTTCCCTATTTGAACGATTTCCTCTTCGTTCCCGACGGCAAAGTCGGCTGGGTACCGGCCGCCCTGGGGCAGGCACGGCGGGCGGCCCTCGCCGATCACTTCGATCTGATCTACTCTACTGCACCCCCGTACAGCGCCCATCTGCTGGCCAGCTTGCTGAAGCTCCATACCGGCCTACCGATGGTGATCGACTTCCGGGATTCGTGGAGCGACAATCCGTTCACTCGTCGCCCCACCCCGTTCCACCGGGCGCTGGTGTCGTACCTGGAGCGTCGGACCTTGCGGCGCGCCGACGTGGTCGTTGCCGTCGATCGAGCCATCGCAGGACTTCTCGCCCGCAAGCTCCGTCCGGAGGAGCAATCGAAGGTGAGGGTCGTCGAACAGGGATATGATCCGGAGGACTTCCTGGTGCGGCCGGCACCCCGCGATCGCCGATTCACGATCGTGTACACCGGCACGTTCATCGGTGATAGGACATGTCGGTATCTGTTGACTGCCCTCAGTCACCTGATCGTCCAGGGGCGTATCCCGCGCGATGATGTGAGGGTCTGCTTTGTCGGTGCGAGAGCCAGGTCAGAGGAGCAAGTCGCTACGCGGCTCGGGCTGGACGAAGTTGTGGAGTTCATCCCCTATGTGCCTCACCGCGACAGCATCTCCTATCTTATGAGCGCAGATCTGCTGTGGCTGATCATCGGGCCCGATGAAGGGGAGACGATCGCAACCGGGAAGTTATACGAGTACCTCGGCGCGAGGCGGCCAATTCTGGCGAGCGTGCCCCGTGGTATGGCCCAGGAACTCATCGAGTCGACAGGCGCTGGAATCGCTGTCCATCCACGGGACGTTCCGGGGTTGGAGCGCGTGCTGTTGCAACTGTACCGGAACTACAAGCAGGATAGGCAACTGCCGGAGATCCCCCCCGAGGTGGCCGCGCGCTTCGATCGTCGCTATCTCACGGGCAAACTCGCAGCCATCTTCGACGAAGCTGTCCGGGCCCGGGGTCGAGCATGACTTCGCAGTCGGCTATCCGGCCCGTGCACGAGATGAGCGACAGATGTGAGCGACTATCGGATGCTCGAATCGACGGAGAGTTGATGAGATGGTGCCCGCCTGACGTAGGGAATGGTGAGCACCTCATCGCCTCTGCCCTCGCTCGACTTTCGGGCACGCGAGGGAGCGGGCGTTGAAGGTGATCGACAGCGACTGCGAAATCGGCTCCTCTCCCGGGAGAGGAAGCGGGTAAGGGAGGACCGTGCTACTCGCCGGGGAGGGAGACAGCAAACCGGGAAGGGGGAGACCAGACGGGGAAGAAAAACTAACTCTTGACTAGCGTAGATAAATGTGGTAAGGTTATCAAAATGACTGCCCCGGAGCGGCCGTATGCGGCCTGCGGGGGAGCCGATATCCCGCCATTGTGGCGGGTCGATTGATGATTATGGGAGCCGGGGCACCTGGCGACGGAGGTAGGTGTATATCTCCGGGCTGCCTGGCTGAGCGAGGGGCGGAGGAGCGGTAGAGGATGCGATGGGTCGGCTATGTGCTTCTGGCAGGGGGACTTCTAGGCTTCATCATGGTGTGGGGGGCCGGCGCTGGCCCTCTCTTTTTTCCTGCCAGACGGGACTTCGAGGTGGGGTACACACCAACTTCCCTCACTGCAGCAGATCTGAATGAAGATGAATTCGTGGATCTCGCGGTAGTCAATGCGGGAGCGAGCACGATCTCCATCATGGTCGGCGATGGCGAGGGCGGCTTCTCTCGCCTGGCAGAGATCACAATCGGCGGCGAACCCCGTGCAGTGACCGCCGGTTATTGCAATGGGGATGAACACTGGGATCTGGTTGTGGTCGAGCGCCAGGGGAACGGGGTGTACGTTCTCCTGGGGAATGGGCACGGCGGGTTCCAGGTGAACGGCCCGTTCACGGTAGGTAACGGTCCCCGCTGGGTGGCGATCGGCGATTTCAACGAAGATGAGAGCGCTGATGCGGTGGTGGCGAACGAGTTCGATGCCAGTGTCTCCGTGCTCATAGGTGATGGTCAGGGGTCGTTCGAGCGAGTCCAGCACTATGCTGTGGGCGACGCGCCGTCCTCGATCGCGGTGGCCGACTACAACGAGGATACCCACCTAGACCTTGCCGTGGCCAGCGAGCTGGACAATGAGGTCGACGTGCTTCTGGGAAATGGCAACGGGGCCTTCATGTCTCTCGATCCTCTCCCTGTCGGGCAGCATCCCCGTTCCGTGGCCTGCGGCCTCTTCGATGAAGACGACCATATAGACCTTGCCGTGACCAATCTCCTGAGCAATTCCATCTCTGTCCTCCTGGGCGATGGCCAGGGCGGGTTCGGCCAGGCGTCGACGTATCAGGTAGGTCCAGGACCGTGGGGGCTGGCTGTGGGAGACGTCGATGGGGACGACGTCGTCGATCTCGCAGTCTCCAACTTCTCGCTCGGTGCGGTCTCGGTACTTCGTGGTAATGGTGGAGGGGGATTCCAGCTGATCGGGAGGTATGTCGCCGGGACCGGTCCTCGTACCACACTCCTCGAGGACCTCAATGCGGACGATCACCTCGATATCGTGACCGTCAACTTCTGGATCAACTCCATTTCCACCCTGGTGGGTGACGGGACCGGGCAGTTTGCCGTCTGCCCATCGTTCGACGTGGGAACCGGACCGCTCGCTGTTGCGGTCGGCGAGTTCTCCCAGGACGGTCATCTGGATGTCGCCGTGGTGGATGAGCTCGATAACGACGTATCGGTACTGTTGGGGGACGGCTCAGGGGACTTGGGCGATCTCGCGAGTTATCCGGCGGGAGCGTACCCCCAGCACATCGTCGCTGCTGAACTGAATAACGATGATGTCAACGATCTGGTGGTGGCGAACAACATGACAGGGACTGTCGCGGTGCTTCTCGGGCTGGAGCACGGCGGATTCGGCGAACCTACGCCCTTCGATGCAGGGAGCGGACCGTGCTGGGTCCAGCCGCTCGACTTATGGTCTGATGGTCATCTCGATCTCCTCGTTGCTGATTCCTGGAGCGGAATGGTGGCAGCGCTCCGTGGTGATGGCCTCGGCCATTTCGGCGAGCCGATCTTCTATGGCGTCGGCCTTGATCCGCGGTCGATCGGCGAGGGAGACTTCAACGAAGACGGTAACCGCGATGCAGCGGTGGCCAACTACATGAGTGGCAGTGTCACGGTCTTTGTCGGTGATGGGCAGGGGGGACTTGACGAGATCGGTACGTTCCCTGTCGGCGCGGGGCCGCGGGCGATTGCGGTTGGGGATTTCAATGAGGATGGGCATCAGGATCTGGCTGTGGCCTGCGAGTCCGACGGGATGGTCTCGGTGCTCCTCGGGCTCGGGTCAGGATCGTTTCAGACAACGCTCGGGTTCAGTGCCGGCATGGGTCCTCGGGCGATCGCGGTCGGGGAGATCGATTGCGATGGACATCAGGATCTGGTCGTGGGAGCAGAGTGGAGTCGTACTATTGTTGTTTTCTTGGGCGATGGGGTAGGGAGATTCACGGAGGCAGGCCAGTTTGGCGCGGGACAGGGGCCGACTGCGGTCGCTCTCGGCGATCTAGATGAGGACGGGCATCAGGATGTTGTGGCATCGAACTACCTTGGCGACGATATCTCGGTCTTGCTCAACGCAGCAGTCTCGCCTGTCTCAGTGACGGTGATCCCACACGACCCCATGCCGCTTGTCTTCCCAAGGCCATATCTGGCGAGGGCGAGAGAGATCGTGGCCAATCATAGTCATGACTCAGTGCGGGTGGGCGTGGTCGCTGCTGTCATCGATTCTGAGGGCGATACCTTGCGGGTAGGAACACGAGTCCTCAATCTTCCGGGGCAGTCTGTCTCCGAGGTCCACAGAGAACTGGTAGTTCCTGCCTCGCTCCCGCCCGGCAGCTACCGATTCGTGGTGACGGCATACCGTCTTGCTGGCGAGGCTCGCCCGCCTCGTCTGGATCGCTTCATTCTGCCGATTGTGCTCAAGGAGTGAAAGCCCGGCCGGGCAGCGAGCGATCGAAATGACAATACCCTATGGTGGGCCCCGCAGACTCATGAGTCTGCGGGGCCTTGGACCGGAGGTGGGAAGCTTGCATGATGGTTGTGAAGAGGCCGCCCGGCAAGGGTGGGTGATGTTTTCGTCAATTGCATGTGAGCATCACATAGTACCGGGCGGCCTAATGCTGATAGACCGGAACGACTCATAGTATCGAGAAAGCTCTTCGATTCCTTCCTCCTACCCTCTAACGCCGCGGCTCAATGGTCGCGTTTGTCGCGTTTCGGTCATCTGGTAGATTGCCAGCTGGTGGATCTGGTCGACGAGTGCTCCCAGATCGAACGGTTTCGTGAAGAAGGCGACAGCGCCGCAGGCAAGAATCTTCCTCCTCATTCCCACTTCCCCCGGACCGCCGATGGCGATGACTTGAGTGTGACGGCTCAAGGGATCGGCTTTTATCTTCTTGCAGACAGCGACGCCGTTGAGATCTGGCATCGTGATGTCGAGCAGGACGATATGTGGTCGGAATCTGCCGATTTCAATGAGAGTGCCGATGCCATCGGGCGCGGTTCGGAGGTCGAACCTCTGCTCCCGCTGACCGAGTGCTTCTCGGAGGACAGTGATCATTCCCTCCTCGTCTTCGGCTATCAATATCCGGGTCCGTGGCTGCTTCAGATCATCCGGAAGCGGCATCCTCCTCTCTCTGAGAAAGGCAAGCAGGTCGGACTCCATGACACGCCGATGTCCGCCTGGTGTGCGGTAGCCTGCCATCAGGCCCTGATCGATCCACGTGCAGACCGCCTTGCGATCACAGCGGAGCATCCTGCTGATGCGGTGTGTCGTGAAGATGCGTTGCATCACGGCCTTACTCCCGCCTGTGCCCCTCGTCCTTTAACCCCGCTAATACCGAAATTCCACTTTCCCCTTCTCGGACGCACAAGGGTAACGGAAGTGGGGAGTCGTGTCAAGTGAAAAATGAGGAATCTGTTCATGATCTAACCATACGCAAAAAAAGTGGACAGGAACCCGCCTTTTTCGCTTGACACGGAATGGCGATTCCCATAGAATGGCAAACCGCGGCAAGTTGTGGTGAATAGTGGGGAGAACGTGTAACGAGGTGTCACGTGACCAGGTTGAAAGGTGCCTATCTGAACTCCGTCGATCCGAAGGGGAGGATCAGTGTGCCGGCGCGATTCCGGAAGGCACTCGAATCCGATGGCCACCAGACCTTTGTGCTAACGAGCGGTTTCGATCCCTGCCTTTTGCTCTACCCCCCCGATCAGTGGCGCAAGGTCGAAGCGTGGCTCGATTCACTTCCCATTGAACAACGCGCATGGCGGAACCTTGTCCGCCGGTTTGCCGCGTACGCACACGATGTCGCGTTTGACAAACAGGGAAGGATCACCGTACCCCCGGTCCTCAAGGAGTACGCCAAGCTCGACAGAGAAGTCCTTGTTATCGGGGTGTTCGACAGACTTGAGCTATGGAATCCATCCCTATTTGACGAACACGTCAAGGCATCGGAAGCATTCGATGAGCGACATGCCCCGGAGGCTTTTCGCAAGTAAGGTGGGGGATCGTGCATACACCTGTGTTGGCACGAGAGGTGATCCGCTTCCTTCGGTGCCGGCAGGGCGACATCACGATCGACTGTACGGTTGATGGCGGAGGCCATGCTGAGGCAATCCTCAGGGCCTGCGGAGAGTCCGGGAGACTCATAGGGTTCGATTGGGATGATGAGGCCATAGCAGCTGCTCGGGAGCGACTTGCTCCGTTCGGTGACCGCGTCGAACTCCACCACGACAGCTTTGTGCAGGGGCTGCAGGCACTCGCGCCGAACTTCGCCAATCTCGTCGCTGGTATCCTGTTCGATATCGGGGTCTCTGCGGCCCAGATCGAGCGAGGGGAAAGAGGCATGAGTTACCGGCATGAGGGTCCTCTCGACATGAGGATGGATCGGAGGAGTACGAAGACAGCCCGCACGCTCATCGACAACAGCTCCTGGCAGGACTTGGCTCGCATTATTCGCCGCTACGGAGAGGAACCCCGAGCCCGGACGATTGCGCGTCGTATTGCTCTCGCCCATCAGCGTAGGCCTATCGAGTCGACTGCTGAGCTTGCCCGCATCATCGAACAATCCGTTCCGCGGCCCTTTCGGAATAAGGCACTGGCCCGGACCTTCCAGGCGATTCGCATCGCGGTGAATGATGAACTCGAAGAGTTCGAGCAGGGGCTTCGTGCGGCGTTCCCTCTTCTTCGGATCGGCGGTCGGCTTGTCGTCATTTCCTACCATTCTCTTGAAGATCGCATCGCAAAAGAGACGTTCAGGCGCTGGGCAGTAGGGTGCACCTGCCCTCCTGGTCTACCCCAGTGCATCTGCGGAGGCCAGAGTCGGTTCAAGATTCTGACACCCAGGCCGGCGCGGCCGACATCGGGCGAGACTATGAGCAATCCCAGGGCGCGTAGCGCCAAGCTCCGCGCCGGGGAGAGGCTCGGCTAGTATCGCGAGCCCGTCGATCGATCAACCCACCTACTCACGGTAATCATTGGCCGAACCTATTGCGGAGGTAAACCGGAGATGGGCAGCCCGAACAGGCTTGTGTGGTCGTTTCTGCTCGTTCTGTTCATGTTCACGTTGGTCATGCTCTATATCGGCGAACGATTCTCCGCTGTACGGCTCGTTGGCGAGATCCAGCGCCTGCATCAGATGCGGACTGATCTCGAGCGGCAGAACGCGCGTCTCCGCATCGAACAGGACGAGCTCTCTTCCCCGCGACGCATAGAGCAGGTGGCGAGCAACATGCTCGCAATGCGATATCCAGACGACGGCCAGATGGTCTATCTCTGGACGTCGGATCCCAGGGAGATGCGGGTGGCGCTGTTGCCGTCCACCGAAGAGTAGCAGGGAGAGGACCGGGTGCTCGGACAACCCCAGAGGCGTCGTGTAGTGGGCGTTGCGCTCGTCGGAGTGCTCTGCTGGTGCGGGGTCGGGTATCGTCTGTGGACGATCCAGGTCGCCCGCAGCGCCCAGTACAGGAAGGAAGCTCAGCGGCAGCATGAGCGTCGTATCGAGATCTCTGCAGATCGAGGTTCGATCCTCGACCGGCGGGGCGAGCCGCTGGCGGTCGTCTTGGAGACTGAGTCGATCTACGCCATACCGTCACGGGTCGGAAATCCGAACGAGCTGGCGAACTACTTGTCGAGACTCGGTCTCGCGGACTACTCTGAAGTCCGGGCATCTCTCGAGTCCGACGAGGAGATCGTCTGGCTGGCGCGGCGAGTGCCGCTCTGGGTAAGGGACGAACTCGAGAGTGAAGATCGGGACGGCGTGTACATGCGCCGCGAGCGACGGAGATGCTATTCCCGTGGTTCGCTCGCGGGAAACCTTATTGGATTCGTCGGGGTCGATGACACCGGCCTCGAGGGGATCGAGTACGAGTATGACAGTCTGCTCAGGGGCATGCCCGGCTTCGCTATCTTACAGAAAGACGCGAGCGGTCGTGTGTACCCGCTTCCCGAATACCCACAGGAGCTCTCCGAGTCGGGGTATGACCTTGTGCTCACGATCGACGCGATGTGTCAGCAGATCGCGGAAGAGGAGCTGGCTCATGGGGTGGCGAGTTCAGGAGCAGCAGGTGGCTCGGTCGTCGTACTCGATCCGACGACGGGAGAGATCCTGGTGATCGCCAATCAGCCCGGATATGACCCGAATCTGCGCGGTCAGGGCTCGCCTGATCAGTGGCGCAACAGAGCGGTGACCGACCTGTTCGAACCGGGTTCGACGTTCAAGCTCGTTGCCACAGCTGCTGCCCTTGAGGCCGGCCTACTCGCTCCCGAGGACAGCCTCGATATCGGAGACGGAGTGGTCGAGATCCAGAACCACACTATAACTGATGCGCACCCAACATCCGGATTCGTCTCGTTGACGGACATCGTAGGCCTCTCGAGTAATGTCGGTATCATTCATGTGGCGAGGGCCGTGGACAGGGAACGGCTCTATCTCATGGCGAGGGGCTTCGGCTTCGGGGCTAAACCGAACGCGGGGCTCCCGGGCGAGGGACGGGGGATACTCAGCCGGCCCGATACGTGGGATGAGATCCACTTCGCCAATCTCGCGCTCGGCCAGGGCATCTCCGTCACGGCACTTCAGATGGCATGTGCCTATTCCGCGATAGCCAATGATGGGATCCTCATGCGGCCATTCATCATCAAAGAGGTAGTTGGCCGCGATGGGGATCCGGCAGAGACGACCGCGCCGCAGGAGATCAGGCGAGTCGTCTCCCGCGAGACTGCACGCTCCCTGACTGAGATGCTCGTCGGCGTAGTAGAAGAGGGGACCGGGACGCGGGCACGTATCCATGGCATTTCGATAGCGGGGAAGACAGGGACAGGACAACAGACCGGTCCCTCAGGGGGGTACAGCGAATACAGGGTTGTTGCTTCGTTCATCGGATTCTTCCCGGCCGAGGCGCCGCGTCTCGTGATAGGGGTGACGATCGACCAGCCTGTGAGAGATCGCTGGGGAGGCCAGAGCGCAGCGACAGTCTTCAGGAAGATCGCGGAACGGATTCTCCGGGTGCCAGCCTATCGGTTCGAGATACTCGCCCGCCGGCACGCGATCGAACCGCGACCGGAAGTACCCACTGGGGCAACGCGATCGGTTCGGTCCTACCCGGAGCTGATCCCCGTCGAACGGGACACAGGATCGACGGTCATCCCTGATGTCATCGGCTCGACGGCACGGCGCGCGCGGCAGGCTCTGATTCAGGTTGGACTCGAGGTGCAGATGACTGGCAGCGGCATCGTCGTGAGGCAGGATCCGGCAGCCGGGTCTCGGGTGAGGTGCGGGCAG
>LJUI01000179.1:0-4266 GCA_001303705.1 candidate division TA06 bacterium SM23_40
CGGCCCGAATCTACACGCCTAATTCTTCATTGATCAAAACGACCTTAATCCGGCCTTTGGGA
Organism: candidate division TA06 bacterium SM23_40; assembly: GCA_001303705.1. Lineage (GTDB taxonomy): Bacteria > LJUI01 > LJUI01 > SM1-40 > SM1-40 > SM1-40. The sequence goes on from LJUI01000179.1 coordinate 63, forward strand.
AACGATTTCTCAGTGATCACCCACGTGTTGCAGATGCGTTCAGGGCTGTCACAATCCGTGCAGTACCCTTCTTCAGCACAAGGGGTGTTCTTGCCACAGCGCCTGGCGTTCACCGGTGCAGCATAGTTCATGATGCGGTGTCTGCCCTCTTCTTCATCGAGGACCGTTTTGTTACGACCGACGAGGATGACGACATTCTTGGGGCCGAACGCTATGGCGGCAACGCGGTTTCCCATCATGTCCAGATTCACAAGCTTGCCGGTCTCGGTCAAGGCATTCGTTCCAGTGATGAAGAGATCAACGAGAAGGGCCTGTCTTCGGCGCTCTATGATTTCGTCTCGAGGGGCCTCTGTATCGAAGGTCTCCAACACTTCCAGGTCAGGGTGGGCCTTCAGAGCCTGCAGCAGACCTGTAGCATACAGGGTTTCGGAATCGCCCCATGAGATAGTCCTTGCCCCGGTAACGGGGAGAATGGTCTCGAACACGATCTCTCTCGCCTCGGCTGCATCTCGTGCCTCAAAGACCTCGAAGTTGTTCGCCTCGAGTGCTTCTCTGCAATTTCCAAGGCGAAGCTGCCAGTAGTCTTCTATCGAGCTGGTGAAATCAGGCATCTATGCTACCTCCCCGATGAAACGTCTATGGGTCAGATCGTGCCGGGTATCGGCCGCGATGCAGTCGCGTATCGCCCTCGCCCGGCTGTCGTCTGGGCACTAGACGTGCACGATGAAGAGGAACTTCTCTGTGGGTTGCTCCCAGACGATCTCTCTTCGTAATCGCTCAGTACACGAAGGGTATGATACGCCACGACCTCTGGGTATAAGCCTCCCATTCCGACCCGAATTCACGGCGCATCAGGGCTTCCTCGTCGTGGATTCGCCACACCAGCACGATGGTCATCGCCGCGACGAGCAGCAGTGCCAACCATGAACGGAAGACCAGAGAGATCCCCAGCGTGAAGAGCAGTATGCCCAGATACCTGGGATGACGCAGATACCTGTAAGGACCATGGGTCACGAGCCTGTGCCCCTCTTGGATCGAGACCTCCAGGCTGAACTGTCTCTCGAGAAGCGCCTCTGCCCAGTGCATCGCGATGAACCCGAGAGAAAAGAGGGCGAGTCCGAAATACCGTACTGTCTCCACCTCCCTTACCGTAGCCACATCTCGGCGATCGCTGTACGGACCGGCCATGACAATCGCCAGGCTGAGCACCTGCATCAGCATCAGGGCCAGTCGCTGCCGGCGCACGGTCTTCTTCCCTCTCCCACGACTGCGTCCCACACCCGGAACCGCGATGACAACAGACGCCTGGAGCAGAACTGCCACTATGAGGTAACCGAACCGCGCCGGGTGAGCAGCGAACCCAGCCGCGTCCCCCACGCCCCATCCCACCAGAGGCAACCCGACGAAGATCGCCATTCCGATGAGCAGTGTTCCTGCAGCACGGACGACGCTCGACACAGAAGAGTCTCCTCTGTATCCCTCAGCGGCCTGACCGGCCCGCGCACGGATGCATGGGGGCTTCGCAGTACGTGTTATTCGAACCCCAACAGGCTATTGTCGACACGCATGCCAAGACATGGCACGACACCGCGCCGCCGGCCGGCTCCATCCCCTTGCGAGACGCCGCCAGTCTCCTCCCCTACGTTTCGTCCCTTCAGTCCTCGGAACCCTAGCGAGAGCTCGCCCCCCGGCCGCCACGAGGGAAACTCCTCCTCGAAGTCGTTGTCGGTGAGCTTCTGTAGGTTACTGCCGTCGGCATCCATCACGTAGATCTCACCGTCGCCGTCACGCCACGAGGCGAAGACGATCCTTGCACCATCGGGCGACCAGTCCGGACAGTTCTCCCCGGCGTAGGTGGTTGAGAGTAGCTGCAGATCGCTGCCATCAGCGCGGATGGTGTAGATGCCGCGAAAACCCCCGTGGTCCGACCCGAACGCGATCCGCTCCCCGTCTGGGGACCACGAGTACTCGAGGCCCTGAGTCTCCAGGAGCTTTTGAACGTCTCCGCCGTCGGAGTTCATGACGTATGTGCCATCGTCACCCTCCATACGGCAGAAGACGATTCGCGATCCGTCCGGCGACCATGCCGGGAAATCCTCATGCGCGGCCGTCTCCGTCAGACGCCGCAGATTCGTCCCGTCCACGTCCGCGGTATATATCTCCCAGTTCCCGTCACGCCGCGAGGTGAAGGCCAGCCGCCTGCCGTCGGGAGACCACTCCGGCCAGATATCCCCCGAGGTGTGGTGCGTAATCTGCCTTATGTTTCCCCCGTCGGCGTCCATCACGTAGATGTCTGGATTGCCGCTGCGGGTCGAGGAAAAGGCGATCTCGGAACCATCCGGCGACCAGCTCGGCCACGCATCGTACGCAGGATCGTCGGTGAGTCTGCGCGGTTCACTCCCGTCAACCCGCATGACGCATATCTCCGAGTTACCGTCCCGCTCCGAGTTGAAGGCGATCAGCTGCATCTCTTCAGCGAGGCCCGGTTCCTCTGTCTCCCGTCTGAGACAGCTGGTCAACAGAAGCAGGCAGCAGCCTCCCGCGAGCAGACACGCGATCCTCATCTCACATCCTCCGATCGACCACGGAACTGATATTTCGCACCAGCATCACATGCATCACCAGCATCGCCGGCGTCATGAGCGTCCGCCGGATCGATTGCTCTGCCTTGCATCACTTCATCAGCAACAAGCTGAGGGCTATGACTGCCATGCCCGTCACCAGTCCCAGAAGGCTGTCATGCCCTCTCCCGTACATCCGGCTCGTCGGCAGCAGCTCGTCGAGGCTTATGTAGACCATGATGCCACCCACTCCGCCGAACAGCACCCCCGTCCACTGGGGAGGGATCAGCCCAGAGGTACCGCCCGCGAAGAACCATAGAGCGATGTATCCAATCCCGGCGCCGACCGGCTCGGCCACACCGCTGAGCACCGAGTACGCAAACGCCTTTCGGCGATTGCCGGTCGCGTAGAAGATGGGCACAGAGACACTGATGCCTTCAGGAATGTTGTGCAGCGCGATCGCAACGGCGATGGCTATGCCCAGGCTCGGGTCTTGCAGGGCCGTCAGAAACGTCGCCAGTCCCTCCGGGAAATTGTGGATCACAATCGCGAGCGCCGTGAACATGCCCATGCGCAGGAGTCTGCCTTCGGGCACCCGGTGGTCGTGCGCGCCCGGCACGGCATACTTCCCATCGGCGGCGATCGCATCGAAGTCCGGCAGAGGGGCGGACGCGTCGCGGAGCGGAGCGATCTCCTCCTTCGTGTGCGGCTCATGTGGGTTCTCTGCCGAGGAGATCAGATTGTCGATCAGCCCGATCAGCAGCATCCCTCCGAAGAACGCTGCCGCGTTGATCCAGTGTCCCCAATGCTCGCCGTACGCCTTCGTCAGCGACTCCGCGCCCTTGAAGAAGATCTCTACGAACGATACGTAGAGCATCACCCCGGCCGAAAAGCCAGTGGCCAGCGACAGGAATCGGTAGTTCGTCCGATCGGCGAAGAACGCAATCGCGCTTCCGATTCCGGTAGACATCCCGGCGAAGAGGGTCAGACCGAATGCAATCCAGATCCGGCTCATCTCACTCCATAATCTCCATGCTCCCGAGAATGGCCTGCATCGTGCCCCTGTGCTGCGCCCAGCTACTGTCCGGGCACCAGACCTGCATGATGAAGAGGTAGTTCTCCCTCGGCCGTTCGGGCACCTTCCCATGCGGGAGCACCGCCAGCAGAGTGTGAATCGGAGTACCCTCCGAGGCGCCGGTCGTGTCGAGAACCCATGCTTCACGGCCTCCGATCGACCGCCTCTCCGGTTCCCGATCCAGCGACAGACCTTTCATGTCTGCCATCTTCATCAAGTAGCGGAGCCCGTCCTGTTCGGTCGTCGTGTGCCAGACGATCACGTGCACCGCCGACTGAGAATCGATGACCTCGTAGACGCCAGGGTCTCCGGGCCAGGGATGGTGCTCCATACCCTGGGGGGCTCTGAACTGAATGTCGAGGGTGGGGTGCCTCAATACCTGTCCGGCATCATGCGTCGCGCAGCCGGCAACAAGAATAATCGCAACCGTTCCGAGAATCGGCAGCATGTGTCTCATGAAGCCCTCCCTGTACGCATGGCGTGCGGATGGCAACGAGCCGCGCGCGTCGATCGGTATGCAACTCCGCATATCGGGCAACCCGGTCGGCACGTGTCTCCTCTCTCTCTC
>LJUI01000179.1:4329-5176 GCA_001303705.1 candidate division TA06 bacterium SM23_40
CTCCTCTCTCTCTCTCTCTCTCTCTCTCTCTCTCTTGCGGGTACTTCGTGCAACGCCGCGCAATTCCTCGTCCGGGCCGGCGGCGCTGTTCGAGCGAATTCTCAGTCGTTGATTGCCGAGAAGAGCGCCTCCCGCTGTGCGCGGAGGCCGGCAGCCGCGCCCAGCGCGACCTCCTCTTCATTCCTCTGCAGGGCGTCGAGAACCCCGGCTGCAACGGCCTCGGGGGACATGACGTATCCGCCCTCATCCACCCTTCTGCGGCTCCCCCCGAGCCGGGTGGCCACCACAGGAGGAACGATCTCGAAGACGCGCACCGACGTTTCGCGAAGCTGGTGCCGCAGGCAGAGGCTTAACGAGTGGACGGCCGCCTTGGTGGCGCAGTACACGGGCACGGCCGCCAGGGGTGTGAATGCCAACCCCGAGGAGATGTTGACGATAGCCGCTTCCTCCTTGCGCCTCAGATGTGGAATGAGAAGAGCGCTCAGATGTATCGGGGCCGTCAGGTTCGTGGCCACCTCCTCATCTGCGTGCACAAGGTCCCGAGCCCCCCTCAGGAAGTCTACCGACCGCTGAACCCCGGCGTTGTTGATGAGAAGGTTGAGCTTCCTGAACTCGGACAGAAGCCAGTCGACCAGCGCGCGTCTCGACCGCGCCACAGAGACATCGCACACGCGGACGTGGATCTGGGGCATGCGCTTCTTCGCCGCCCGTAGCCGGTCACGACGGCGACCACAGATGATCACTTTGTTATCCCGACGCACGAGCTCTTCTGCCAACGCCAGTCCGATACCAGTCCCGCCGCCCGTGATGAGTACCGTGTTCCCCGATGTCTTCATGTTTCACTGCT
>LJUI01000180.1 GCA_001303705.1 candidate division TA06 bacterium SM23_40
TCCCGCGCATCGCTTTCTCGACCGAGAAGGAGCTGTCATACCGCGGCTCGGCTAGCTCAACTCTGCGAGATGGCGAATGCGGTGGTTCGGATTCCGCTTGTGCAACGGCAGTATTCTCCTGTGCTGGCGTGCCACCCTCGGCCGCGGCACCTTCCTGTGCCGGCGTGGCGCCCTCGTATGTCGATTCAGCACCCTCCTCCGAGTTCGAACCGCCCTCCCCCGCGAGTATACCGCTCCCTTCCGTGGCGGTACGACCCTCCCCTCCGCCTGTGGCGCCTTCCTCCACGCGTGCGGCCCCCTCCTGCACAGGTGCGCCGCCCTCATCCACGGCAGGCGTCTGGAGCGCCAGATTAAACCCCAGGTACGCCGAAGCGATTATTCCGATGCCGAGAAGTATCAGATGCCATATCTTCATCGTACCGCCTCCTCCGTACTATCTTCTGAGGCTCGCCCTCCCCGAGTCGGCCAGATACCTGAGCACTCTCATCGCGCCGCGAAATCTGAATCCCGAAATCCGAAACACGGTCGGAGCCGGGCCGGGGCACGAGTGAACTCATCGTGTACGTCGCAGCAGGTATGTGCGCCTTCCTCCTCTACGCTGCACGCATCAGTGCCCCACGCATCGGTGCAGCACCCATCAGCGCAACACACATCCGCGCCACACGCCTCACCCCGTCACGCATCAGCCCGTCACGCACCTCCGCCCCGCGCCTGCCAAGCTGCACACATGTGCGCAGCACATACCTCCACAGCCCGCTCCTCAGATGGCCCGCTCCTTCAGGTGCTCGCCAAGTCGATCGAACGCCTTCACCCACCTCTGTGCGTCGGGATCTCCCGCACCGGCCCGCGCACTCATCTGCCCGTACACATCCTTACCGAGGAAAAAGTACGTATTCTGGACCTTCCACAGATCGAACCCCACCGGGAGCGTGCTCAGGAGATCGAACAGAGTGTTGATCTCTTCCAGAAGAGTAACGTCCTGGGGACGCTCTTTCAGCTTCGTCATGAGGCCGAAGATCTTCGCGCTCCCCACGAACGACACAGTCGGCTTGTCCACACTCAACGACCACCGTCTCATCTCGCCCACCGTCTTCTCGAGCCCATTCCGGTCGATCCCGTCGGTCTTGAGAAGCCGTACGAGATCGCTGTTCAGGATGAACTCGACGGCAGTCGCCAGGATGCGCGGCAGCGGGATCCGGAGCCCGCCCATCGCCTGCATCACCGGGCAGTTGTCCTCGTAGATCTGGCGGTAGGAGAACTCAAGTTCCTTGAGGGTCGGCTCCATGATCTGGCCCATGATCTCCCGCTGTTCGTCCTTGAACAGATGCCAGAGAGAGAAGTCGTGGGAGCCGAAGGATCGGTCCATCAACACAATGACCTTGGAGAGATCGCTTTTCAGAAAGGCCTCTTTGATCTGCCCCTTCGTCCGATCCCACGGCGCACCCTGCCTGGACTCCCCCGGTCCGGGCTCACCAGGTTCGTAGAGCTTCCCACCTCCCACGAAGTTATGGTCGCCCAGATGGAGCACGCCAAACGAAATCGTCGACTCGTCGAGCGTTATCTGCGACCTGATCCTCGCCGTGCCGACCGCGATCTTCTGCCTACCCATCTCCGCCCGGTCATAATCCTCGCGCGAGGCACTGTAGCAGTAGATCCCGGAGGTCTCCGGATACTCCCTGAACAGCGAGGAGATCGCGTAGTGCGCTCCCACCCCCATCAGATCGAGGACCGCCGGCCTGACGAAGAGCTCGTACACAGCCGCGCCGTTCTTGAACTCGGGGATGTTGCTCGAGCCTTTCTCCAACATCCTCAGGAACTCCGGCTCGAAATCGATACCGGCGGTCTCCCGCGCCAGCTGGATGGCGCGTGCCGCATAGTTCAGGATCTGGACCGTCTCGATCCCCGATATTTCATCGAAGAACCAGCCGCAGCTGGTGTACATGAACATCTGGTGCCGCTCCATCTCCAGCAGCTTCAGGACCGTCACGTTCTCGTCCGGCGACAGTTCTCGCGTGCGGTGTTCGGAGAGGAAGCGCTCGATGTTCTCCGGGGATCTGTCGAGCATCACACCGACATAGTCGTCCCTGGCCGCCCAGGGATCCCGCACGAACTGAGACGCCTGCTTCTCGTACACCCCGACCAGGCTGTCGCGCAGCCAGTCCATGGCGGCGCGCAGCGGCACCCGCCACGCCTGATTCCAGTCCGGGTGCCCGCCGGTGTCGCATCCGCAATCGCTCTTCCACCGTTCCACCCCATGGATGCAGCTCCACGAGGAATTCTCGAAGACCTCCACCTCGTGCGTCGGCGGATGTTTCTCCAGGTACTCACCGTACACGGTGATGGCGGCGAGCTTGTCCGACTCGATCTTGTGGAGGCAGTAGGCGAGCGCCATATCACCGTTCCGGCGATGGTGGCCGTAGCTCTCGCCGTCCGTGGCGATATGAACGAGCTGGTCTTCTTTGCGGTCGGCGAACGTCCCCGCGAGACGCCGGGCGAAGTTCCCACCGCTGTCGAGGAGACCGCCGAACGCCACCTCCCTGGCAACAGGACCGTCGTAGAAGAAGAGTCTGATGGTCTTCCCGGAGGGCAGTCGGCAGAGATAGGAAAGCTTGGGATCGATCCTCTCCTCCCTCACATCATGCCACGTCTTCTCCCCTATTTTTCGGATGCGGCGCGCCTGGCGCGGCGCGAGGATGGTGAAAGCGATCGAATGCTCGGCCATGATGTCGAGCGTCTCCAGATCGACCGCTGTCTCCGGCAACCACATCCCCTCCGGCTTCCTCCCGAACCGGCGCTCGAAGTCCCAGATCCCCCAGACGATCTGGGTACGCTTGTCTCTCGTGTTGGCGAGGGGCATGATCATATGGCTGTACGCCTGGGCCAGCGCCCCGCCGTGCTCCCCAAAGCGCTCCCGGCTCGCCCGGTCGGCATCGACGATCGCGGCGTGGACCTCCGGTTCGTGCTTCTCCATCCATGCGAGAAGCGTGGGCCCGAAATTGAAACTGATCTTAGCATAGTTGTTGACGATATCGACGATCCGCCTGTCGGAGTCGAGGATCCGGGAGGCCGAGTTCGGGGCGTAGCACTCCGCGGTCACCCGCTTGTTCCAATCGTGGTGCGGATAGGCCGAGTCCTGCAGCTCTATCTGTTCGAGCCACGGGTTCTCCCGGGGCGGCTGGTAGAAATGGCCGTGGATGCAGATGTAGCGGTTCATTCGCCTCCTTCCGGCACGAACCGAGCAACTCCCTGCGGCCTCACGAGGACCTCGGGGGCGAATACAACGGGATCCCGGAGGTCGCCGAGCCTCTCGGTGTCGCCCTCGATTGTCCGCTCAGGGGCGACCGTGCCGACGTGTCGTCAGATGGAGATCTTATTCAGACGTGGATCTTATACTGACATCGATCTCATACAGATGTGGATCTCACACCAAGGTCAATCTGATAGAGACATCGATCTCATACAGAGATTTCGTACAGATGTGGGTCTCACGCCAACGTGAATCCGATACAGGCGTCAATCTCACACAGAGATCTCGTGCCGAGTGCCGGCGCTACTCCTCACCTTTGAGCACGATCATCCCGAGCGGAGGAACCGTGAGCGAGAGCGAGTGATCGAACCCGTGATAGGGCAAGGGCGCGGCATGCACCCCTCCCCAATTCCCGGTCCCGCTCCCGCGGTAGCAGGCGGCATCGCTGTTCAATATCTCTCGCCAGAACCCGCCCCGGGGCACGCCGGCGCGGTAATTCGTCCTCGGCACAGGAGTAAAGTTGCAGACCACCAGGAGCTCATCCCCGGGAGACCTCCCCCGCCGCAGATAGCTGAGAATACTCTGCTCCCAGTCCCGACAGTCGAGCCACTGAAACCCCTCCTGTGCGAAGTCGATCTCATAGAGCGCCGGCTCGGTCCGGTACGCACGGTTCAGATCCCGTACCCAGTCCATCACCCCCTGGTGCGGTGCGTACTGGGTGAGGTGCCAGTCGAGGCTCGCCTCATGGTACCACTCGTTCCACTGAGCCCACTCGCTCCCCATGAACAGGAGCTTCTTCCCCGGATGCGTGTACTGGTATCCGAACAGCAGGCGCAGGTTCGCCATCTTCTGCCACTCATCCCCCGGCATTTTCCCGACGAGCGACCCTTTTCCGTGGACAACCTCATCGTGGGAGAGCGGGAGCACGAAGTTCTCCCAGAAAGCGTACCACATGCTGAAGGTGAGCTGATCGTGCTGATACTTCCGGTAGATCGGGTCTTTCGGCATCCACCCCATCTTCCACTTCAGGCCGAAGCCGAGCCCGCCCAAATAGGTGGGCCGCGACACCATGGGCCAGGCGGTCGACTCCTCGGCCACCGTAATCGCATCCGGGAAGTGGCCGTAGATCGTCTCATTCAGCCGTCTGATGAAATCGATCGCCTCCAGGTTCTCGCGCCCTCCGAACCTGTTCGGGATCCACTCCCCCTCTTTCCGCGAATAATCGCGGTATAGCATCGAGGCCACGGCGTCCACACGGAGCCCGTCCACATGGTAGCGGTCGAGCCAGAAGAGGGCGCTGCTGGCGAGGAAGTTGCGGACCTCGCTGCGGCCGTAGTTGAAGATGTAGCTCTCCCAGTCGGGGTGGAAACCCTCGCGCCAGTCCATGTGCTCATAGAGGTTTGTGCCATCGAAGAAGACGAGGCCGTGCTCATCGGAGGGGAAATGCGACGGAACCCAGTCGAGTATGACGCCGATCCCCTCCTGGTGCAGCCGGTCGACGAGGTACATGAAATCCTGCGGCATCCCGTACCGGCTCGTGGGAGCGAAGTACCCTGTCGTCTGGTACCCCCACGAACCGTAGAAGGGGTGCTCCATCACGGGGAGGAACTCGACGTGGGTGAAGCCCATCTCCTTCACGTGGGCGACCAGTTCCTCCGCCAGCTCGCGATAGGTGAGGAACCGATAGCCCTCATCCGGGACCCTCCGCCAGGAACCGAGGTGCACTTCGTAGATCGACATCGGGGCGTCGAGCGCATTCGCGTCCTTCCGCCGCTCCATCCACTCCCGGTCTCCCCACTTGTATGCGAGATCCCAGACGACGGAGGCCGTCTCCGGAGGAGTCTGCCAGAGGAGTGCGAACGGATCTCCCTTGTCGACGACGTGCCCGCCGTGCTTCGAGACGATGTGGTACTTGTACACCGCTCCCTTCCGCACCCCAGGGATAAACCCTTCCCAGATGCCCGACTCGTCCCACCGCGGCGAGAGCGGGTGTGCGTCCGGACACCATTCGTTGAAGTCCCCGATCACCGACACGCGCTCAGCATTCGGCGCCCAGACGGCGAAGAGTGTGCCCGCCTTCCCTTCTACCTTCAGAGGATGGCTCCCCAGCTTATCGTACAGCTTGTAGTGGCTGCCTTCCTTGAACAGATAGACATCGTGGTCGGTCAGGAGCGTTACTCCGTAGATCGCCTTCCTCCGCCGCTTTGCCATGGTTTCTCCCTCGGGCTCGTGCTGCGGCTCGCGCCCGGGCTACCGGTAGAAAGCGCCTCTCCGCGGCCGTCTCAAGCAACTAGAAAACAAGGGGTTGACCGTTTGCTCAGGTACCTGCGTAATAGTGCTCAGATTCCTGAGCCTTTGTCAAGCCCCTTATCCGCCCTGAGTGGGAAGTACCCGAGACAAGGTACCCCTCTTATCCGCCTGCGGGACTGCTCCCCCACCCGACCAGCAG
>LJUI01000181.1 GCA_001303705.1 candidate division TA06 bacterium SM23_40
CCTCGCTCACATACCTCGCTCACATACCTCGCTCACATACCTCGCTCACATATCTCGCCCACATACCTCGCACCCGGAATCGATTCCGGTGCTTCGCCACGGCGCCTAGGCTCGAGGATGGGCCTGCCGATATGCCTTCTTGATCCGGTCAGTCGTCACATGTGTATAGACCTGAGTTGTCGATAGCGACTCGTGTCCGAGCAGTTCCTTCACCGCTCTGATGTCCGCCCCCCGGTCGAGCAGGTGTGTGGCGAACGAATGCCGCAACGTATGAGGGCTCGCCTCGCTCAGCCCCACAGCCAGCGCGAGGTACTTCTTCACTATGCGCTGGATGCTCCGCGTAGTGAGGCGCCTGCCGAAGCGGTTGAGGAACAGAGCTCGCTCGTCACCGCCTCTGCTTCCGTCTGGCGGGAGAAGCTTGCACCTCAGTTCCATATATCGCCTGACGGCCCCCTCGGCAGCCCGCCCGATGGGCACGACGCGTTCCTTACCGCCCTTGCCCCACACCCTCACCAGGCCCGTCGACAGGTCGACGTCCTCTCTGTCGAGCGCGACGAGCTCCCCCGCCCTGATCCCTCCCCCGTACAGCACCTCGAGGATCGCCCGGTCGCGCCTTCCTGTGGGGTCGCTGCCGCTCGCTGCCTCGAGTACCGTCGCCGCCGACTCCTCGCTCAGGAACGTCGGCAACATCCGTCCCCGCCGGGGGCCGCGCAGCGCGGCCGCGGGACTCACCTCCACCGCTCCCTCCTCCACCAGATACCGAAAGAAGACCCGGATCGTCGACAGCTTCCGCTCTATCGAGCGTCTGCTCCTCCCCCGAGCGATCAGGTCGCTCAGGAAGCGCCTCACCACGCCACTGTCGACCTCTCGCGGCGTGATATCGTCGCGCCCCAGTAGCCCTCTGGCGAAGTCACGGAGCTGGTTCAGATCAGACCGATATGCGGCGACCGTCCGGGCGGAGAGATTCCGCTCTGCCCGAGCGGCGGCAACGAACCGTTCGATCATCCGTTCCATCGATGTTCGTCTCATTGGCGGGACTGCACACCGGGGGTGGCTCTCGTCGAGGGACAACGAGGAGTCACCCTCCCTCTAGGTGGACCAACCCATCTGGAGACGCGGCGCGGCTCCTGACCCGGACGCGGGCCAGGTCTCACCGCTCTCCTCCTGACGGCCCATCCATTCCTCCAGCTCCCGGAGGGCCCGCTCGGCCTTCGCTTTCCGGCGTGCCTTGCCCCTCACATCCTCATCGGGGGAGGGAAGTATGCCGAAATTCGCGTTCATCGGCTGGTGCCGCCAGGGTGCATCGCGGGTTACATAATTGAGAAGAGCACCGACCATCGAGGTCAAAGGAAGAACGGCCGGAGGAAGCGCCCTCGCCAGGCGTGCCGCGTTGATGCCGGCGACGAGGCCGCTCGCCACGGACTCAACATACCCTTCGACCCCACATAGCTGCCCGGCGATATATGTTCGTGCGCGGGCCCGCAGCTCGAGTGTCTGTTTGAGACAGCGGGGACCGTCGATGTAGGTGTTGCGATGTACGCTCCCATAGCGCAGGAACTCCGCACGCTCCAACCCCGGTATCATTCGGAAGACGCGTCTCTGATCCTTCCTGACGAGCTTCGTCTGGAATCCGACGAGATTATACATCGTGCAGGCCCGGTTCTCCGGCCGCAATTGAACGACCGCGTACGGCCTGCGCCCCGTCTTCGGATCTGTCAGCCCCACTGGCTTCATCGGACCGAACCGGAGGGTGTCCTCTCCCCGGCGCGCCAACTCCTCTGCCGGCAGACATCCCTCGAAGTAGGGCACGTCGCGCGACGCCTCCTCCAGCGATTCGAACTCCCGCAGCGGGAACCGCTCGCCATCGAGGAGTGCAGTCCGGAAAGCCCTGTACTCGCTCTCCCCCATCGCCGCATTGAGGTAGGCAGGGTACCCGCCGTAGCGTGACGCAGCGAACAGGGCGGCCATGTCCAGACTGCCGGAGGATACGATCGGCGAGATGGCGTCGTAAAAGTAGAGGTAGTGGTCGCCGATCACCTCTCCCAGGGCTCGCGCCAGCGTCGCGCTCGTGAGCGGACCGCTGGCCACGACCGTGATCCCCTCCGGCAGCTCCTGCACCTCATCCCGGACCAGAGAGATCGACGGATGCGATTCGATCAGGTTCGAGATCCGCTGAGAGAACTCCTCGCGATCGACTGCCAGCGCCTTGCCAGCGGGAACTGAGGTCTGGTCAGCAACACGCATGACGAGAGAGCCAAGCCGCCGGAGCTCTTCCTTCAGCAGCCCGGGCGCGCTCCCCGGTTCGTCAGAACGGAGCGAATTGCTGCATACCAACTCGGCGAGCTTCGAGGTCCGGTGGGCCTCGGTCATCGTCCCCGGCCGCATCTCCCGGAGGATGACCTGGAGACCCCGTTCCGCTATCTGGTAGGCTGCCTCGCATCCCGCCAGGCCGCCTCCAACGACCGTAACGGCCGGCAGCCCCTCGTGGCGCTTACTCATGTTCGGTCTCTGCCCCGCACCGCAGACACTTCTCGATCTCGCCCTTGACGCGACTGCGCTTCAGCACGAGAAAGGGCGCCCCGCATTTGGCGCAGCGTGTCGGGATGGGCTTGTCCCACGTGGCGAAATCGCACTTGGGATAGCGGCTACACCCGTAGAAGGTCCGTCCCTTCACGTGACGTTCCACCAGCTCCCCCTTGCATCCCTCTCGCCCGCACGGGATGCCCAGTCCCAGCGGGCGCGTATGCCGGCAATCCGGATATCGGGAGCAGGCGAGAAAGCGTCCGTACCGGCCGCGCTTGATGATCATCGGCGCGCCGCATTCCTCGCAGACCTGATCTGTTGTCTCCTCCTGCTCATCGAGGGGCCGAGTCTGCTTGCATTCCGGGTATCCCGAGCACGCGATGAACTTCCCGTACCTGCCCCACTTGATGACCATCGGCTTTCCGCATGCAGGGCATGCCTCGTCAGTCTCTTCCTGTAGGCTGTTCTTCAACTCAGCACTGATCGACTCGGCCCTGTCGAGGGTGTGTCGAAACGGCTCGTAGAATTCCCGGATCACGGCGATCCATTCGATATCTCCGGATTCGATTCGGTCGAGCTCCTCTTCCATCGTCGCCGTGAATCCGATGTCGAATATCTCCGGGAAGTTGGCGATAAGGAGGCCATTCACCGTCTCGCCCAGCTCAGTCGGTGCAAACCGCCCTTTCTCCTTCGTCACATAGCGCCTGGTCTGGATGATACTGACTATCGGTGCATAGGTGCTCGGCCGCCCGATGCCCTTCGACTCCAGCTCCTTCACCAAGGTGCCCTCGGTGTACCGGGAAGGCGGCTCGGTGAAGTGTTGCTCGCACGTCACATCGACGAGCTCAACGCGTTGACCCTTGGTCAGCTTCGGCAGCCGACGCTGCTCTCCCTCGCGCGCCCGTCGCTCCTCACTGCCGCCGCGCAACACGAGGAAGCCCTGGAAGGAGATGACGGATCCCGTGGCCCGAAGGGAGAACCGTCCCGCTCTGATCTCGGCCCGCGCGGTATCATAGACCGCGTTCGCCATTTGGCTGGAGCAGAAGCGCTGCCAGATGAGTTCATAGAGTCGGTACTGGTCGCGGTTCAGGTACTGCTTGATCGACTCGGGTGTCCTTTCGATGTGCGTCGGGCGAATCGCCTCGTGGGCCCCCTGTGCCGTCTTCTTGGTCGCGAACACACGTGCTCGCGGTGGAAGGTACTGTTGACCGAACTCTTTTTTGATGAACTGGCGCACCGCGCCCACCGCCTGGCTCGAGACGCGGGTGGCGTCGGTACGCATATAGGTTATGAGTCCAACGCTCCCTTCGCTTCCCAGCTCGACACCCTCGTACAGCTGTTGCGCCACTACCATCGTCTTCCTGGCGGTAAACCGAAGCCGGCGCGAGGCATCCTGTTGCAGTGTACTCGTTATGAACGGCGGGGGCGGCCGACGCTCTTTCTTCTTCTCTTCGAATTCGTCTAAGCTTCGCCTGAAATGTCTCGCCGCTATCATCGGAGAGCGTTGTCAGGATCGACCAGTACTCGGTCGTCTCGAATGATCTGATCTCCCCTTCCCGCTCGCATATCAACCTGAGAGCCACGGTCTGAACACGCCCCGCACTCAGGCCTGAGCGCACCGTTCTCCACAGGAACGGACTCACCTTATACCCGACGAGCCTGTCGAGGATCCTCCTCGCCTGCTGAGCATCGACCTTTCGTTGATCGATCTGCTGGGGATCGGCGAGCGCCGCCTCGACAGCGGCCTTCGTTATCTCATAGAAGAGAATCCGACGGACCTTATCGCCGTCCTGTAACTCGCGCGAGATGTGGAACGCGATCGCCTCCCCCTCCCGATCCGGGTCGCAGGCAACCCAGATGTGAGACGCGTCCTTGGCCGCCGTCTTGAGCTGCTTGAGTATCTTCCCCTTCCCGCGGACCGTGATGTACTGCGGCTGGAATCCGTTCTCGATATCGACACCGAGCTTCGACTTGGGGAGATCCTTGAGGTGCCCCATAGAGGCCAGCACCCGGTATCGAGAGCCCAGTATCCTCCCGATAGTCCGCGCCTTTGTGGGGGATTCGACGATCACCAGTTCTCGCGCCATCCCGCTGCTTCCTTCCTCTCACGGCTGACTATGTTGAACCACGCGGCCGATCCGGCGCCGCGTCTCGATTGCCTAACCACCGCCAAGGAGCTCGAGCACCGCCTCCATGTCGGCGGGCAGGGGAACCTCACATCGAATGCGCTCTCCTCCCACGGGATGGATGAACGCCAATCTCACCGCGTGGAGGAGCTGCCGCCCGGCGGCGCTGCGAACCGCCGTCGCCCTCTCCCACAGCGGCCGCTCTATCGGCAGAGAGGCCAGCCTGCCACGCCCTCCGTATGTCGCATCCCCGACGACCGGATGGCCCATGTGCGCGCAGTGGACGCGTATCTGATGAGTGCGCCCGCTCTCGAGTGATAGCTCCAATAAGGTCGCGACATCGAACCGCACCACGACACGGAACCGCGTCGCCGCATGTCGCGCAGCAAGCGGGGTCACTGCCATCCGTGTCCGGTCGACGACGTGCCGACCGATGGGAGCCTCGATCCGACCTTCATCGACGCCGACCGATCCCCAGACAATGGCACGGTAATCACGTTTCATCTCCCGCGTGGAGAGCTGACGGCTCAACACCCGGTGCGCGCGGTCGGTCTTGGCGACGACGAGAAGTCCAGAGGTATCTTTATCGAGCCGGTGAACGATCCCCGGCCGCAACCCTCCCCTGTTCGCGAGTTCCGGCGAGTGGTAGAGGAGCGCATTGACAAGCGTCCCTGTCCGCACAGGCCCCGCCGGATGGACAATCATCCCTGCCGGTTTGTTCACAACCAGAAGGTAGCTGTCTTCGTACGGGATCTCGAGCGGCATCTGTTCCGCCTCGAGCACCGCTGCCTCGGGCGCGGGGAGATGGATCGATATCTCCTCCCGGGGCCTGACCCTATAATGGGGCTTTACCCGGCCTCCGTCAACCAGTATCTCGCCTGCGTCGATGAGGTGACGAATCTGCGTGCGTGAGAGGGGAATGCCGATCGTAACGAGGTAACGATCGATCCGGGTAGGCCGTTGATGGGTCGGTACAGCGTGCGTCTTCAGCTTGTGCTTCATCGATGCTGCCCGAGCGAGGCTATGCCGAGCGCCTCCTGCTGGGCCTTTATGAGGAGACGGATCGAGCGCTCTGCCTGTGTGACCATCGTACGGAGTTCTTCCACGGTGAAGGGACGGCCCTCCGCAGTGCCCTGGATCTCGACCAGTCTCATCGATCCGGTCATGACGACGTTCATGTCGACTTCGGATTGGCTGTCTTCCTCGTAGTTCAGATCGACGATGATCGCAGAATCGATGATGCCTACGCTCACAGCCGAGACGAAATCCTCGAGCGGTATGTGATCGAGCACCCCCCCGCGCCGCAATCCCTCGAATGCGTCATAGAGCGCCACGAATCCGCCTGTGATGGAGGCTGTCCTCGTTCCGCCGTCAGCCTGGATGACGTCGCAGTCGATGGTGATCATGCGCTCTCCCAGGGCGGATAGGTCCGTCACCGCACGCAGCGAACGGCCGATAAGCCTCTGGATCTCATGTGTCCTTCCCGAGGCCCGCCCGCGCGCGTGCTCCCTGGGCACTCTCTCTCTCGTGCTGCGGGGGAGCATGCCGTACTCGGCGGTCACCCATCCCTGACCGGCACCCCGCAGCCACCCGGGAACCTGATCGATGACCGTGGCGGCGCATATCACCTTCGTCTCACCCATCTCCATCAGGACCGAACTCTCTGCATGTTTCAGATAGTTCCTGCTGATGGTGACAGGACGGATCTCATCTGGTGCTCTTCCGTCTACTCGCTCCCAGTCCACAGGCTATTCCTCTTCGTAAGGCCCGTCGCAGTCCGGTCCGCCCGTCTCGGCTCCAGACCGCACTAGTCGTCAATGCTCAATTTCATCAGATGATCGATCGCCTCGCCGAGAAATCGCTGACCGATCTCGCCGAATCGGGGCGGAATGTCGCTCAGATAGAATCGGTGTGGTGCCCGCTCTCCCTCTTCTTTTCCGAGATTGAGAGAGTCCAGGGCCGATTGTACTGCGAGCGCCGTCTCCACGGCAGAATCGACGAGGATCACCTTGTGCCCGATTGTCTCGGAAATGACGGGTTTGAGCAGGGGATAGTGCGTGCACCCGAGGACGAGGGCTCCGATCTCAGCCTCTTTGAGGGGATCGAGGTATTCCTCGGCGATCAGTCTGGTCGCGGGGCGCAGAAGCCAATTCTCCTCGGCGAGCGGGACGAACAGGGGACAACT
>LJUI01000056.1 GCA_001303705.1 candidate division TA06 bacterium SM23_40
CCTTGCTAATCGATTCGCGCCGCCTCGCCCCCCGAGAGCTCCCCTGCGACTTACCCGCATCTCCCCTGCGACTTACCCGCATCTCCCCTGCGACTTACCCGCATCTCCCCTGCGACTTACCCGCACCTACCGAGCTGTCTCGGACGCCCCCTCCTTCTCACACGGATTCTCTTCCTTTAGCACGGGAAAGGTGACGACGAACGTGGCCCATTTACCTTCCTCGCTCTCTGCCGTAATACTCCCTCCGTTGGCCTGGGCCAGGATTCTTGAAACCGCCAGCCCGAGGCCGATCCCTTTCTCCTTGGTGGTGAACAGAGGTTCGAACAGCATCTTCATGTTTGTCACGCACAAGGAGCTGCACCTCCCTATCCTCGGCGTGCGCGCTGATGAACAGCTCACCGCCGTCAGGCATCGCCTCATAGGCGTTCGTAACCAGATTCCCGATCACCTGCCTCGTCTGCTGGGAATCGACGAAGACCAGGGGCAGATCAGACGCCATGGTGATCGTCACTTTCACCTTCTGGGGCGGGGTATACCGTTCCAGGACCTGGGCTACCAGAACCGAGATCGCTATCTCTTCTTTCTTGCCGGGCTTTGTACGCGAGAACTCCAGGAGGTCTGAGACTATCTCTTCGGAATGCTGAACCTCTGACGCGATCAACGCAAGGTGCTTCTTGATCGCCCTATCCGCATCACTCAGTTTTGTCTCCAGATAGTAGACGGCGTTCGAGATAACACCTAGCGGGTTCCGGAGCTCGTGGCCCACCCCGCCGGCGAGCTGTCCCAGAACCGCAAGCTTCTCCTTGCGGACCAGCGCATCCTGGGCATCCCTCAGCTCTCTCGTGCGGAGGTCAACCATCTTCTCCAGTTGTTCGGAGTAGTTTCTTAACTCCTCTGCCTGCTTCCGCTCGGTGACGTCCCGGCCGATCCCCCGGTAACCCAGGAGGTTCCCATCTTTGTCGATGATCGGCACACCGCTTGTCTCCAGCAGCACCAGTCGCCCGTCCCTGTGCAGGTTGCAGTTCTCCAACCGCTCAAAGGCGCGTCTTGCCTGGACGATGGCCCGGAACTCCGTTCCGATCCGCTCCGACTCATCAGGAGGCATGAGATCGAACGGCGTCTTCCCGATGACTTCCTCTGGGTCATACCCGAGGATATCCCTTACTTTGGGGCTGGCATATGTGTACACCCCGTTCGCATCGACTTCCCAGATCCAGTCGCTGGTGCTCTCCACTATAGAACGAAACCGTTCCCTGCTCTCCTCTAGCGCCTTCCTCTCTTCATCTTCGCGGTCGGTGATGTCTCGGACGACAGCATACGTGAGCCCTTCCTCTCGGATATAGGTAGCAGCCCACTCCAACCATCTGTACGACCCATCCCTGCACCGGCAGCGGTTATCGAAGTGGGTCGTCGGACTTCCATCAGAGAGTCTTTGTTCCACCTCTCTTACCGTTGCCTGCACATCGTCGGGGTGCACAAAATCCAGAAAGTGTCTCCCTGTGACCTCCTTGTTCTCGTATCCAAGGACTCTAGTGAAGGCGGGATTGACCCTCCGGAAATTGCCATCAGTATCCAGGACACAGATCATGTCGACCGAGAGGAAGAAGATCCTTTCAAGAGCTTCTTGTGCTTTCCTCTCCTCGGTAATGTCTCTGCCGTAGACTGCTATTGCGCAGACATCTCCCGCCGCATCAAAGACCGGATAGAGGCTATTGTCGACGATTCTCCCCGCACGCTCATCCTCGAACCGCACATGCTTACGCGATTGAACTACCTCGTCGCACTTCTCCATTCGACGGGTCGCAATACCGGGAGGAAGGATATCATGAATATTTGCACCCACGAGCTCATGCGGACGCTTCGCCAGTCTTCCAGCCCCGACCTCGTTTACCGCGAGGATATTCCCCTCACGATCTACAAGGACTACCGTATCAGTTGTGGCGTTGAAGATCGCCCGGGCAGTCGCCTCGCTCTTCCGCAGGGCCTCCTCCGCCCGCCTCAGCTGGGTGATGTCCCGAATGACAGTGACTACCCCTGAAACGACTCCTTCTCTGACAATCGGTATCTTTCGTGTTTCTGTTGCGATGTCGCCAGCACCAACCCGCATCGTCTCTTTTGTGACGAGAGTCCTTCCGGTATCGAGCACATAACGATATTCGTCGCAAGCAGAGGGCGGCAGGAACGGAAGCGCATCGAGGAGTCCTCGGCCGACGACCTCTGCAGGGACTCCCAACTTCAAGCACCACTGCGCGAACGCCGTGTTGCAGCGAACTACCCTGAGGTCACTATCCACGATGTGTATGGCATCATCCATGGAGTCAATCGCTATCGCCCATTCCAGCGCTGACTCTTTCTGTGGCCTATCGTTCCTGCAGTGCGCACGATCTGATGCCGAACACTCGTCAACAAGACACAGCGGTGACTCTTCGTGAGTGCTGACGTCGTTACCGTGCCCGGGATCTGCTGTCGAGCACTCATCGACAAGACGTTGCAGAGCCGCGCATCCCGGTATTGGGTCCTTCTTTGCCACTCTCATATCCTTTCGGTCCGGTCCCACGACTGGGCCGCGGGTCGAGCTCTGTGAGCAGAATATCATAGCCGCGAACCCATCCACACCACCCTCAATGGCACCGATGTGGTCGAGATCAGATATCTCGGCATAGTTCCATCGCTGCGAATCCGACAGTAGCTTGTCATAACCGGTACGGACCGCTGTTCCACCGCCCTGGCCGGCCGATCCAGTGGTCTCACCCACTGCCGCAGGCGGCCTCCGACCGGAGTCGGTAACTCGAATGCTCCGAGCCTTTACCAGACCGAGGTGCCGGGTCGGTCAGATTGTCGACGGATTCCTTCTCAACTATCAGGGATGCTGAGGCGGGACCGATGGGGTGAGGCACCTTCCGCGGGCACTCGTTCCGGCCGGAGCATGCGACCGGGCGCCCCATGGACGGCAACAGAAGAGAAGGAAGCCGCCTCCTGACTTCGCTTTCAAAGAGCCGGGGCGATACCTGCAGCCGGCGGCGCAGAGTCTGCCCACCACGCATCCATTCTGTCGAGCAGCTCCGTGTCCGGGCGAGAGCCGGCGGGTCAAGGGGCTCAACCCCGGCACGCATGCTCTCATACCGATAAGCGACTCTCAGCACTGAATCGGAATCCCGGATCGGTTCTGCGACGTGACCGGAGATCAGTCGCCCGGCCGGTTATTGTCGGCTGACGGCTCGGGCGGCCTCAGGGGCAACCTGATGGTGAACGTGGACCCCGCGCCTTCCTCGCTGACCACGTCGATCGTTCCGCCATGTTGTTCGACGATCGATCTGCTGACCGCGAGCCCGAGGCCGATACCGTGAGACCGCGTAGTGAACAGGGGAGTAAATATCTTTGTGAGATTCTCTTCCGGGATTCCGCATCCGGTGTCTGCGACCGTAACCTCTACCATCTCGCCATGAGGCCGAATGCTGACATCGAGACGTCCCCCGTCCGGCATCGCCTGAACGGCATTGGCAACGCAATTGAGGAATACCTGACGGAGCCTGTCTCGATCCGCCAACACAACCGGCCTACCATCCGCGACCTGGAGTGAGACCTCGGTCTTCTGGTGGATCCATGCCCCTGAGAGGACCTCCTCGATCACATCCCTGATATTCACCTCGGAAAGCTCAAGGGCCTTCTTCCGCGAGAAATCGAGGAGATCACCCACTATCTTATTGCACGCATTCACCTCCCGCTCGATGATGTGGAGATGTTTCCTCACCTTCTCGTCAGCAGGCTCGAGCCGATTGCCGAGATAGAAGCAGGAATTCCGAATCACTCCCAGGGGATTCCGGATCTCGTGTCCGACGCTGGCGGCCAACCTGCCGATAGCGGCAAGGCGCTCACACTCGAGCGCTCGCTCCCGTGCCTCCATGAAGGCTTTCGTCCGCTCCGCCACCCTTGCCTCGAGTTCCTGCGAGTGCCCCAGCACTTGCTCCTGGAGGCGAACTCGCTCGATGGCCATCGCTGCGGTATTGGCGAAGATCTCGAGTGTCCGTATGGCATCGCGGCTCGGGAGCTTGCCGCCCTCGGGGCAGTCGACGGAGATCGTTCCCACAAGTCCTTTGGTTTCAGAGAAAATGGGAGTGAGGAGTATGTCAAGGGGGTGCCATTCATCGTCTTTCACGGGTCTCGTCGTATCACCGACAGAGCTGCCATACTTGTGCAGCAACGCGCGGCGTTCAGTGTAGCGACAGAGATACGATCGCGAGATTCGGTACCGTTCTCTCAGCAGATTGGTGATCCACTCCAGCGGAGGAGGATTGGCCTTCAGCCTCTTGAATTCGGACTCTTCGACACCGGCGGCCGCCCTGCGCTCGAGGACGCCTCTCTCCACGTTGACCAGATTGATGAGCACCCGCCCGAACCCCAAGCTCGTCTCGACACCACGCGCGACCCCGGCCAGCAATTCGCTGAGACTCGCTGTCTTCTGGAGCTTCGCCGAGACCTCATGGAGTGCAGAGAGCTGGTCGATACGCCGGGCGAGTTCTTCATTAGAGGCCTCGAGCCTCGCCGCCTGTTGCCTCAATTCCGCAACAAGATTCCGCTCCTCCCCGTTGCTCATGGATGCCTGGAGCCGCTCGGTCTCCTGTTCCAGCCCGGCGATGAATTCGCCCTCTGCATACTCATCGCGGACGGCCTCACCGCCCGACCCGTGCTCTGTGAAGGCCTGCCGCCGTTCTCTTCCACCCTTCCTCCCACCGTCAGAAGGGCGCCGAGCGGAAGTGGGCGAGACCGACGGCGACTCGTCCCTATGTCCGGCATCCGGGGTATGCTTGCTCAACTTCTTTCTCGTCCTCTGTGCAGACATCGCTCGCTACCCTACCACCTCTTCTACACATCCACCTACTTGTCTTGTGCGCAGGGCTCCTTGCGGAGGTCAGAGATAGCAATTTTCGTGCCCGCCGCCGCCTGTGTACAGGGGGAGTGCCCCCCTCCGCGGCCGACCTGAGCCCGGGGCCCATCTCCGAGATGAACCAGATAATTGCCTGAAACATAGTAACTTAGAGACGGGCCCGCCGACCCCAACGGGTCACTCGTGCTTCGCGCAGGCTCATCCCGACCTCGTTTCCTCACCCCCGGGTCACTCCATCCAGCCTCTTCCCTGCCCGACTGTGAGTTTTTCCAAAGCGCCGAAATGCAAGCCTGCTGCGAGGGTTGAGAGCCCCAGAGGGCAATTTCCCCAGCGTCATTGCGCGAATTTGCGCAAAATGGCCTGGCCGGGACCCTGAACTGATCGACTTTGACACACCACCCTTGACCTCCCTTATTGATTCTGCAATCATCTGTTCCAGTTTCCCGAGTCGTCCTCTGCCGGGCGCCCGACCCGGGTAACGAAACAACCTACTCCCCGATCTCATCATCTGGTATTTTCTGCTGGCCCTTGATGCTCTCTACACCCGACCCGGCCGCCATGTTGTCGGCCGGACCCCAGCCCCCCGTTCGAGATGCCAGGTACAATGACCACCGGGCCCAAGTTCCATCTCGTCGCGCTCGTCGCCCTGGTTGTGGTCCGTGCACACTACCAGCAGATCACTCAGGACGATGCGTTCATCGCCCATCGCCACGCCTGAAACCTCATGCGCGGCGACGGTTCTGTCTTCAATCGAAGAGAGCGCGTGGAGGGATATGCTTCAGCTTCCTCTGGGTTATGCTGGCGGCGCTCGCAAGCCTCGAGGAGCAGTAAAGGCGCCTCGTCCCTCAGAGCGAGGTCTCGTCACTCGGCACCTCCTGCAGCGTGCGAGGCCCATGGCAGCGAAGCTTCCGGAGGGGGATACGATGTACCTGAGTGATCCCAAGAGCACGGAAAATCCGGCTTGACTCCCGCTCCTACACGTGTAAAAATCAGCGTCCTCCATCTCGGTCAACACTGGATGGCTATCCTCCAGAATGGCGATAAGGAGGCCGGATGTGACAAAGGGAGACGTGAAAAGGCCGAAGGGTCACCCGCTGGTCGCGAAGATCGCTCCCTGGATTGCGATCGTCGCGCTCATCGTTTTTGCCTCCCTGCTGAAGCACCACCACTGGTCGGTGCGCGGACAGAGGCCCTTTTATTCCGATGCCGCCTTCCGCTATCGCTACGCATTGATGGCGGCGGACGGAACGCCCATACCTGACGTCGACTACGCGGTACAGCACCCCGAAGGGCTCAACCTTCGCGAGAAGATCCCCCTCACGCCCGAGATCGTGATCGGCACCACCTACAGAATTCTGTTCGGCGACGATTCCCGGGTCTCCTTCGACCGTTTCCTCATCGTCTTCGTCTGCACGTTCTCCAGCCTCTCCATCATCGCCGTCTTCCTCATGGCGTATGCCATATGGGGAAGTAGATGGGGAGCGATCGTCGCCGCCCTTTTCTATACCGTCGCCACGCCTGCCTTTGAACGAACCGTCGGCAACTATCTGACCGAGGACTTCGTCCTCCCGTTCATCTTCCTCGGGCTGACTGCCTTCATCTGGGCAGCAGTCCGGCTGAGGCGGAGCAGAGCGGGCTGGCAGATTCCCCTTCTCGCGGTGCTCGCCGGTCTCGCTCTCGCCGTAGCCCTCATTTCGTGGAACTTGTCGCAGTTCATCGTCGCACTCCTCATCCTCTTCTGCGTCCTCGTGACACTGCTGCGGCGGGAGCTGCACGACACGATGATAGTCCCGAACCTGGCCATCATCATCCTCATCGCGGCTGTCATCGGCATCGCCCATCCTGTTCTCCGGGCACGGTGGTTCTTCGTCTCCTATCCGATGCTCGCCGCGTATGCCCTCATCATCGTCTCCTTTCTGGACCGTCGGTTCGAGGTGGGGAGACCTCGACGCCTGGCTCTGTTCATCGTCGCCTTTTCCGCCCTGGGAGCTATCGCGCTCCTCCTCCCCCGGCAGGCAGCGGAGTTTTCGCGCGTCGCCTCGTTCCTGTTCACGAAGCTCCGATTTCTCGGACAGAAGCCCGCCGATCCGGGCCTCATCACCTTCGACGACCGCGCCTTCTGGCTTGGCCCATGGAGGGGCCCCGCGCTCATCTCGATTCTCTTCTCGTATGTTGCCCTTCTCCCCCTCGCCGTCGTTCCCCTGTGGATGCGTGGCTACGAGCTGCGACGCGGAGCGCGGTCGAGCGCACACGCCCGCACCGCTGCCCACCAGGAAAGAATGGGCTATTTCTTTCTTCTCTACTGGACTGCCGTAAGCCTCGGTCTGTACCTGTTTACTCATCGGCTCACCGTCCTCCTCGTCTTCTTCGCGGCCGTCGCCATCGGTGGCTGGCTCTCAGTATTCACGCGGCCGAATCTCCGCTGGGTACCGCTGCTCCTCATTCCGCTCCTCCTCTTCGAGGGCCACAAGGCCTTCACCTACATGAGCAGAAGGCCGTTGTACGTCGCCCTCAGCCGGATCATCCGCCCCGAACCACCCAACCCGTATGCCTGGTACGGAGAGAACGTAGTGCCTGTCTTTACGTGGATCGTCATGAACACGGAAGAGGATGACGTCTTCCTCACTCTCTTCCCCACCGGACCCACTCTCCTTGCATACACCGGCCGGGCGATCGTCCTCAATCCGATGTTCGGATCGGAGCAGATGCGGAGGAAGGGAGAAGAGTGCACCAGGGCATACTTCGGCCTCGAATCCGATCTCCTCGATATCTGCCGGAAATACGAAGTGGACTACTTACTGTACGATGCGCGAGTCCTCCTCGGCCACGACACGAACTCAGTGCGGTACCTCGCCGGCGAGAGGACAGTGACAACCTCGATGGCCACGTACCGCCTCCACTTCGCGCCAGATCTCCTGCACGATTTCATACCGCTGTACCAGAACAACTATTTCAGGGTACTCGAGGTTAGGGGTCCCGAGGAGGAACTGTCCTCGTCCCCAGTTCTGACGTACGCGCCCCTGTACGATAGAGAGCTCTTCTCAAAGATCGTGGGCTCGGAGGGAGTCCTCGACGACGAGGCGATCGATGTGGCCATCGCCCGACTCCATCAGGCGATGTATCACCTCACCTACGGGATGAACCTCATGAACAGGGGGCTCATGGATCCAGCGCGGGCGGAGTACGAGGCGAGTGTGCGGGCGGTCCCTTCGCTCCAGCCGGCACATACGTCACTCGCCTATGCCCACCAGATGGGGAGACGCTGGGACGGCGCTATCGAACACTATCGAGAGGCAATCCGCCTCAGTCCCGATGATGCATTCGCCCACTACAACCTCGGCCGCGTCCTGTACACGCGGAAAGGACTTGTCGATAGCTCGATGGTACACTTCGGCACCGTACTCCAGCTCGACCCGTATCACACCAAGGCGCGCAACGATCTCGCCTATATCTACTGGGCCAGGGGCGACACCGCCAGGGCGATCGAAGCGTACGAAATGGTCCTCGCGATAGACCCGGCCGATTCCATGGCACTCTGGGCCCTCGGGGAGTTGGGCCAGGGCGGCAACGAGTGAAGACCGACCCCAAGGAGATGAGGCGGAAACGGACGAAGACATTCTGTGAAGCGGAGCGCATGAGAGGGGAGCAGCACATGATAGAGAGGAGACTCGGAAGGTCTATGGCCGGCGGGTGGCCGGGCGCGGCGCTTGCGGTGGCGCTCGCATTCTCTCTTGTGGCCCTCGGCTGCCAGTCCGACCAGGGCAGAGGGCCCGCAGGAACGGATGTGATAAAGATCGGAGCCTACTTCCCGATGACCGGCCCGTATGCCGCAGGCGGGCAGATGACGATGGACGGCATCAACCTCGCTCACCAGCGTCGGCCAAAGGTGCTGGGAAGGACAGTCCAGACCGTTCTCGTCGACAACAAGAGCGACAAAGTGGAGTCCGCAAATGCGGTTTCCCGCCTGATAGAGAACGAAGGGGTAGTGGCGGTAATCGGTGCATATGCGAGTTCGAATGCCATGGCCGGCGCCGAGGTCTGCGAGAAGGCCCGCATCCCGATGATCTCACCCTCGGCCACCAACCCGCTCGTCACCGCGGGCAAGATGTACGCGTTCCGTGCCTGCTTCATCGATCCCTTCCAGGGACTCGTCATGGCCAAGTATGCCACCGAGACATTGGGGGCCAGGACGGCGATCGTCATCCAGGACGTGGCGGCGGACTATTCAGTCGGGCTCGCCTCATTCTTCAAGCGATCGTTCACCGAGCTGACCGGCGATCCGGGCTCGATACTGGCGACGATCTCCTACCAGACAGGGGACCAGGACTTCACCGCACAGCTCACTGTGGCCAGATCGAAAAACGCCGACGTTATCTTCATACCGGGATACTTCGGCGACATCGCTCTGCTCGCTAAGCAGGCCAAGGAGCTCGGCATCGGGTCCCACCTCCTCGCCGGCGATGCGGCCCAGGCACCGGAGTTGATCCAGATCGGCGGCGACGCTGTAGAAGGACTCGTCTTCAGCAATCACTACGCGCCAGAGCAGAGCCGGTCAGGAGCGGGTAAGGAATTCGTCGACGCGTTCAGGGAGGCGTATGGGGATGTGCCGAATGCATTCGCCGCACTCGGGTACGACGCCTACAACATCGTGCTCTCCGCGATCGAGTCCCAGGGAGAGGCGACACCGGAGGCGATCCGCAAGGGCATCGCCGCGCTCACTGAATATGACGGTGTCACCGGAGTCATAACCATCGACGAGAACGGGGACGCGAAGAAGAGCGCGGTCATCCTCACCGTCCAGGATGGCAAGTTCACCTATCTCGATACAGTCACCCCATAGCGCGACGACGACACCCTCGGGCCACCCAGGCACGTTCAGCTCAATCTGATGGCCACGGCCAGATGCGAGACCCCGCCACACAGTGAAAATCCGGGCCGAACCCGATGCGCCGGCCAATGCGGGACCTACCCGAGGAGGTACCTCCGGAAGCAGCCATCCTGTCCGCTGCCTCCCGCGTCCGTACGGCGTAAGCACCAGCGGCCAGACAAGCGCGCGCCGGCAGAACCTCCACCGGGTTGTCCATCCAGTCGGTAGAAGCCCATCGCAACGGATCCAAGAGCACAGTGACATTCCCACTCTTCCTACAGCACCTCGCCAACGCCATATCGCTGGGAAGCCTCTACGCCCTCATCGCCATCGGATATACGATGGTGTACGGCATCCTGAGGCTCATCAACTTCGCGCACGGCGACATATTCATGATGGGGGCCTACGTCGCATTCTACGGCATCCTCCTCATCTCACTTCCCTGGTGGCTCGCCTTCGCCGTCGCGGTCCTCCTCACATCATTCATTGGCATCCTCATCGATCGTGGCGCCTATCGCCCGCTCCGCAGTGCGCCGCGCATCTCCGCCCTCATCTCCGCGATCGGCGTTTCGTTCTTCCTGCAGAACTTCGCCATCGTCGTCTTCTCGGGTCGGCCCAAGGCGTTCTTTCGTCCCCCACTCTTCACGCGCGTCTTCGTCATCAAGGGAGTCAACATCCTGAGCGTGACCTTCTTCATCCCCGTGATTGCGTTCATCTCCCTCGCTGCACTCTCCTACATCATCTATCGAACCAAGCCCGGCCTGGCCATGCGGGCCGTCTCCCACGATATGGAGACCGCCCGCATCATGGGAGTCGACGTCGACCGCACCATCGCCCTCACCTTTGCGCTCGGGTCGGGACTTGCTGCGATCGGCGGCATCATGTGGGGGCTTCGATATCCGCAGATCCAGCCGCTCATGGGTGTCATCCCGGGCCTGAAGGCATTCGTCGCTGCGATCCTCGGGGGGATCGGGTCGGTCCCGGGAGCGATGATCGGCGGATTCGTACTCGGGTTAGCTGAGATCATGCTCGTCGCGTTCGCACCCGCACTCGCAGGATACCGCGACGCCTTCGCATTCCTTATTCTCATCGTGGTGCTCCTCCTGAGGCCGACCGGCATCCTGGGTCGGAGACTCGAGGAGAAGGTGTAGATGGAGACCATGTCGTCATACGCAGATTCGACACGGGCCATGCGGTTGAAAAGGCTCTTCACGATCGCGAGCCTGATCGCACTCGGGCTGTCGCTTGTCTGGGCGAACCACCGGCTCGATCCGTATATGGTGCGGATCCTGAATCTGTGCGCGATAAACATCATTCTGGCGACGAGCCTCAATCTCATCTTCGGATTCGCGGGGCAGTTCTCTCTGGGCCATGCTGGATTCATGGCCGTGGGTGCGTACGCGTGCGCCCTCCTCACCATGACGCCCGCGCAGAAGGAAGCTACATTCATCATCAGCCCCCTCATCCGTCCCCTGGCAACGATCCAGCTGCCGTTCCTCCCCGCCATCCTCATCGGTGGAATCCTCGCCGCCATCTTCGGCTTCATCATTGGTGCTCCGACACTCAGGTTGCGCGGCGACTACCTTGCCATCGCCTCCCTCGGCTTCGCCGAGATCATCCGGGTCGTGGGCAACAACGCGATCCCCATCACCAACGGGGCCCTCGGCCTGAAAGGGATCCCCGAATACACGAACCTGTACTGGAGTTGGGGAGCGGCAGCCATCACGATCTTCATCATCAAGCGGCTCGTCGACTCGAGCTACGGACGAGCGATGATGGCGGTACGGGAGAACGAGATTGCCGCCGAAGTGATGGGTGTCAGCCTCTTCTACCACAAGGTCCTGGCGTTCGTCATCGGATCGTTCTTCGCCGGCGTGGGCGGAGCCCTCCTGGCCAATCTGGTGACGACAATCGATCCCAAGACATTCATCTTCATTCTCACGTTCAACATTCTCATCATAGTCGTCATCGGGGGGCTCGCGAGCATCACCGGCTCCTGCCTTGCCGCGATCGGATATACGATCCTCCTCGAGGCGCTGCGTCCGCTCGAGGCGCCGATGACGATCGGCCCGGTCCATATTCCGGGAGTGCCGGGCCTGAGGATGGTCATCTTCTCGCTCGTCCTGCTCGCCGTCATCCTGTTCTACCGACAGGGCTTGATGGGGAAGCGCGAATTCGGGTGGGGCTGGCTGGTGAGGCGCATGGTGAGGAAGACATGAGGATTGCATCCGGCAGTGCTGATCTGTGCGGTCCGAAGTCTGCGCCACAGAGCCACGCTGTCCACGTGGCGCGATCTGCGCTGCGGCGGTCAGGTTTCAGCGTGAGCGAGTAGACGTACAACGAGCCAGCCACCGTGCGGCGGGGCGATAAAAGAGCCCGTGTTGGAGGCGAACGAGAACTTGACAGATACTACATGGAGCACCGTACACGATGGCGTTGCTTGAGACAGACGGGATCACGATGCGATTCGGCGGACTCGTCGCTGTCGCCGACTTCCGGGTGAGGATCGAGGAGGGCGAGCTCGTGGGACTCATCGGTCCCAACGGGTCGGGAAAGACGACCGTCTTCAATATGATTACCGGTATCTACCGGCCGACTCAGAACCGCGTACGGTTCCTCGACCGCGACATCACCGGAGAGCGCCCCGATCGCATCACCGCTCTGGGGATCGCCCGCACCTTCCAGAACATCAGGCTCCTCAACAGCCTGAGCGTTCTCGACAATGTCATGGTGGCCCACCACGTGCGGCTCCGTTCCACGCCGTGGGAGGCGATGTTCCGCCTGCCGCGGTATGTGCGGGAAGAACGGCTGATGCGCGAGGACTCGGAGCGCCTGCTCGAGCTCGTCGACCTCCACACCGTGCGCGATGCCTCTGCGGGGAGCCTCCCCTACGGCCGGCAGCGCAGGCTGGAGATCGCCCGCGCCATCGCCACCACGCCGAAGCTCCTCCTCCTCGACGAACCTGCGGCCGGCATGAACCCGCAGGAGACCAATGCGCTCATGGAGTTCATCCAGCGCATCCGCCGCGAGTTCGACCTCACCATCTTCATCATCGAGCACGACATGAAAGTCATCATGGGGATCTGCGAGCGGATCCTCGTGCTCGATTACGGCGTGACGATCGCGCAAGGAACTCCCGAGGAGATCCAGGGAGATCGGAAAGTGATCGAGGCCTATCTCGGGACGGAGTGGGCTGGGGGGGCCCGCGGTCGGGCGGAACAGGGATCCACCCCGGAGGAGAAGCACGATGCTTAAGATCGACGACCTCCACGTCCACTACGGCGGCATCCATGCCCTGCGGGGAATCGATCTCCATGTCCCTCCCAGGTCGATCGTCACGCTGATCGGTGCGAACGGAGCGGGGAAGAGCACCACGCTCCGAACGATCGGAGGGCTAGTACGCCCTACGAGAGGGAGGATTACCCTCGACGGCAAGGAGATCGTGGGGCGGCCAGCAGACGAGATCGTGAAGCTCGGACTGGCAATGGTGCCGGAGGGCCGCCGGGTCTTCCCTAACCTGACAACGCTCGACAATCTGAAGCTCGGCGCCTTCTCGCGCCGCGATCGACATGAGATCGAGCGAGATCTCGAATGGGTGTACACGCTCTTTCCGCGGCTCAGGGAGAGACGCGGTCAGTACGCCGGCACCCTATCGGGCGGAGAGCAGCAGATGCTCGCCGTGGGCCGCGGGCTGATGTCACGCCCCAAGCTCCTCATGCTCGACGAACCATCCCTCGGCCTGGCACCCGTGCTCATGGAGGAGATATTCAGTATCGTCCGGCAGATCCGGGAGGGCGGGACGACGATTCTCCTCATCGAACAGAACGCGTACGGAGCCCTCCAGCTCGCCGACTACGGGTATGTGCTCGAGACCGGTGAGATCGCCCTCGAGGGGAAAGCCCAGGATCTGCTCCAGGACGAGCGGGTCAAGTCCGCTTACCTGGGCGCGGCGTGAGGAAAGCGGGATCGCCTATCCGGGCCGCCCCACCTCTCCAGCCCACCCCTTCCGGACCAGCCCATATCCCTTTTCCCGCCGGCCGAGCCCGTACCTCCGAGGCAATCCGCATCCCCCGGGCGATCCGCATCTCTCCCGCAGTTCCCGCCAGCACGGCGCCTGGCACCGCCCCCGGCAGCTAACACCGGTCCCGGCAGCCATGACGCCCCTATTGCCCAGCACCCTGATTCCCAACTCCTTGACCAACCCGCCCGGCCCCCTGCCCCTCCGCAATATGCCCCATCAACGCATCACTCTATGAGAAAGACACTTAGAGAGATCAACATGCCGAAAGAGCCCCGGATATCGGGCGGCACCCCGAAAACCGGCGTTCAGACGCCAACCGAGAGATCAAGAAAAATCCAAAAAAAGACTTGACAAGGGGCCCCGGGAGCGTTAGATTATTCAGTGTGGACTTATTTATCAGATTACGGTGACTAAGCAAAGAATTACTCATGAAAGGAGGAATCAGAAATGGCTGAGAAGAAGAGGGAGTCCTGCTGCGGGCCACAGGTCAAAGGAACAGTCAAGACAGCGGGCTGCTGCAAGGTCGATGCTGTGGTGACCGTCGATGAGAGAGGGCAGATGGTACTGCCCAAGGAGATCAGGGAGAAAGCAGGCATCGGCGCCGGAGACAAGCTCGCTGTGGTGAGTTGCGAGAGCGACGATAAGGTCTGTTGCATCACGCTCGTGAAGGCCGAGGACTTCGGAAAATCGATCAAGGCGATGCTTGGACCGATGTTCAAGGAGATCTTCGAGTAAGGAGGAGCCGCAATGAAACAGGCTAGCACGAAGAGGTGCGGACGAACTCCTGCTCATCTCTGCCACGGGGTTCAGAAGGCACCGAATCCGGGCAGAAAGAGACATGCCCCCGGTATCGCGCATCGAGGGAGGCCGGTGCACGAGAACACCTTGCCAAGGAGTGCCGGTCTGCTCTGGATCACGACCTAGCCAGTACGTCTTCTCATGCAGGACCGCTTCGCCCCCGATCTGCCACCACCGGCCCCTGTTCCACCAATGAAAGCGGGGCTCCAGGGATCCTTATCTGGGGACCCCTGACCCCGCCTTTCCGCATCCGAGAACGTAGCGCTATCCACGGTCGCCCAGCGCTACCGCAACAACACCATCCGCTTCGTCTCCGTGAACTCCCCGGTCTCCAAACGGCAGAAGTAGATGCCCGAGCCAACCTCCCTCCCTCGCCCGTCGCGCCCGTCCCAGATCACTCGATGCGCTCCCGTCTCAACCGTCCCCCGCACGAGCTCCCGCACCAGCGCGCCCCGGATGTCATACACCGCCAGCGTGACGGGCCTCTGCGCGCTCAGCGAGTAGGAGATCGTCGTCGACGACCAGAACGGATTAGGACGATTCTGCGCCAGATACTCCGCACCTGACCTCAGCTCATCTTCATCGTCAGCCACTCCCACCACATCGGTCACCGTGATGTCCGTCTGTTCGGTATCGGCAAGAGCCGGGACGCCGACATCTGCGGCGACGAACGTCACCGTGTACAGACCAGCCTGCTGATATGTGGGGGTCCACTCGAAGACGCCACTCACCGAATCCAACACCGCTCCTGTCGGAAGATCGGGTGAAAAAAACCAGATACTATCACGATCAGGATCGGTCGCCTCCAGCGTGAACGTCAGATGCTGATTCTCGTCCACCGTAGTATCCGGCTGATCGATCAGGTCCGGCGGGCGGTTCACATCGCCAACCGTAATATCCGTCTGTTCCGTGTCGGCAAGGGCCGGCGCGCCAAGGTCTGCTGCGATGAACGTTACGGTATGAAGACCTGATTGAGCATACGTGGGTGTCCACTCGAAGACACCAGTCACCGCGTCCAGCGCAGCTCCCCCAGGTAGATCGGGAGCGGAGAAGACGATGCTATCACCATCCGGATCGCTCGCCTCCAGTGTGAACGTCAAATGCTGATTCTCCGCCACTGAGGTGTCGGGCTGATCTGTAAGATCAGGCGGATGGTTCCCCGCGACGAAACCGTCGGCGTCTGTTTTGATCAGGTATACATCTTCGCTGCCCGCACCGAAGGAATCGGTGTACCCAGCGATGACGTACCCACCATCGTCCGTCTGCCCCACCCAATACCCATAGTCGTGCTCTGAGCCGCCATAGGTGCGCGTCCACACCGTGTCGCCTACATCGTCAGTCTTCACCAGATACACATCTTCTAGGCCAGCGCCGAAGGATCTCGTGTACCCGGCGACAATATACCCCCCATCGGCCGTCTGCTCTGCCGAGTACCCATAATCATAGCCCGGACCGCCGTACGTGCGCGTCCACACCGTGTCGCCCGCCCCATCCGTCTTTATCAGATACACATCGTAGCCGCCCGCGCCGAACGATCTGGTGTATCCGGCGATGATGTATCCCCCATCTATCGTCTGCTCAACCGAATTGCCCTGATCCCAATCTGCGCCGCCATAGGTGCGTGTCCACACCGTGTCGCCCGCACTATCCGTCTTGATCAGATAGACATCGTCACCGCCTACCCCGAAAGAATCCGTATATCCAACGATGATATATCCGTCATCCGCAGTCCGCTCAATCGAATATCCATAATCATAGGCTGGACCGCCATAGGTGCGCCTCCACACCGTATCACCCGCGGCATCCGTCTTGACCAGATACACATCCCCGTTGCCTGCACCGTAGGAATCGGTATATCCAGCAATGATGTATCCCGAATCGGCAGTCTGCTCGACTGCGTACGCATAATCATAGCCTGAGCCCCCGTACGCGCCCGCCCACAAAGTGTCCCCCGCTCCGTCAGTCTTCATCAGAAGAGCATTCCAGCCCGCTGCGCCGAAGGACCAGGTGACTCCAGCGACGATGTATCCCGAATCGGCAGTCTGCTGAACCGAATACCCATAATCGTAGTCTACGCCGCCGTACGTGCGCGTCCACTGCGAGATGCCCAACGTGTCGGTCTTGATGAGATATATGTCGGCCTCACCGACACCGAATGACTGGGTCTGTCCGACGACAACATACCCCCCTTCCTCCGTCTGTACTACTGAACGTCCCCGATCAAGGTCGGGGCCGCCGTAGGTCCGGTGGAATGAGATCTGAGCGCTCGCAGTCAGCGGGACAAGCAAGGCGAGTAAGACCATTAGCCTTCGCATGGCTGCCATCTCCTTCGGTTGTGCCTCTTTGTCACACCCGAGCACCGCACCGGGGCGATCCACCTCGTCATAGCGTCCCCGCAGGCCTTCGTATCACTACAATAGGTGCCGCTGCCCTGCTCCCCAAGAGGACCCCCCGTTATCATGCTCAGAATAGCATGTCTCGATGGAGTTGTCGAGTAATATCAGCTCGAAAAAATCACCCGCCTCATTTGCGCGCGCTTCCCGGACGCTGGTCTCACCAGTGAAAGTGGAGCCCCCAAATCCGCATTCGAGAGACCCTACCCCGCCTCCTCGTATCTGGTAGTCTAGCACAATCTCTGGTGAGGCTCCACTACCGCAGGTTCGTATCATTTGACCCCATGAGACATATCTCGTATGTTAGCTCATCGTCTAGAGTGGATCCTTTCTCATGGAAGTCATGATGGGACTGCCGGAAAAGCCTCGATCTGCTGCCCCCAGGGTCATATGATACTATCGCAGGAGTACCATCCGTCTCGTTTCGGTGAACTCGCCGACCTCGAAACGGCAGAAGTAGATGCCGGAGCTCACCTCACTACCTTGCCCGTCGCCCCCGTCCCACACCGCCTGATGTGAACCGGCGGCGACGATCCCGGAGACGAACTCCCGCACACGAGCGCCGCGGATGTCGTACACGGCCAATCTCACGCCCGCCGGAGCCGCGAGCGAATACGCGCCGCTGCCGGGCACGAGCCAGAGTCTCCCTGATTCAGATACCACATCCCGGTGTAATTGTCGAACAGTATCGGCGCAGCGAAATCGGCCGGCCGGCATCGCACCCCGCTGTTGCCGAACAATATCACCGCAACGAAATCGGCTGAGCGGAATCGCACCCCGCTACTGTCTCAATTCCGGTTCACTCTCCGGCAAGGTCCACGTTCCCTTCTCTTTGTGATAACGCCCTACAGCCAGTCTCTCCGCTCCCCCGTACAGCACATAGTCTGCATCCCACTCACTGGGACTACTCACCCTCATGCCTATTCCGATGAGATCCTCTGATCGATTTGTGACACATACGACGAAAGGCAACATTTTGTTGAAGGGATTAGGCATGCACGATATCAGAACCATCCCTTCACCCTCGTATCTCTGGCCCCCGAACTCTATGGCATTGCTTCGGAACCCGAGAGGAATCCCGATCCTGAGCTGCCTGAGAAAGACGTTGTTGTCCGTATTCCCGTAGACAAAGGCCACCTTATCTTCCCAGTTCATGTCCAGGGCTTCGGTATCGCTCACAATGTGGGATTCCATCTGAAAAGAAGCGAGGAAGTGCGTGAAGCCCTCGAGCTCCGCACCGATCCCACCGACGAGTTCCTCAACGACAGCCGTAGGACGGACGAGATAGATACAGGGCGCACGCGGAAAG
>LJUI01000006.1 GCA_001303705.1 candidate division TA06 bacterium SM23_40
GTTCTCTGGGGCGATGACCGGAGGTGCCTTATACCGTCGCCAATCGCCTGCCGCAGGAGCGCGAGCACCACGGCGCACAAAGGCACAGCGGCATCTGAGGTCCTGCTAAAGACAGGCTGCCTCGACGCCCGGAGCCGCCCAGATCTATCCGGCGGCCATGTCGAGCGCCCCCGTCGATCAATAAGGGTAGAAGATGAAGAAGAGGAGGGAGAGGAGGGAGAGAGGCCAGAGGCCGGGGTTGATGTCGGCTCGCCGACCGGCGGCCAGCTTGAAGATCGGATAGACGACGAATCCGGCGGCGATGCCGATGCCGATGTTGTAGGTGAAGCTCATGAGGACGATGACGATGAACCCAGGCATCAGCTCGGTGAAGTCTTCAAATTTGATCTTGGTGACGGCGGAGAGCATCAGCATCCCCACGATGATCAATGCCGGGCCGGTCGCCTGTCCCGGGATGGCGGTGAAGAGCGGGGCGAAGAAGAGACAGACGAGGAAGAGGAGGGCAACGACCACGGCAGTCAGCCCCGTGCGGCCGCCCGCCTCCACTCCCGCGGCCGATTCTATGTAGGTGCCTGAGGTCGTCGTACCGACGAGCGCCCCGAAGACGGTCGCCAGGGCATCGGCCAGCATCGGCTTCTCGATATCTGGAAGATTCCCGTCCTCATCGAGGAATCCGGCCCGCGCCGACACTCCGATGAGAGTGCCCATGGTATCGACGAAGTCCATGATGAAGATCGTGAGAACGACGGCGAGGAATCCCCACGTGAGCGCTCCCAGGATGTCGATCTTGAAGAAGATGGGCGCCAGTGAGGGGGGCGCGCTCACCCATCCCTCGGGAGCCTTTGTCACCCCTAGGGGAATCGACAGGAAGGTGATGGCCAGGATACCGATGAGTATCGCAGCTCTCACCCGCTTCGTCATCAAGATCCCCATGAGGAAGAGCCCCAGGATCGCCAACAGTACTTCGGTAGATCTGATATCGCCCACGTGGACCGGAGCCCCGGGGATGCCGAGCGTCACGATCCCCGACTCGTTCAGGCCGACGAATGTGAGGAATAGACCGATCCCCGCCGCGAAACTGTACTTGAGCCCCATCGGTATCGCCTTGGCCAGCCACGCGCGCAGACCTGCCACCGTCATCACTACGAAGATGATCCCGCTGAGAAAAATCGCCCCCAGGGCCTGCTGCCACGAGTATCCCAGCAGCTTGACGACCGTGAAGGCAACGAATGCATTCTCCCCCATGTAGGGGGCAATGGCGAACGGCCGCCTGGCATACACTCCCATGAGCAGGGTACCGAAGACAGCGGAGAGTATCGTCGCCACCATGGAGGGCCCGCGGGGGATGCCGGCAGCCATGAGAATGGCCGGGTTGACAATGACGATATAGACCATTGTCATGAACGTCACCAGGCCGGCCATCGCTTCTGTCCGGATATTTGTGCCCTGACGACTCAGGCCGAAATATCTGTCCAGGGCGGCGCGCATTCACTCCTCCCCGATTATGGTCTATCGATCGGCATTCACTCGATCTGAACCCGGCTACTCCGCACGTCAATCCTCGACCGGAACGCGCAAGACTATAGGGACCGTCTGCCCATCTGTCAAGTGCCAATTGGGGTCGCGGTTCCGGCCCCCACTCATTCCCCCCTGGCGGGGGCACAGACCAGCAATCCGGACCCATGCAACCGGGCCGCGCCATTGCAGATAGAGGGACGGTCAGCGCATAGATTTTCCTTGACACAGGGGAACTCATGTGCTATTACTACGTCTCCAGTTGTGCGGAGAGGCGTCGCCAGCAGATTTCCCAGCGCCAGCAAGTTCCGGCGCTGGCTCAGTTTGTAAGCTCGAGGATATATCATGATCGAAGCAACAAATCTCGTGAAGCGGTTCGGTCCTACCGTCGCCGTCAATGATATCTCCTTCACGGTCGCCAAAGGAGAAGTCCTGGGCTTTCTCGGCCCGAATGGTGCGGGAAAGACAACAACGATGCGTATCTTGACCTGCTTTCTCGTCGCCGATTCCGGCACAGCCACCGTCGCGGGGTATGACATCCACGAGGATCCGATCGAAGTCCGAAGGAGGATCGGATATCTCCCGGAGACTGCACCCCTGTACAACGACATGACCGTTGTCGACTATCTCAACTTCATCGCCGAGGCCCGCGGTATCCGCAACGGCGGGCGCAAGGCCGCTGTCGATCGTATGATCGAGGTGACGAGCCTGAAAGGTGTCACCAAGCAGTCGATCGGGTCACTCTCTCGAGGGTACCGACAGCGCGTGGGATTGGCCCAGACACTCATACACGATCCCGAGATCCTTATCCTCGACGAGCCGACGAGCGGCCTCGACCCCAATCAGATCATCGAGATCCGCGAGCTCATCAAGAGACTGGGCGAGGAGAAGACGGTCCTGTTGAGCACCCACATCCTCCCCGAGGTCTCAGCCACATGCAGTCGCATGATCATCATCGACCAGGGAGAGCTGGTTGCAAGCGGCACTCCTGAGGAGCTGTCGAACCAGGCGAGCCGGGAGGGCACCACGGTAGTCTCGATCCGCGGCCCCCTTCCCGAGATCACCTCCACCCTCGCCGCCGCGCCGTGGGTCGCCGACTGGCACCAGGTGGGCGAGAGCATCGGCGACCTCCATCGCCTGAGGCTGCGAGGCAGTGAGGGCAGGGATATCGCGGAGGACCTGTTCCGGACCGTCGTGACCAAAGGGTGGAGTCTCGCTGAACTGTACCGGGAACAGGTGAGCCTCGAGGAGGTCTTCCTCCGTCTCACCATGAGCGAACGTGGAGATGCAGCGAAGGAGGAGCGAAGCGAGGTGAATCCGGAATGACGAACACACTAACCGTCTTCAAGAAGGAGTTCCGCACGTACTTCGCTTCCCCCATGGGATATATCTACATCACTGTCTTTCTCGTGGCTACGAACTGGCTGTTTCTTCGGGGATTCTTCCTGATCAACCAGGCCTCATTGAGGGGGTTCTTCGGCGTTCTCCCCTGGATATTCCTGCTATTCGTGCCGGCCGTCACGATGCGGCTCTGGGCCGAGGAACGGAAGGTAGGCACGGCAGAAGTGCTGATGACGTTGCCACTCCGGGATCACGAGATAGTCCTCGGGAAGTTCCTCGCGAGCCTGGCATTTGTCGCCATCTCCCTTGCCCTCACCCTGGTGCTTCCCATCACCACAGCCATCATCGGCAGCCCTGACACAGGATCGATCATCGGCGGGTATATCGGAGCCCTGCTGTTGGGCGCCGCATACCTCGCTATCGGCATCTTTGCCTCCGGCCTCACAGAGAACCAGATCGTCGCATTCATAGTCGGCATCGCGATCTGCTTTGTGCTGCTCGTTCTGGGCGAGAACATCGTCCTCTTCACTCTGCCGACGCCACTCGTGCCGGTCTTCGAATTTCTCGGACTGGGAGCTCACTTCCGGAGTATCTCAAGAGGAGTGCTCGACTCCCGCGATATCGTATACTACCTGTCTGTGGTGGTGCTCTTTCTCTATCTCAATCTGAGAACACTCGAAAACCAGAGGTAGCACAACAGACAGGACTATTCTGTCACAACTTCATTCATCAACGGGAGATCTCTGGTCATGACCTCTCGCAGGGCCACTCAGCGGACAACCTCCATCACTCTCGTCGTGATACTGGTGGTCATCCTCATCGTCGCCAACATACTTGCTGCCAGACGATTCGTCAGAGTCGATCTCACAGATGGGAAGATCCACACGCTCTCAGCCGCAAGCCGCCGCATCGCTTCCAGGCTCGATGACTTGCTGACGATCGAAGTCTACATCTCCGATAAACTCCCCCCACACCTCATCGGGCTGCGCAACGATATCGAAGACCTACTTACCGAATACCGTGCGTACTCGGGCGGCAATATCAACGTACGGGTCCTCGATCCGGCAGATGATCCCGAGATGCAGCGCAAACTTCAACACCTCGGTGTCCCCCGCGTTCAGATGAACATCATCGAGCGAGATCAGGCACGAGTCATCAGCGGCTATCTCGGAATGGCACTCTTCTACGAAGACCGGGCTGAGGTGATACCGGTGATCGAGGCCACGTCGATGCTCGAGTACGATCTCTCCGTCGGCATCATCAAGGTAACCGGTGAGCGGAGGCCGAAGATCGGTTTCCTCCTCACGGGGAGCGAGTACGATTTCGTGGAGGATTTCGAGTCACTTCGCTCTGAATTGACACGACAGTATGACGTGCGGGAGGTGACGCTCGACCGCGCAAGGGGAATACCCGAGGATATCAACACGCTCCTCATCATGGGCGTACGCGATCTCGATGAGTGGCAGCAGTACCAGATCGATCAGTTCATAATGCGCGGCGGGAAGAGCTTGTTCATGATCGATGCAGTGGAGATCGGCGAAGGACTCATGGCGGTTGCGCAGGAGGCCGTCCCGTATGATCAGCTCCATCACTACGGGATCGACGTCCAGAAGAATCTCGTGCTCGATGCATCCAATGAGATGGCATCATTCAGCTCGGGCTTCTTCAGCTTCTTCGTCCCCTATCCGTTCTGGGTCAAGGTACGGCAAGAGGGATTCTCACAGGACAATCCCATCGTCAGCCGGCTCGAATCGCTCTCTCTCCCCTGGACGAGCTCCCTCGAGACCGTCCCCGATATGGGGCCCGAGGTCGAGGTCATCCCCCTGGCGAGATCGAGCCCGCGGAGCTGGCGGCAGGCAGAACGTTTCGATCTCAACCCGCAACAGGATTTCGGGGCCTGGATGATCGGCGACCCACAGCCGGAGATGGTTGTCGCCCTACTCTCCGGGAGTTTCACCAGCTA
The DNA here is from genome assembly GCA_001303705.1 of candidate division TA06 bacterium SM23_40. Classification (GTDB taxonomy): domain Bacteria; phylum LJUI01; class LJUI01; order SM1-40; family SM1-40; genus SM1-40. The sequence goes on from LJUI01000006.1 coordinate 4,820, forward strand.
TTTCGCCGAACGCGATGTGCCGGCCCCGGAACAGGGGCCCCCGCCCCCTCCCGAGGAACCGATCGCCGAGAGTCCGTCCAATCAGATGATCGTCATCGGGAATTCGCGTCTGGCGACCGATGACTTCATGTCTCGCTTCCCGGCCAACATGGTCTTCCTCCTCAATACCGTCGACTGGTTCAGTCTGAGCGAGGATCTGATCTCCATACGGTCCCGGGGCGTCACAGACCGGCCGCTCTCCCAGCTCACACAGCCCCAGAAAGCCGCATTCAAGATAGTCAACACCTATGCGATGGCTCTCGCCATCGTGATATTCGGTCTGGCACGGCTCGTTCTGCGACGACGAGACAGGCTGGCTGGCGGAGGATAGGGCACCCACGATGAAGCGCAGACAATTCCGGCCCCTCCTGTTCGCCCTGGCGGCACTCATCCTCCTGTTCCTTGTCTCGGAGGGGGTCCTGAGGCTCGGGAGACGCGAACCGCGCTCCACGACGCTCTTCCCCGACTTCGATGGCTCGAGAGTGGAGGCGATCAGCATTGCGCGGCGAGCGACCTCGGTCCGTCTGACTCGTGCGGCGACAGGGTGGAGGGTCCACTCGGACACCATGTCCTATGGCGCAGATCCCGATATCGTCGATCGGCTCATCACTGCCCTGGCAGATATGGAGGGCAGTCTGGTATCGCATAATCCCGCCAACCACGCCGTCTTCGAGGTGGATAGTGTGAACGGTACCAGTGCCGCAGTGCTGGATGCGGCCGGCCTGCCGCTCGCGTCTCTTGTCATAGGGAAGACCGCCCCCAGTATGGCGGGGACATATTTGCGGCGCGCGGATGAGCCAGAGGTATACCTCACCGATAGCTTTCTGCGGTCGATCTTCTCCCCCAATCTCAGGACGTGGCGGAACAGAAAGATACTCTCTTTCGAGCCGTCCGAACTGCGCAGCATAGAACTAGAGTCTCCGACCGAATCGATCCGGTTGGAGCGGACTGACGCTGACACGCCCTGGCAGATGACGCATCCCGAGGAGTGCCTCGCCGATGCCGCAACCGTCGACGGAATGACCCGGATCTTATCCCATCTCACCGCATCTGATTTCGCACCAGACACCCTGAGCCCCGAGAATGCGGGCTTGACACCGCCGCAATATCGGATCATGATCGAACTGGCGAGCGGTGAGAGCAGGGAAGTCCTCGCCGGCGGGGACCCGGAGGCGGTACGGCTCAATGTACAGATCTCCGGGGAGAAGACGACCTATATCCTGCCGAGAGTATCGATCGAAATGGTGATGAAAGGGCCGGAGGAGCTCAAAGCGGAAATTGAGGATCCGGTCGCCCCGGAAAGCGTAGAGACGAAATAGACGAACGAAGAGACCGAACGCGGGCATCGGTCGTTCAACAGCGAGGCCGAGGCGGTCTCGCTTGAATTCTTGTTGCTGCCGCAGTAGATTGGCCGGTCACCGTCGGGTCCTGACGGGGCTATTGCACCGGAAGTGTCACGTGTGGGCCCGCGGGAGAGGAGATTGCCGTGCCCCCCTCCACATTGCCGTCTCAGGTGATAGATCTTCTCACACAGATGATCGACGACGCCGTCACTACGGTAGACGCCGACGGGGGGAGAATCCTGCTTCTGGAGAGAGAAAGCGGGACGTTCACGAGACAGATCGAACGCGATTTCGATAGCACCGCGCTCGAGGCGCCCCCCGACGTCAAGGCCACTCTCCATGCCTGGCGTCGCAGGATCATCGAGCGCGAGGAGGTTCTGACGATTCATGATCTACCGGCCGCCCGACGGATCACATCTCCAGCTCAGGGGCAGCCTGTCCCACCTGTCTATCGCTCCCTGCTCGGCATCCCGATCTGTGCACGGGGGAAGGTGCTCGGCCTGCTCGAGCTCGCGGGACGGCGGCCGGGCAAGTTCACCGGCCGGGAGACCACATCGCTCAAGCTCGTGGGAAGAGAGATGGGGCTCATATTCGAACTGGCAAAGCAGGGGTGGGAATCGCGCATTACCGCAGATCGTTTTCGTCTGCTGAACGATACGACGCAATCGCTCAGTTCGTGTACGCTCGCCGAGGACATCTTCGGCACTCTGTCCCAGGGCGTGCGCAGTATCTACGCTGATGGCCTCTGCCTCGTAATCATCGTTGACCGATCGAGAGGTATTCTCAGAACCGTCCTGCGTGCATCGCCCGAGGGCAGTGAGCAGACTGACGGACCGGCATTCGACATCACACCGGCGTACGACCCCATCCTTACCAGGCAGGAGCTGATGGTCGCGCGTGACCTGGCTACTGCGGCGCGATGTCCCCACGAGAAAGTGTTGTCGGGAGAGGGCTGCCGAACGTCGATATCGATCCCCATCGCCGCCGGCGATCACGTGCTCGGCATCCTCGCCATCGGAAACCCCCAGCCCGTAGTCCACGAGACGGGCGACATCGACCTGCTTCTGACGATGGCGCACCACGCTGCCGTCGCCCTCATGAACGCAAGAGTCCACGCCACCTTACAGCAGAAGGCCAAGAAGTATCGAGCTCTGATAGAAGACGCCCCTGAGGCCATACTGCTTATCGACGTGACATCAGGAGCGATAGTAGAGTCGAACTCGGAGAGTCGCTCGCTTACCGGATACGACAGACATGAACTGATCGGGCAACCGATCGTATCCCTGGTGCCGTCAGATAGCCAATCTGCGCTCCGCGACGCTTTGAGGTCGACCGAGCGGGGCACGGAGGTTACTACTGTTGAGATCGGGTTCGTGCTGAAGGATGGAACTCTCATCGATGCGGAGATCAGGCTGAGGGCTGTGTCCCTTGAAGGAGGAGGTCTGGCTGAAGCCGCCGTCCGCGATGTGAGTCGGCAACGCCGCGCCGCGAGAGACATGCGCCGACGCCTCGAGGATCTCACCGTCCTGAATACGATCTCCGAAACTCTCGCTCGCTCCGGCAGTCTCGACCATATGCTACGCTCCGTGCTCGATAATGCTCTCCAGCTCGCCGGCTTCGACGCAGGGGGCATCTTCCTCCTGGACGAAGCAACATCTCAGGAGAGGCTGATGTGCTGGGCCGGCGTAGCTTCCGCCCTAGCAGAGGGCCCGGATTTCCGCGACTGGGGACACGCGATCGGGCGCTATCTAGGTGAGACTGCGGGCGCCCTCATCGTGGAAGAGCTCGCGAAGGATCAGCGATTCGCCCACTCCCCCATCGCCAAGCAGGGATATCGCAGCTTTCTTGCCCTCCCCCTCAGGATATCGCAACGGAATCTCGGCTCGCTATGGATGGCCTCGCGAAGCCTGCGGGAAGTGAAGGGTCGGACCGTATCGCTTCTCTCCCATGTCGTCCGCCACCTGGCGTTGGCGATCGACGAGTTCCACGCCATAGAGAATCTGCGCCGGTCCGAGGCGGACAGCAGACTTCTCTTCGAATCGGGGATCCAGGCGGTGGCAATCGTGAACGCTGATGGGTCTATTGTCCGTGTCAACAGTCGATTCGAGCAGTTGACAGGGCAGCGTGCAGGCGAGATCGTAGGCCGCGTCAACCTGCGAGGCATCCTCGGCTGCCAGTTGCTGCCCAAGACGCCAGTCCCCGAGGGAGCCGGGAACGCCCGAGCAGCACCGATGCACTACGACATCAGTGTGCCTGACAACGATGGTGAGGAACGCTGGCTTGACGTCGCCATCTCCGGGCTGCCGGAGGGCGATCAATACCTCGTCTCCATTCTGGACGTAACGGATCGCAAGCGCGCTCAGATCGCCCTCGCCAGAGAGAACGAGGAACTCCGCCAGCAGGTCCAGGACCTCGAGCGGTTCAATCGGTTCAGTATCGGCCGGGAGCGAAGGATTCACGAACTGAAGGCTCGCATCGATGAGCTCGAGGGAAGACTTCCCCAGCAGGAAAGACAGAGGCGGAAAGAAAGTCGATAGGGACCACCGACACGCTCTACCGCCGCAACCCCAACTCTCCGCAGGCGTGGCCCGATGCGAAGATCATCGCTCCTGCGATGGGCCGCGCAGCGGCGGCTCGCCCTTCACAGACCCGATGATTTCGACGGCCTGAGCCATCAGCGACCGCTCCCCTGTGATCGCCAGGACTACCGCTCCTTCGGAACCGAACACACCCCCTGAGGCGAAGTGGACGGCATCGACGTCCGCGAGAATCCCGAGCGCCTCTATCTCAGTCACCACATTGGCGTTGACGACCGGCATGAGCGCACAGGGTCGACCGTCTACGCAGTCGAATTCCTGTTGTCCCCCCACAAGAGAGGCATTGATCACCGACGGAATGAGCTTTTCCAGGCCGACGGGAACGATGAAGTGTGCGCCGCGGGCCAGAACGATCCCCATCGCCTGGGCAACGGTGCCCCCTGTCGGGCTCCCCATCAGAATGCCCACATTCCCCTCCGGATCGACGGCATTGGCACCCTTGATGAAAACGTCGTCGGAGCTGAACTCCTGGAGCGCCTCCGGGGGGCTCATCTCCACGCGACTGCCGTCCTTGAGAACGATGGGCCTCTGCCTCTCCTCCTTACCGAGAACCGCGAGTTCACCGTGCCCGATGTACCCGGCGACATGGCGCTCCTTTTCCAACGGCTGTTTGAGCAATTCCTCCGCGACGTACGCATTAGTCGTCCCCCTCCCGATCACGATCCATCCGCGCTCCAGTGCCTGTCTCACTTCAGGCATGCCGGCTACCGCCATCGCGATCAATCGTTTCGACTCGGAAGGGAGAAGCACGCAGAGTGCGTTCGCCATAAGCATTACCTCCTCCGGGTTGTCCCCCCATCGCTGCGTCAGGACGTGCGCGCGCCGAGGCGCCTCCTGTACCTGCTGGCACCAGCCTATACCGTCACCGCTACCAGATCAACACCAATCGTACCTACACCCGATACCCGAGGGGACAACCCGAAACTTCCCCGTGGGACACCTGCTCGGGATATATTCCGAAGAATCGGCAGAAAAGTGTTGACACCGATATCGGCCTCTGCATATACTGACCCACGCTCGGCGCTCGATCTCGACTCCGGGAGACGGAAGAAGCTCGTCATCAGTACGTTGCAACCTCATGTCACTCCGTCGGATCCGCCGTTAGCATTCTTACCTCCCGTCGGCACCTATCCCAATGGTGTCACATTTCATGCTGGAGCAGCCCTCGTCCGAAGAGGTGGGCACGCCCGGCATGGCGCAGCGTTCAAATCTAACCACAGGAGGTTGTGTGTCTATGGCCACCCTGAAGGAAACGTTGGCAGCGAAGATTGAACCGATGAGAAAGGAGGTTCAGGCAGTCCTCAAGAACCACGGGGACAACGTCGTCTCCGAGGTGACAGTCACCCAGGCCTACGGCGGCATGAGAGGGGTCAAGTGCATGGTGACCGAAACCTCGGCCCTCGACCCGATGGAGGGAATCCGCTTCCGCGGATACAATATCCCCCAGCTGCGAGAGAAGTTGCCGAAGGCTCCGGGCGGCGAAGAGCCACTCCCCGAGGGCATCTTCTATCTGCTCCTCACCGGCGATCTCCCTACAGAGAAGAACGTCAAGGAAGTGACGGAGGAGTGGAAGAAGCGGAGCACGTTGCCAGACCATCTCGTCAAAACGATGGACGCAGTGCCGAAGGATACGCACCCGATGACCCAGTTCTCCCTCGGGATTCTCGCCCTCCAGCGCGATTCGGTCTTCGTCCAGAAATACCGTGAGGGGATGAGCAAGCTCGAGTACTGGGATCCGACGTACGAAGACGTCATGAATCTGCTGGCTAAGCTCCCCGGGATCGCGTCCTATATCTATCGGCGCAGCTACAAAGACGGGAAGCGGATTCCGGCAGATCCCAAGCTCGACTGGGGTGGCAACTTCGCGCACATGATGGGCGTCGAGAATGAAGAGTACAAGGAACTGATGAGGCTGTACCTCGTGCTCCACAGCGACCACGAGGGAGGCAATGTCAGCGCCCACACAACTCATCTCGTCGGCTCAGCACTCTCCGATCCTTACTACGCGCTCAGCGCTGGCATCAATGGGCTCGCCGGACCGTTGCACGGGCTCGCCAACCAGGAAGTGCTGCGGTGGATCATGGAGGTGAAGGAAGAACTGGGAGGGGGAGTCCCGACAAAGAAGCAGCTGGTCGACTTTCTCTGGGATACGCTGAAGAGCGGAAAGGTGATTCCCGGGTATGGCCACGCCGTTCTGAGACAGACCGACCCCCGGTACACTGCCCAGCGGGAGTTCGCTCTCAAGCATTGCCCGGAGGACGAAACCTTCAAGATCGTCAGCATGATCTTCGAGGTCGCTCCCGGAATCCTTCAGGAGCACGGCAAGGCAAAGAATCCGTGGCCGAACGTGGATGCCCACTCCGGCTGTCTCCAGGTGTACTACGGCGTCGTCGAGTACGACTTCTACACCGTCCTCTTCGGCGTATCTCGTGCCATGGGCGTGCTCTGCTCGCTGATCTGGGACCGAGCGCTCGGACTGCCGATCGAAAGACCCAAGTCGATCACAACCGGGTGGGTCAAGGAGCATGTAAAGGCGAAGTAGCGCGACGACCACTCAGAAACGACCCCGGAGCATCCCGCCGACCAGGCGGAGATGCTGCACATCAGCTAAGGGGGATGGCTATTGCCGTCCCCCTTCTCTTTGTCCGTCGCAGTCCCCTCTGCCCGTTCCCGGCTTACGCGACGTCCCGACGCGACGTCCTGAAAAGAAGACGTAACTATCTTCCCCCTCGCACCCGAGCAAATGTCCCATTGCCAATGCAGCTCATCTATGATAGTATGCCCCGCCAGGGCATTCTGCGCCCGAAACTCGGCTTCCCTGCGACTCGTACGGAGCGGCCTCTACACAGCCATCGACCGAGGGAGAGGAAGCGCATATGCAAGGGGTCAGGCGCGTCACGATGGTCATCCCCTCCTACTGGAGGCCAGAGTCTCAGCCCGATACGGAAGGAATCGAGCCGTCACTCTCTGGAGAAGAAGAGAGTCTATTCGACCACCCCACACCACTGAATGAACAGGGTACTCTTCCCAGACTCCTCAGTAGCCTGGAGACCCTGCATGATCTCCCACCGCGCAATGCCGGCATCTTCACGCTTGTCATCATCGCCGTCCCAACTCTCTCCCGCATCGCCGATCAGGTACTGGCCAAGTTGGAAGAGCTGATCCATCCATATCGCCGACGATATGACATCCGGATACTACACGCCCACAACCTCGAACATCTGAAGAACGAGCTGATCGCCGAAGGCGTATCTGGTGGTGCCTGCGAGCTGATAGGGCTCAATAACTATGCTGCCGTCCGCAACATGTGCTCGTTGGCGAGCATCCTCAACGGCAGCCAACTCGCTCTGTTCATCGACGACGACGAGGTGTTTATCGATCCCGACTTCTTACGGGAGGCGCAGGAGTTTACCGGTGGCGAATGGGACGGACGACCGGTGCGAGCGGTGGCAGGGTACTACCTCCAGCCTGATACCTACCGGCTCGACGTCAGCAAAACCCCGGCATGGCGCAGGCCCTACTGGGATAACGCGAGCGCGATGAACGAGGCATTCGATCTCATCATCGGGAGAGCGCCCCGGTTGAAGCCCACCCCATTCGTCTTCGGCGGGAACATGGTTGTCGAATGCGACCTTCTCAGCCGGATCCCGTTCGATCCCCTCATCACGCGGGGCGAAGACATCGACTTCCTCATCAACCTGAGGGCCAACGGCGTCACATTCTGGCTCGACCGTGAGCTGTCGATCAAGCACCTGCCCCCCCGGTCCTCCTCGCCCGACTGGAAGAAGTTGCGAGAAGACGCCAGGCGATTCCTCTACGAACGCAAGAAGCTCGCCGACCACAGCGATCTGGACGGCCTCGACCGGCAGGCGCTCATGCCGTACCCGGGCCTGTTCTTGGGGCCGGATCTCGAAGAGCGTATCATCAAGACGAGCCTTCTCCTCAAACAGGAATACGAATCCGCCTCCCGGCACCAGGAAGCGCCGGAATGCGACGCCATCGCAGCACTGGCGGAAGAGAATCCATATGCCCGGATCGACACGAAGAGGTGGCTCGTGGACCTGACGGAACGATGGCAGGAACTGACCGCGGCGGCAGCAGCACGGGGAATCCCCCCGTGAGTTCGAGATAGCCCGCGAGTCCCTCGCCGCAAGGCGCGGGAGAGCATGATGAAGCGAGTCACCATTTGTGCCCTTCCCAGGAGGGTAGACCGGAATTGAGGATCCTGTTTGTGCCGAAGGAGCTCCCGCACGGCAAAGTCATCGGTGGGCCTATCATAATCTACAATCGCATCAAGTACCTGTCCCGCAATCACGAAGTAGGTCTCGCTTCCTTCATGCGTGAGCAGGATCGCCAGTATCTCGACACACTCACGCCCTACCTGTTCGAAATGGAGCTGGTGGCGTATCCCCCTCCGCGCGGCATCTGGCGGAAGATCGGCGACTATCTCTTCTCCCACGTACCTCCTTACATGTGCAACACCAGATCAGCGGCGATGCGTGAGGCAGTAGGCGAGATGACCAGACGCTCTTGCTATGATGCGGTGATAGCCGAGTACTCCGTGATGGGGCAGTATCTGTACCAGAACGAAAAGATCAGTCCGTCTACCAAGAGAGTCATCTCTGTACACGAGTGCTACACGATCGCACGCAAGAAGGTGCTGGCACTGTACGGACCGTTTTCTCGACGCGGACTCGCGGCGCTGATCGACCTCCGTCGCCTGGAAACCTATGAGTTCGCTATGTACCGCGATGCTGATAGGATCATCACTCTCACGCCGCAAGAGCGAGATGGCCTGCTGAGCTATGCACCCGACCTGACGATCGATGTAGTACCCCATGGGACGGATACTGAGCTGTTCATCCCGGCCCCGCCCGAAGAACGCGAGACGAGCGTCGCGTTCCTCGGTAACTACCCACACGACCCCAACCGGGACGCAGTCATCCACTTCATCGACAAGATCTGGCCGCGACTCAAGCAGAAGATCCCGGGTATCGTCTTCTACGTGATCGGACGGGGCCCGACTTCGGATATTCTGGCTGCTGCCGAACGAGACCCTTACATCCGCGTCACCGGGCAGGTAGAAGATGTGCGCACCTATCTCCGGCGGACACGTATCTTCGTGGCACCGATACGATTGGGAAGGGGGTTCCGAGGCAAGATCCTCGAGGCGATGGCGATGGGAATACCAGTCGTCACGACCTCCCTCGGCGCGGAGGGCATCCCCGCAAAGGACCTCGAGAACATTGCAATCGCCGATGATAGCGATGCATTTGTCGAACGAACGGTCAGGCTGTTTGAGGACGCGGAGCTGTACGAGAAGATCTCCCGGGCGGCCCGCACACTTGTCGAGGACAATTTCTCCTGGGAAAGAGGGGTCGCCATACTCGAGCGTGTTCTACTGGATGTCGTGACAGGAGAGCGGAGACGAAATGGAGACTAGCGTGAAACGGTGCAGAAAGTGCATTCTCCCGGCGAATGCCCCTAATATCAGGTTCGATCGCCACGGTATCTGCAACTATTGTGACACGTATCGCCGCATCGAATACCAGGGCGAGGATGCCCTACTCGAGCTCATCGACCATCACCGCGGCTCGTCCCGATGCTACGACTGCATCGTGAATATCAGCGGAGGGAGGGACAGCTCGTACGCGATATTGAAGATATCAAAGAATTATGGCATGAAGGTGCTCGCCGTCAACTACAAGAACCCGTATACCCATCCTCTCGCCGCAGAGAACATTGCCAGGATCAGAGATGTATTGAAGGTCGATCTCGTCCAGTTCCAACTCCGGGGGAATCTACACCGGACACTATTACAGAGCAACCTGCGCGCATGGTATGCGAATCCATCGGCCGCAATGGTTCCCATGGTATGCCTTGGATGCAAGCTCATCTGGGCAGAGATCATGAGACTGGCCCGACAACATGGCATCAGTATGATCATATCCGGAGGGAACCTGTTGGAGCAGGTCGGGTTCTGGCGCGAACTACTCGGAGTCAGCCGTGACGCCCGCATCCATCAGTTCTATTCGCTTTATGCCGTGGGGCTGCTGCGAGAGGCTGCCAGAAACTTCAAGTATCTCAACCGGAAAACGCTCATCCACACTATTCGCGGCTACTGCTATGCCAACCCTAACGCACCTTTCGTTCGTCTGTCGGGACGGGGCCTGGCCAGAGTCGATCTCTTCCACTTCGTACCGTGGGACGAAACAGAAGTAGTATCCCGCATCGAAGAGGAGCTGGAGTGGCGATCTCCGCCACCACCTTCCGGTACCTGGCGTTTCGACTGCAAGATCGGGCAACTGAAGGAGTACATGTATTCGCTCACCCTCGGCATGAGCGAGAAGGAAGGGTTCTACAGCAGGATGATACGGGAAGGACTTATCTCGCGGGAAGTCGCCCTCCGGAGGGTGGCGAGAGAGAGCAGACTGGATTGGTAAGTGGTCGATGACCTCCTTTGCCAGATCGGCATCGACAGAGAACAGTTCGAGAAGCATGTTATCGGGAGGATACAACATCGAGGAACGATGCATCTTCAACCAGCACCCTCCTGGGTGCACCCGAGCCAACTCGAGGAGCGGTCGGCAGACTTCGGGGAACCGATTCCCCACGAGCCGCGCCGAGATTCGGTTCATGGAATATCCGAGTAGGGGGAGGCACCGCATCAAGCGATGGCGGGCGCCGTGCGCTGCCGCGGCGGTGGCTCTTCTACTTGCCATGTCGCTCGGCTGCGCCGAGTATGAGAGCCGGCATCTGGAATCCCTGTCAGAACTCCGCCTGGCGCAGGGGCAGAATGCACTCAATGATGGCCGGTTCGTAGAGGCCGAGGATCTGGTGCACCTTGCACTCCTCCTCGACGACACAAACCACGACGCCCACCTGTGGATGGGGCGGATCCAGCTCACCAGGTACCGTCTCGAGCGAGCAGAGAGTCGCCTCAGACGCGCGATCGAGCTCGCCCCGCAAGCCCCCGATTCCTACTACCTCCTCGGCTATCTATTCGAACTGGAGGGAGCGTTTCCGCGGGCCGCCGCCTACTACCGGAAACACCTGGCTCTGCTCCCTCCTGACTCGGACTCAGTTCTGCAGGCGGAGATAGAGACTCTCGCCCACTTCCTCGCCGCGTTCGGAACCGCCGAACCGTATGACCATGATAAGGCCACGCCACCCGCGAGCGTTGCGTTCGCAGGGGAAAGAGATCGTGAAGACGCACTGCCCCTCGTGCCGGTCTCCATCAATGGCCTCCCGGAACGGGCGTTCTACCTCGACACCAAGCAGACGGGCTACCTCCGCATCTGCCGAGAGACGGCTGAGGCCACAGGACTGATCACGCCCGCGCCGAACGACCTCCGAGGTCTCCGGCCCGGGGCGGGAGATGATAGCTACCTGATGCTGATCGACTCACTCTCGCTGGGTCCGCTCACCATCCGCAATGTGCCGGCATCGGTCGAGATCGCGGGTTGCGGCCAGCAGGTGGGGTCCGTGGGAGGAAAAATCGGGAGCCTCGACTTGCGTCTGTTCCTCATCACCTTCGACTTCCCGCGAGACAGCCTCACTCTCATCCCCTACCCTGATTCTCTCGATGAGTACACCCGGTTCATCGACGCGGTGACGTCGCGGGGACTCATAATCAGGCCCCGATTCCTCAACGGACGAGTCTATGTCGAGGGCGAGATCGAAGAGAGAAGAGGGCTGCTTCTGCTCGACACCGGGGCCCTCCGGTCCACAGTAGTATCTTCGAACGCCTCTCTGTCCGGTGGCCCCGGCCATGCGATGAAGGGCGGGATGCCGCCCGACCCGGCGGCGCAGCAGCCCGAGGGCAGTCTATACCCTGAAACAGCCCGCGATGTCTGGTTCTCCTTCGGAGGCCTCGTGGAGCGAACAGATGTGGTGCAACTGGTCTACGAACGCACTCACCCCCTCGAGATCGGCCGTCTGGGGCTCGACATACTCGGGCGGTATCGAGTAACGCTCTCCTACCGGGGCAGCTTCGTGATGTTCGAGTAGACCCCTCTGCCGCTCTTCCCAAGCCCCAGGATTCCCTCCAGCACGTCCCAGACGCAGGCCTCCCGTCCACGCCTGTCAGCTTTCCGCCCCGAGACCAGCCCCGCAGCCGGAATAAGGTCTCCACACCACACTACCTGACCACCCCTGGAGAAGGCGTTACAAGCCGCCTTCGTGGCGAGAGCGGAAGGACGAGGCCCAGAGGGCTGCCTGTGCCAGGGCAACACAGAACATTTTTACCTGGCTAAGAATAGAACATTTCTATTTGGCATTGACACCCACGCCCGGACGCGTGGTGTGAAAAGGATGGACCTGAGAAAAAAGACGCTCCTGCTCCCTGCGCCGAATCCAATCCCCGGCCCTCCTGAGTTGTGTAACTATCCCTAGTATAGCCGGATAGAGGATGACTATAGAGCATGGCAGACGCGCCGCGGGTCCGGACCGAGGCACGATGACTGAGTTGAGTCGTCTGGGGAGGATCCACTGGCTCAAAGACACCCCGGGTAAAGGAATTACGGCTGCCCGCCTTCAGCCCGTCGGCCACGCCTGCGTCCCCATCCGCACCTGGTGCGAATCTATCCACATCATCCTGCCCGGAGCGTCAATGCCTTCACCGGCACATCCGACAGCGGGGCGAAGACCCCGGGCTCTATCTCGCGGGAACCCAATATCTTCCGCCAGAACCCGGCACCCCTCCCCGGCAGCGGGCCACCGCGGCCAGTCGATGGCACCGTTCTTGCTACCCGTTGGCCAACGGAGGGCCCTCGGACGTATCCCGGACCTCCCGGGTGACGACAACTGCAACCGTACACTGAACAACGAGCGATTTCTCATGTTTCTTCTGTACCCGGTCGGCCACGATAAAGAGGTGTGGCGCACACCCTACGTCACACTCGGGTTGATTGCCGTCAATGCCATCATCTGGCTCCTCACCCTACCGCTCGTCCTCAGCTCGCCCGAGACCTTCTTGTCCCGCTTCGGACTCATACCGGCGGATTTCAACTGGCTCTCGATCTTCACGTCGATGTTCCTTCACGCCGGACTGTTCCATCTCGTGGGGAACCTGTGGTTCCTCTATCTGGTCGGCTGCAATATGGAGGATGTTTGGGGCCGCCTGCCGTTCCTTGGCTTCTTTCTCCTCGGGGGGGTGGCCGGCGCTCTGGCCCACATGGCCATGAACCTCGAATCGACAATCCCGTGCATCGGTGCGTCTGGCGCGATATCCGGTGTGATGGGCGCATTCATGGTCCGCAACTATCGGACGAAAATCAAGATAGGGTGGCTATTCATATTCATTCCTTTTGTGCGCGCGGGCACATTCAAGGCGCAGGCGTACATCGTGTTCGGCTGGTGGTTCCTCGACCAGCTCCTGCTCGCCTCACTCGGCGGCGAAAGCGGCGTCGCCGTCTGGGCCCACATCGGGGGGTTCACGTTTGGGCTCGTCGTTGCTCTGTTGATGAAGGGAATGAGGATCGAGGAGCAGTATCTCACGCCGCGCTTAGAGCAGACAACAGAGCTGGTGGAACAGGACCCGAGGTTACTGCAGGCGATCGAGGCTCGTGCAAACGGCAGCCCGGAGCACTCTCTCGATCTGCTGCGCGAGATTATTGCCGATGCCCCCGACAATATCGACGCCCGCCTCGAGGCAGCCCAGCAACAGCTCTCCCTCGGCCAGACCGAGGATGCTCTCGTCAACTACGACAACGCCATAGAGCAGCTCCTCAAGATCGGGGATGAGAATTCCGCATTGAATGTTCTCGCAGAGCTGTCCGCAGCCGAGCTCGACGGCAAGCTTGGCCCGAATTCGCTTTTCCGTCTGGCGAATCTCCACGCCGAACGCGAGCGGTACGATGAAGCCGCGCGCCTGTTTGGGCTCATCCCCCACCTCCATGCATCCCACCCGCTCGCGCCTGTTGCGCTATACCGCTGTGGATCTATTTTGCGCGAGAAACTGGGCGATCTGAGATTGGCCGCTGGCGCCTACCGATATCTCATCGAACACTACCCCGACACCGAATGGATCGCGAGCGTCCAGGACGCGCTCGCTGAAATGTCGGGAACTGATCTGTCTGCCTCGACCATATCGAGTTGTCCCACCTGATCCCTTACTCCAGCTCCCGTAGACAGAAAAGGGCCTCGGATATCCGAGGCCACAATACGTTGCAGAATCCATTTGGCCCTTCGAAGTGAGGGCCGCCATATGAGCCGTTGGTAGATTCAAGGCTCAACGGCGGGCGGAGCAGAAACCCATCAGAGCTTAATCACACTCTCCTCGTCCGCGGCAAAACACTTCATCTTTATCTTTCTCTTCTTCCTCCTCCTGTTCCTGGCCCTTATCTCTTTGCGACACTGTTCGACGAGGGAGTCTATCATATCGTCGCTGTGTGCTGGATCATGGTGATAGAGCGCAAACCGAGAGACTCCAGCCTTGATTGCCAGCTCGAGTGCGGTCATCCACGTTGAATGGCCCCATCCCACCGTCTTCTCGTACTCCTCATCCGTATACATTGCGTCATGAATAAGAAGATCCGCTCCTCTACAGAATCGGACGTGCTCTTCGAACGGTACCTTCTTGATCGCGGACGAGCGGAGCTCGTTATCCGTCATGAAGACGAAGGATTTCCCGTTCTCCTCAACGCGAAACGCGAATGTATCGCCTGGATGATTCGTCTCTATCGACGTCATCCGCGCGCCGCCCAGATCGATATCTCCCGATCCGAGCTCGCGTAACCGGAAATCGGCACCCAGGGCATCGAACCCAATCGGGAAATAGGGCTCGACCATCAGATCCTCGAATATCTGTCTGACACCGCTCCCCGCCAGGGGACGGGCGATGATTTCGAACTGATTTCCCTCCACATAAGCGGGGACAAAGAAGGGAAATCCCTGGATGTGATCCCAATGAATATGCGTCAATATTATCTGCGCACGGATCGGCTGGCCGCTCTTCATCAGCTCCAGCCCCAACTCGCGGATACCTGTCCCGCTGTCGAAGATGATAAGTGTTCCATCATCGAGCCGCACCTCGAGACACGGCGTGTTGCCGCCATAACGAACCGTCTCGGCGCCGGGTGCGGGAATCGACCCCCTCGTCCCCCAGCATCTGATCTTCATTCTGAGATCTCCATGTTTGAGTGACTGCGAGTCGACAAGACTATGCGCCCGAGGATTCCTGCGCAGCATCCCCTGCGGTCGTTTCAGGATACTCCGCCTTGATCTCCATGATGCGATCGAATGTGTCAAAGAACGCAGCAACAACATCTGGATCGAAATGCTTTCCTGAGTCTTCCTTGAGAATGTTGAGAGCGCGATCCATATCGAATGCGGGCTTGTATACACGCTGTGTGGAGAGCGCATCGAAAACGTCGGCGAGTGCAACTATCCGACCGTTCAGTGGGATACCATCACCTTTCAGGCCACTGGGATAGCCTGAACCATCGAACTTCTCATGGTGAGAGAGTGCCACCTCCTCCGATGCTGCCATGATAGGAGAATCGGGAGGAGCCAGTATGTTCGCCCCGATGATCGTATGGGTCTCCATCACCTTGCGTTCGTCTGCCGTCAGCTTCCCCGGCTTCAGGAGTATGGAGTCGGGGATGCCCAACTTGCCCACATCGTGCATAGGACTTGCGTACAGGAGAAGCTCGACCTCGCTCGGTGGGAGCCCGAGCTGCCTCCCCAGCGTCGCCGAGTACTGACTGACGCGGGTGATGTGCATTGCCGTATCTTCGTCACGGTATTCCGCCGCCACCGAAAGACGGAGAATCGTGTCGTAGTGAGCCTTCTTCAGGGCCATCGTCAGCTGGGCGTTCTGAATCGCCACCGCTGCCTGGGATGCCAATGACTGGATCAACTCCTCATGCTGCTTGGTGTAGGTAGCAACTCGACCTTCGCTGTTGAGGGCGTTGATGAGCTGGAGCACCCCTATGATGCTATCCTCTTGATCCTTCATCGGTACGACAAGCATCGACTGCGTGCGGTAATCGTTTCGCTCGTCGAAATCCCGATTGAAACGGTACACCCTATCCCGAGGGATACGATATACATCGGCCAGGTTAATCACCTCGCCCGTGCTCGCCACGTATCCGGCGAGGCTGTGGCGCGAGAGCGGTAGTGTAAACGGCTTGAATAGCGCCTTCGCTCCCTCCGCGCCGAGGCGCTCCCTCAATAGATCACTCTGGCTCACGCTAAACCGAAGGACATCCCCATCTCTGATATACAGACTGCCCGCATCTGAATTCGTGAGCCCGCGGGCCTCCGTTACGATCAGTTCGAGGAGCCCATCCAGATCGTGCATGCTCGTGAGGGCGATACCGATCTTGTTGAGCTTGAGTATCTGATCCCGTGCAGTAATGTCCTCCATAACCATCCCTCCCGTCTGCATCTATCTCAACTCTCTATGGTACCCGATCTGGAGATGAATGTCAACCACCAAATGGGGGCCACCGCCTTCTGGAAGCCCGAATCGGATGCAGGGGGCGGTTTTGCGCTTGACAAAGTCCCAGCCGTCTGGTATTGAAGCAGAAGCAGCTAGCTGTCTCCCCATGTTGCCCCCGGGGCTGGGGACGATACCCCTTGCAAGCACCCAGGGGCCGTGGTATGATAGGCCCTCTGCCACATTGCCAAGCCGGGGATTCCCGTCACTTCAACAGATGAGGACAAGTACGATGGTTGGAATTGTAGGGTACGGTACGTACATTCCGAGACACAGAATCAAAGTGGAAGCAATCGCCAAGGTCTGGGGAGCGGATGCACCGAGCTACGAACGCGGCCTGCTGCTCAAGGAGAAGTCCGTTCCCACGCCGGACCAGGATACGATCACGATGTCCGTCGAGGCGGCAAAGAACGCCCTGCGACGCGCCCAGATAGATCCATCGGAGATAGGCGCAGTATATGTCGGTTCAGAGTCACATCCCTATGCTGTGAAGCCGAGCGGCACGGTCCTCGCCGAGGCAATCGGAGCGACCCCCGAAGTCCACTGCGCTGACTTCGAATTCGCCTGCAAGGCCGGCACTGAGGGTATGTTCGTCTGCATCGGCCTCGTCCAGGCCGGCTTGATACGATATGGGCTGGGAGTCGGGGCGGATACCTCACAGGGGGCACCTGGAGATGCTCTCGAGTATTCGGCTGCCGCCGGAGCGGCCGCATTCATCTTCGGAGACGACAAGGTAGTGGCCGAAGTCGAGGAGACCTACGCGTACATGACAGACACGCCGGACTTCTGGAGACGAGAGCATCAGTTCTATCCGGAGCACGGAGGCAGGTTCACCGGCGAGCCCGCATACTTCAAGCACATCATGGGCGCGGCAAGAGGGATCATGGCCAAAGCGAACGCCACCGCCGCCGACTTCACCTATGTCATCTTCCACCAGCCGAATGGCAAATTCCCCCAGAGGGTCGGTAAGATGCTCGGTTTCACCAAGACCCAGATCGAGCCCGGGTGGCTCTCCCCCACCTTAGGCAATACCTATTCTGGATCATCGCCCATGGGACTCGCGTCCACGCTCGACATTGCCAAAGCAGGTGACCGGATCCTGCTCGTCTCTTATGGGTCGGGAGCGGGGAGCGATGCGTTCATCTTCCGCGTCACCGAGCGAATTGATGAAGTGCGCGACGTCGCGCCCAGAACGCGCGATCAACTCGATAACAACAAGGTCTACATCGACTACGGAACATACGCAAAGTTCCGTGGGAAGATACGCAAAGCCACCTAGGAGGTTACGCGAATGAGGGACGTTGCAGTAATCGGTGTGGGAATGGCCAAGTGGGGTGAATTGTGGGACAAGGCATTGCGGGACGTCTTCGTCGAAACCGCCCTCCTGGCAATCGATGATGCCGGGGTGGACCACATCGACTCGATGTACGTCGGGTGCATGTCGAGTGGACTCTTCGTCGGACAGGAGCATCTGGCATCACTTCTGGCGGACTACCTGGGCATCGCGCCCGTGCCTGCGGCGCGGGTGGAGACTGCCTGTGCCTCTGGCGGCCTTGCCTTCCGCCAGGGCTGGATGGAGGTGGCACTGGGACAGAGCGATATCGTACTCGTGTCCGGTATCGAGAAGATGACGGACGTCACAGGCGATGGCGCCACGTATGCGCTCGGCACCGCGGCTGATCAGGAGTACGAGGGATATCACGGCATCACCTTCCCGGGCCTGTACGCCATGATGGCCAGACGGCACATGCATGACTACGGGACGACGAGAGAGCAACTGGCCCAGGTCGCAGTGAAGAATCACCGCCACGGAGCCATGAATCCCCTGGCCCAGTTCCCGTTCGAGGTGACGATCGACCAGGTGAAGAGCTCCGTCATGATCGCCGACCCCCTCAGGATACTCGACTGCTCCCCGATCACCGATGGAGCAGCCGCCGTCGTCATCTGCCCCCTGGACCGGGCCAAGACGTTGGGCGACAAACCGCCCGTCAAGATGGTCGGCTCCGGACATGCAACGGACACGATCGCACTCCACGCCCGCCCCGACATAACGTGGCTGAGCGCGACGGAGAGAGCGGCGGAAGCGGCCTATAAGATGGCAGGCGTCAAGCCGGACCAGATCGACCTGGCTGAAGTCCATGACTGCTTCACAATAGCCGAGATATGCGTTACCGAGGCCCTGGGGTTTGTCGACAGGGGAAAGGGCGGGCAGGCGGTCGAGAGCGGTTTCACCGCACTCGGTGGGACGATACCGGTCAACACGAGTGGGGGATTGAAGTCGAAGGGTCACCCTGTCGGCGCTACGGGGGTGGCTCAGATCGTCGAACTGACGAAGCAACTGCGCGGCGATGCTGGCGACCGGCAGGTGGAAGGTGCCAGGGTCGGGCTTGCCCAGAACATGGGTGGTAGCGGTGGCAGCACCCTCGTACACATACTGGAGGCAACATAGATGAGTTCACCCCGATACTGGAGAGAGATCCCTCAGCGCTATAGACTCGAGGCGGGCAAGTGCACAGACTGTGGGAATATCCACTTCCCGCCCCGGCTCGTCTGTTCTGCATGCAGCGGACGCCAGTTCGAGACTGTCAAGCTCTCAGATGAGGGGACGGTCTTCACGTACACGATTATCCGCGTCGCGCCCAGCCAGTTCGTCGATCAGGCTCCCTACGCCGTCGGGATCGTCGAACTGGACGACGGAGTGAGAATCTCGGCGCAGATCGCGGACGTCGACCTCGACGCACTCGAGATCGGCCAGCGTGTCCGCATCGAATTTCGCCTGATCCAGAACGAGGGAGAGGCCGGGATCATCTGCTACGGATACAAGTGCGTCCCGGCCTAGGACCCGCGAGGAGGACGGGTGGGAGATCCATGGCCGAATGACCGAATGATCAGTGATCCCGGTCCGGGCGGTCCTCGCCGCTCCACCAGACGTCAGATCTCCTGCCCCAACGGCTGACGAGAGAGTCGAAGCATGTATCGGATAGAATCGAGGATCGACACGTCGAGTCAGGAATTCAAGGAGAACAAGGAGTACTACCTCGAGAAGATCGAGGAATTCCGAAGCCGACTCGAACAGGCAAAGGCCGGCGGGCCACCGGCGGCCCATGAAAAACACAAGTCCCGCGGCAAGCTCACCGCGCGGGAGCGCCTCCGGCTTCTCTTCGACCCCGGCACCCCCTTCCTCGAGTTCAGCTCGCTCGCAGCATATGACATGTACAAGAATGAAGCCCCCTGTTCAGGCATCGTGACAGGTGTCGGTGTGGTCCACGGCAAAGAGGTGCTCATCGTTGCCAACGACGCTACCGTCAAAGGCGGGACCTATTTCCCCGAAACGATCAAGAAGCACGTCCGGGCCCAGGAGATCGCACTCGAAAACAGACTCCCCTGTGTCTATCTCGTCGACTCGGGCGGGATCTTTCTTCCACTCCAGGCAGGAGTCTTCCCGGATAAAGGGCATTTCGGCAGCATCTTCTACAATCAGGCGAGACTGTCGGCGTTCTCCATTCCGCAGATTTCGGTCGTCCTCGGGTTCTGCACCGCCGGCGGCGCATACGTGCCGGCAATGAGCGACGAGACGGTGATCGTGAAGGGAAGAGGTACCATCTACATCGGCGGCCCTCCGCTCGTGAAGGCCGCCACGGGCGTCGATGTCACCCCGGAGGAACTCGGGGGAGCGGATGTCCACTGCCGCATCTCCGGTGTCTCCGATCACTACGCGCTCGACGACGAACATGCCCTGGAGATCACCCGGAACATCGTCGAAAACCTCCCCCGACCAACGAAATTCCAACTGGATGTGGCTCCGCCCGAGGATCCGGCATATGACCCGGAGGAGATCTACGGGATAGTCCCCCGCGATCTCCGAAAGCAGTTCGACATCCGCGAAGTGATCGCGCGATTGGTCGACGGAAGCCGGTTTCACGAATTCAAGGAACTCTACGGCACTACCCTCGTCTGCGGCTTTGCCCGCATCATGGGGTACCCCGTCGGAATCCTCGCGAACAATGGGGTCCTCTTCTCGGAGAGCGCGCTGAAAGGAGCCCATTTCGTCTCGATGTGTTCCGTGCGCAAGATCCCCCTCCTCTTCCTTCAGAATATCACCGGGTTCATCGTTGGCAAGGAGTACGAACACGGGGGCATTGCGAAGGACGGGGCAAAGATGGTGCATGCGGTCGCCAATGCGGACGTGCCCAAGTTCACAGTGATCGTCGGGGGATCGCATGGAGCCGGCAACTACGGGATGTGTGGGCGGGCGTACGGACCGCGCCTCATGTGGATGTGGCCTGCCGCGAAGATCTCCGTCATGGGCGGCGAGGAAGCAGCGAATGTACTCCTTACTGTCAAGATGGACATACTCCGCCGCGAAGGAAAGACGATGACCCCGGAGGAACAGGAGGCGTTCAAGGCCCCCACCCTGGAGAAATACGAGCAAGAAGGAAGCGCATATTTTGCCACCGCCCGGTTGTGGGACGATGGTGTGATCGAGCCGCTCGACACCAGGACGGCCCTCGCCCTGGCGATCTCCATGTCCCTCAATGCACCGATCCCGGATCACCGCTTCGGCGTATTCAGGATGTAGAAGATCCATAGCCCGAGTGAGCAGACCGAGAATGCAGGACTACACGACCATCAGATGTGATGTCGGCGACAGGGTGGGACGCATCCTGCTCAATCGTCCCGAGATCCACAATGCGTTCAACGACGTCATGATTACCGAGCTGCTTGAGGTCCTCTCCCGCCTGGCGTCTGACGAGGACGTCCGCGTCGTCGTCCTGACCGGCAGCGGCAAGTCATTCTGCGCCGGCGCTGACCTCCACTGGATGAAGGCGGTCAAGGACTACTCGTACGACGAAAATGTCGCCGACGCTCTCGAGCTGTCGAAGCTCCTCTACGCCATCTACTCGCTCCCCAAGCCGACGATCGCCAGAGTGAATGGCGCAGCCATCGGGGGGGGCACCGGCTTCGTGTCGACCTGCGATATGGCCATCGCTGCCGAGACAGCGAAGTTCAGTTTCAGCGAGGTCAAGATCGGAGTTGTGCCTGCATGTATCTCTCCCTACGTAGTCCGAAAGGTGGGTGAGGGAACATGCCGTGAGTTCTTCCTTACCGGCAAGCGTCTCACAGCTGCCGAAGTGGAGCAAGCGGGACTCGTCAACCGGGTCGTTCCTGTTGAACAGCTCGACGCCGCTGTCGACGATCTGATCAAGGAGCTTCTCTCGAGCGGGCCACATGCACTCGGGGTATGCAAAGACTTACTGGAGAACGTCCCGTCGATGTCGCTCGAAGACGCTCAGCTATACACGGCGAAGATCCTCGCCACGCTCCGCATGGGCGACGAGGGTCAAGAAGGCATGTCTGCGTACTTCGATAAGAGGAAACCGCAGTGGGCTTCGCCCCAGCAGCCAGCGGACTGACCAGATCCTGTCTACCGATCGAGATCGAGGCGGTGTAGGGGGTAGTGCGGTGTACGGGGCAGTCCTGAGGCAGGCCCAGGAGGCTCTGGCCCGAAGGAGGGAGACTTTCCGAGCACAATGCTGAAGAAAGTCCTTGTAGCAAACAGAGGTGAGATCGCCGTACGCATCATCCGGGCCTGTCGGGAGGTCGGTATCCCGACAGTTGCTGTCTATTCCGATGTCGATCACTCCTCCCTTCACGTCCAGCTCGCCAACGAGGCATACTCGCTCGGGCCCCCACCTCCTCTGGAAAGCTATCTCAATATCGATAAGATCATCGACATCGCAAAGATGAGTGGGGCTGACGCCATCCATCCCGGATATGGCTTCCTCGCCGAGAATTACCATTTCACCAAGCGATGCGAGGATGAGGGGCTGATTTTCGTGGGCGCCACCTCCGAGGCCATCAGGTTGCTCGGGAACAAGCTGGAATCCCGGGAGACGATGATACGGGCTGGAATCCCGGTCATCCCCGGCATGGAGACTGCCGTTCGCGATACGGCCGCCCTCGTGCAACAGGCATCCCGAATCGGATACCCGGTTCTGATCAAAGCTGCCTCCGGCGGAGGAGGCAAGGGCATGAGGGCCGTCAGTTCTCAGGCAGAGCTCGAACGCGCACTGGAGGGAGCCCGCCGGGAGTCGAAATCGGCGTTCGGCGACGACACCGTCTACGTAGAGAAGTTCATCGAACGGCCCCGCCACGTGGAATTTCAGATACTGGCGGACCATTCGGGCAACACAGTCCACCTATTCGAACGGGAGTGCTCGATCCAGCGGCGGCATCAGAAGATAGTCGAAGAAACTCCCTGTACCGCTCTCGACGACCAGCTGAGGAGGAAGATGGGAGAGGTGGCGATCGAAGTCGCCAGGGTGGCACACTACACAAATGCGGGGACCGTCGAGTTCCTGCTCGATCAGGATGGCGACTTCTACTTCCTCGAAGTCAACACCAGGGTCCAGGTGGAACACCCCATAACCGAGATGACGACCGGTATCGACATCGTCAAGCTACAGCTCGCCCTCGCCTCGGGAGACCCCATTCCGGTGAAACAACAGGATATCGTCCCGAGAGGCCATTCGATCGAAGCGAGGATCTACGCCGAGGACGCTGAGAACGATTTCATGCCTTCGTTCGGAACAATACTATTCCTCCAGGAACCGGCCGGCCCTGGAATACGCAACGATACCGGCATCTACGCCGGATGCGACGTGACGATGCACTATGACCCCATCCTGGCGAAACTGATCGTCTGGGACGAGAACCGCGAGATGGCGCGAAGTCGCATGCTCACGGCACTCAGGGATTACACCATTCTAGGGATCAAGACCACGATTGCCTTCCTTCGAGACGTCATCGCGCACCCGGAGTTTGCCGCCGGCAATACACATACGGACTTCATCCCCGAGCATTTCGCCCAGTGGCGCGAAGCGGGGGACGAACCGGCGAACCTGGATGTTGCGCTCCTCTCGGCCGCCATCTACAGGCATCTCAATCCGCCGCGGGCAGCAGGACGAGCAGCCGCATCGGGCCCTGCATTTCCCAATCCATGGAATGCTACCGGAGAGTGGGAGATCGGCCAGGGGAAGGGAGCAGACTGAGAGAAAAGTGGAACTGAATCTCACGTTCAATAACGAAGAGTACAGACTGGGGGTGGAACGAGCTGAGGACGGATACGAGGTGACGGTGGGAGATCGGATCTACCAGGTCTCAGTACGCCCCATCTCCTCGAACACGTTCTCTCTCGTAATCCACGGGGCCAACCGGCTCATCCATATCGCGTCGGCCGGGCGAGCCACATACGTGGCCGTCGATGGGCGGCAGTTCTGCTTCCAGGAAGCCACACCCGGTGGCCGTAAGCACGGCACCAGGGACCTCCCGATCGACAGACGAGAATTGACGGCGATCGCGCCTATGCCCGGAAGGGTGGTCAAGCTGAACGTCACGGAGGGCGATCGGGTTGAACGCGGCCACACACTGGCAGTGGTAGAGGCCATGAAGATGGAGAACGAGGTGCGGGCCCCGATTGACGGCTACGTGGACCGCGTCCTCGTGCGGGAGGACGACATGGTGAACGTGGGACAGGTGATGATCGAGCTCAAGAGTGGGGAGGATTGAGGTCATTCGTCCGCCAGCCTGACTTCAAATACGAGGCCAGTGTCGTCGGGACACGAAGCACAGGTTACATTCTTGTTACCTTCCCAGAAGAACTTCCCTCCGCACTGCAGAGTCAGAATGAGAGGAAAGAGTGCATCGAAAGCAGAGGTGCACATCCCCTCGGGAGTGAGGTTACCGATCGTCCAGCTATCCCCCACCTTGTGGAATCCCTGATTGCATTCGCCGCTCTTGACGGTTGCCCTGACAGGCTTCATCACAGTGCTCCTTTCCCGACGCTAGACATCCTCGTCCTTCAGACCGGCTATGGCACGGCGCATATCATCGGCCTGGAAGATCGCCGTCGCCGCCACCAGTATGTCGGCACCTGCCTCGATCAGTTGCCTTGCCAACTCCGGCTTCACTCCACCGTCGACCTCGAGCTCTATCTCGTACCCCGCGGCCCTGATCTGCCTCTTGGTCTCGGCCATCTTGGCCAACACTCGGCGATCGAATTCCTGGCCAGCGCGGCCCGGCTGGACGGACATGATCAATAACAGATCGATCTCGGGGAAGAGTGATGCCAGCTGCTCAGTGGGAGTGTCGGGATTCACCGCGATACCGGCTCGCGCCCCGCGCCGCCTGATATCCGACAGAACGGTCCGTGGCTCCGGACACGCCTCATAGTGGATCGTGATGTAATCCGCCCCGGCTTCCACCATCGGCTGTACCCAGTTCCCTGGATCTGCGACCATCAGGTGAACGTCGAGGGGCAGCGAAGTCCAGCTATCCACCTTCGCCACCAAGGTGTGATCGAACGTCGCGTTGTCAACGAATCGACCGTCCATCACATCGAGGTGAATAAGATCGACACCCGCAGACTCAGCCTTCTCGACTTCCGCCTTCAGCCTGGAGAAATCCGCCGACAGAATCGATGCTGCGACTTTCGGCATACCCATTCCCTCGATCATCGTGTGTCGCCGTCACCTTCCACACTCGCTTGCCAAACACATATTATGGTAGACAAAGGTAGGGGCAATGTCAAGGGCTTCTCGCTTTTCCTGTTGACGCACGCAGCTTCTCTCTGATAACCTCTAGACCTGATTCCAGAGCTCCCGCCGGTACGGACCGGGAAGAGCAGCCTGAGACCGATACCTGACTACAGAAGCACTATCATGGGTAGGCCATCCAAAGACAAATACTATCTCAACCTCGCGCGTGAGGTTGCGAGACGAGGGACCTGCATCAGGAGGAATTTCGGTGCGGTCATCGTAAATCACGATCAGATCGTGAGTACCGGCTACAGCGGAGCACCCCGCGGAACCGTGAACTGCGTCGATATCGGCTACTGCCCTCGTGAGGAGGCCAAGATCCCGCGCGGCGAGCGATACGAGCTGTGTCGATCGGTGCATGCGGAGATGAATGCAGCCATCCACGCAGCACGGCGAGACATGGTGGGCGCCACGCTGTACCTCGCCGGCCTCTCTGCGGATGACAGTCGGCCAGTGACAGGAACGAGGCCGTGCAAGCTCTGTCGCCGGGTCATCATCAATGCCGGCATTGACAGAGTAGTGGTCGCGGAGGGCGACCGGATCGTATCGTATGCTGTCTCCGACTGGGTGGAGGAGGAAGAGGCTGACACATCGATAGATGATATGGTCTGGGAGCCCCTCCATCCCCCGACCTGAGCGCATTCCCTCCTACGACATCTCCATCTCGTCACTCAGAAGACAAAGAGACCGGATTGCGTCGAAGAGTCTCGTACGCAGTCCGGCCTCTCTTGTTTCATGGCCCGCGGCGTTGCACCGCCAGGCTGCCGCCTGCGATGCATTCAGAGCCACGTAGCGCATGGCATCCCGTACTGGCGAAAGGCCATCGCTACTACTTCCTCTTCTTCCTTCTTCTCGCCTTCTTCTTCGTCGTAGTCTTCTTTGCCGCCTTCTTCGCCGCAGTCCTGTGCTGAGCGCAGTACGGAGAACGCGGCGCCGCCGGTCGCTTGCACCGCTTACCGGCACGGGTCTTCGCGATGCACCTTGCCTTTGGCGCAGCCTTCTTCTTCGTAGCCTTCCTCTTCGTAGTCCTCTTTCTCTTCGCCTTTGCTTTCGTCTTCCTCTTGGCTCGCATCATTCCGACCTTCACCTCCTCTCCCGTGAGAGTGACTGCACCTGACTGAACTGCTCTACAACGACTCTCCTCAACATCTAGTCTTCCTTCATCATCCTCCCCACCATGATCTCAAGCATTCGTCTGTTACGCCTCACCCCCTCTCTCTTGGAGTTGATCCATTCGACACATCACTGACCGATTTCCGATCGGAACAGACTCTTGCGTCGAGACCATCGTGCATGAGGCGATCATCATCTCAGTACGTATCTCATGTTGACACCGTACATACATCATCGTGTAAAACATAAAGCACTCGCTTACATTCGTCAATACTTTTTCTCTCGAAAACAAAATATTTTTTTACCGACTTTCGGCCCGTTCACCGATCGGACCAGGACCTCGTACAGACACGGAGCAACGTCCGACCCATATCGTCTCCGCCTCGTCAGTCTCCGGTCTCAATTCTTCAGGCCACTACTTCCGACAGAACCTATCGAGGCTTTTTCGTTGACGCCAACGAGAAAACCGGCTAATCTCCCAGCACAGCATCACGCGGAGTCAGGCAACGAAGCTGATCGGAGCGGCATGGCCCGATCCCATAGACGGCTATAGGGATGTCACATGCGGATGAGAGGGGGAGAAGGTATGCTAAGGCTTGTTGAGTGCGTCCCCAACTTCAGTGAAGGCAGGGACATGGATATTGTCAACAATATCTCAGCCGAGATCTCCAGCACAGCCGAGGTCAAGCTCCTCGACGTAGATCCCGGCCGCGATACCAACCGAACCGTCGTGACGTTCATCGGTTCTCCGGAAGGTGTCATCGAGGCAGCGTTCAACGCCATCAGGAAGGCAGCCGAGCTCATCGACATGTCGAAACACGAGGGCGCCCATGCTCGCATGGGAGCAACCGACGTCTGTCCGCTCGTACCCGTGAGTGGAGTCACCATGGACGATTGTGTCGAGCTGGCCAGGCGACTCGGGAAACGGGTGGCCGACGAACTCAAGATTCCGGTCTACCTCTATGAGAATGCAGCCACCGTACCCGAACGCCGGAAGCTGCCGACGATTCGAAAGGGTGAGTACGAGGGACTGGCGGACAAGCTGAAGGATCCCCAATGGAAGCCAGATTTCGGCGAACCGGTCTTCAACCCCAGGTCCGGGGCGACGGTAGTCGGAGCGCGCGAATTCCTCATCGCGTACAACATAAATCTCAACACGACCGACGCGAGGCTGGCGAAGGAGATAGCCTTCAATATCCGCGAGACCGGAAAGGCAAAGCGGGACAAGGACGGCAGGATCGTCAGAGACGAGAATGGCCGCGCCCTGAGACAACCAGGGACCCTCAAAGCATGCAATGCTACAGGGTGGTATCTCGATGATTTCGGCATCGCCCAGGTCACGATGAATCTCATCAACTACAAGGTGACGCCGCCCCACGTTGCGTTCGAAGAGGTCGTTCGCGAGGCAGATCGCCTCGGGCTTCGCGTCACCGGCAGTGAGCTCGTGGGCTTGATCCCGAAAGCTGCCGTACTGGAGGCGGGCCGCTACTTTCTACAGAAGCAAGGGAAGTCCGCTGGCGTACCTGAGGAAGTCCTCATCGAAACCGCAATACGCTCGATGGGGTTCAGGGAGATCGCCGAATTCGACCCGCGGAAGAAGATCATCGAATATCAATTCGGCCGGAACGAGGATTCCCTCGTATCAAAGGATATCCAGAGTTTCATGAACGAGCTGTCTGTCGACTCTCCGGCTCCTGGAGGGGGGAGTGCGGCTGCCCTGTGCGGAGCTCTCGCAGCATCGCTTGCCTCCATGGTGGCCAATCTCACCTTCGGCAAGAAGGAATATAGAGACTCGCAGGATGAGATGGAACGTATCGCCGTCAGGGCTCAGGAGCTGAAGGATGGGTTCGTGGCCGCCATCGACCGCGATACCGCGGCCTTCAACAGAGTCATGGCGGCATTCAGGCTGCGGAAGAAGACGGACGAGGACAAGGCGCGGAGACAGGAGGCCATCCAGGAGGCAACAAAGCAGGCCACCCTCGTGCCGCTCGAGGTACTCGAAACCTCGGTCGAGGCCCTCAAGCTCGCACTCCGCGTCGCCGAGAAAGGGTTGCGGACCTCCGTCAGCGATGCGGGCGTGGCCGGCGTCGCCGGGCGGGCGGCGGCCATCGGAGCCTACTACAACGTCCGGATCAACCTCGCATCGATCACCGATGAGGCGTTTGTGGGAAAAGTGCGCAATCAGGCAACGACGTACCGCGATGAGGCGCTCAAGCTCGCCGATCGGATCGCAGAGGCCGTCGGGCAAGAACTCGAGAAATAGACGAATCTACGCTCTCAGTCCATATCCCGATCTAGGGAGGACGTGGAGGACCCACCACACGGGGTGATCGGAGGGGGAGCGGACAGATAGGGGAGCTCATGGATGAGACGAGCCGGCCCCGCTAGCACGGGGCTGGACTCACATTGATGCGAACGTCAACGACCTTGCAGTCCTCGGGCCTGGGAGCAGCGATGAACGGGTTGACATCGAGCTCACCGATACAGTGGAAGTCAGTAACCAACTGAGAGAGCCGCTGGAGGGATTCGACCAACGTTTCGATATGGACACCCTCCTCCCCGCGCATTCCGGTGAGGAGCGGATAGCCGCGAATGGACGTCACCATCTCCTCCGCGTCCACATCAGTGATGGGAACGACACGGAAAATCACATCACGTAGCACCTCGACGTACTTCCCTCCCAGTCCGAACATCAGAAGGGGACCATATGTCGGGTCGTAGACCATGCCGAGAATAACCTCCTGGCCCGTCTTCCCCATCTCCTGCACATAATAGCCTTCGACCCTGTCGATCACACCGTGTTTCGTCAGGGCCTTCTTCATCGTCCTGAAGGCCTCCACGAACTCCTTGCCATCACGTATGTCGACGATGACGCCGCCGATATCTGATTTGTGAACGATACCCCTTCCGGCGACCTTGAGGACGAGCGGATATCCCAGCTCTTCGGCTGCCTCGAGGCCATCCTCGATCGTATCGACAAGTTTCAGGCGGCAATACCGGAACCCGTATGCGGCGAGGACTTCGTAGGCCTCCAGCTGCTCGAGATATCCTCCTCCGCCACGCTGCCGGGATTCGAGTATCTTCGCTGCTCTTTCCCGGTCGACATCCGCGACTGCGACCTCTCCCTTCGGTCTGGACCGCCATGTATGGTAGTGGTACAGCTCGGCACACGCACGGGCGGCAGATTCGGGAAACCGGTACACCGGCGGACTGTCGGGCACAATCAGTGGAACCTGCTCGAAAAATGTCTCCTCGGCCATGAAGACCCCCAATACTGGCTTCTCGAACCGCTGCTTCACCTCCGTCACCGCCCTGATGATGTCAACCGGGTTGATCATCATGGGTGGTACGAACGTGACAATCACCATATCGTTGTCGGGATCGGCGAGGATGAGTTCGAGCGCTCTGCGATAGTCATCGGCAACCGCGCTCGCTATCATGTCGACTGGATTGACGATGCTCGCTTCAGGAGGGAGAAACCGCCGGAGCCCCTCGACTGTCTCGGGCGACAGTGTGGCAATCTTTAAGCCGAGACTGACGCAGGCGTCTGTGGCCATTATGGCGGGGCCGCCTGCATTCGTGAGGATGGCAACTCGATTGCCGCAGGGCACAGGACATTTGGTGAACGCGAGTATGAGATCGAGCATCTCTTCGATATCGAACGCTCGAATCACTCCACACTGATGAAGAAGCGCGTCGACGGCCACATCCCGGGCCACCATTGCGCCGGTATGGGAAGATGCGGCGCGGGCTCCTGCCTCCGTCCTACCCGACTTCACTACGATGATCGGCTTTTTCTTGGAGATACGTCTCGCGAGTGGGGTGAATGAGCGCGGGTCGCCGAAGGATTCGAGATAGAGAGCTATCACTTCTGTCTGGTCATCATTCTCCCAGTATTCGAGCAGGTCGTTCCCGGAGATGTCCGCCTTATTGCCGACACTGGCGAAATAGGAGAATCCTATGTGAGCACGCTGAGCGACATTGAGGATCGCCACCCCTAACGCGCCGCTCTGGGACATGAAGCCGATCCTTCCCTGAGACGGCTGCGTAGGGGCAAAGGTCGCGTTGAGACGAACATCAGGATCGGCGTTGAATACTCCCATGCAGTTGGGCCCGATCATGCGCATACCATGGCGGCGCACAATCTCCATCAACTTCTGTTCGCGCTCGATGCCCTGGCCGCCGATCTCCTTGAAGCCAGCGCTTATGACGATAAGGCCTTTGACACCCTTTTCTCCACACTGCTCCACGACCTCGAGCACGCTCTCCTTGGGAACGACGATAACCGCCAGATCAACTTCATCCGGGATATCAGTAATTGAATGGTAGCACTTGATACTGTGGGTGAACTCGGCCCTCGGGTTGACAGGGAATAGCTTGCCGTTGAACTCGAAATCAATGATATTGCGCACGATCTGGTGGCCGATCGCACCCTTGCGCGTTGAGGCCCCGATCACGGCAACTGACTTCGGTCTGAAAATGGGGTCGAGCGATGACATACACAGGTAGCCCTGGAAGTGAGGCTTTTCATTGAGAAGTGGTGACCCCGGTCGAGCGCGAGGAGACCCCTAGGCGCGAGCAGCGAGGGTCTTCTGTCCCAGCCTATGAAAACGGACCGTTATCGCACTACGACCTTGCCCGGAGGGGCGCTTGCTCAGGACAACACCAGTGTCATTCCAGGCCTTGTGGAATATGCGGTCGCCTACCGCGAAGGTGTGGGCCGGGCTGTATTCTCGCGCGGGGAGAGAATAGACCTGACTGCCTCCTTCCTCCCTCTCCTCCGCACTCTCCCATCGACTGGGAAAGATATGCCCGCACACCAGACACTTCATCCACACTAACCCGTCTCCATCGCGCTGACGGACGATCTCGGTAGCAGTGATCTGCGTACACATCTTACAGTAGCTCGATTGCTCCGTACCTGATGGCCTCATTGTCCGCCTCTCCCTCCTCTCCATGTCGAGCATTCTCCCCTTCTACACCCATTGCGATGCCTGGCAGACACGAACTCTCGATACGCCACTCCTGCCCTCTTCTTGCGATACCCATCGGGAACCGGCCGTTCACTCCGCCATAGAAGGAGGACGCGGTGTGACGTATGGTATGTTGTGAGGCTGTACTATACCCATGATACCGCATCGGGCCTCACTTGTCAACTGTCACGCCGCCGACTCGCACATCGCCATTCGCTCTTGACGAACTACACAAACTGTGGTATGCTCTCATGAGATCGAGTCGAGCAGAACCGAAGAGATAGTCGTGTCTCGTGCCCGGATCGTGCCTCAGTCCACGGCAGGACTCTGTACGGAGGCGGAGCAGCGTACGATGTGGCGGTGAGGGAGCACGTCCACCGGAAAGACGACCACGGGCCACAGTCACAACGATAGGAGGAGATCGATCATGTCCGCGAAGGTGCACCGCGCCATATTGCTGGCTATCCTGGCATTCGCCGGCACAGCATTAGCTGTTCCGAGGGAGAACAATATCCCCGGAGAGGCTTCATCCGACTTCCTGCCCGCCTATATGACGCCGGAGGAGGAAGGGCTTCGCCACCTGATCGGAGTGGATCACCGCTGGACGCCTCCTCCCACACAGCCGGTACGTTGTCCGGGAGAATTCGAGCCCCTGGACGGCGTCCTCATCAGATGGTACACCTTCTCCGTTACCATCGACCTAATCGACGAGATCCAAGAGGAGACGACCTGCTACATAATAGTCGATAACGCCTCCCAGCAGTCATACGCCGAGTCGTATCTCACAGGTGTCGGGATCCCGCTCGACAACATTCAATTCATAATCGGGCCAACCAATTCGATCTGGATCCGCGATTACGGTCCGTGGTTTATCTGGGACGGAGACGGCGGGTACGGCATCGTAGATCTCATCTACAATCGCCCGAGACCTCTGGACGACCTTATTCCCCAGGTGATAGGAGATGCGTGGGATATCCCTGTGTACGAGCCCACTCTGGTCCATGCGGGCGGGAACTTCATGGTCGACGGGATCGGCACCGGGATGTCGAGCGAGTTGATATATGAAGAGAATCCGGGCCTCACACCGGCAGAGATCGACTCGGTAATCGAGTACTACCTCGGCTGCGAGCAATTTCTCGTCCTCCCGCGCATGTACGGCGAGTACACCGGGCACATCGACATCTGGGCCAAGATACTGAACGATCACACCGTGATGGTGGGCGAGTACCCTCCCGGGAACCCGAACTACCAGCGCCTCAATGATAATGCCGCCACCATCGCCTCGACCCAGAACCTGAACGGCGAGTATTACGACGTGGTGCGCATCCCCATGCCCCCCGATCCCCCCCCGAATGACTATCCCACATACCTCAACTCGCTCTTCGTCAATAGCAAAGTGCTCGTCCCCGTCGGGTACGACGTCGCGTACGACGATTCTGCCATGACCATCTATGAGAATGCCCTGCCGGATCGCGACATCATCGGCATCGACTGCGCGGCCATGATCGGCTGGGGCGGGGCAGTCCACTGCATCACCATGCAGGTTCCATCCCGCAGCCCTGTCACCATCGATCTCGTCCCCGACGCCACTGTCTTCGCGACAGGTGACACCCTCGGCTTCACGGCCCACCTCGTCAATCAGACCCCGGAGGTCCAGACCTTCTACGCGCGGACCGAGGCGCTAGTGCCGGGGGTGGGCAGCTATCCGCTCATGGGCCCGATGCGGGTAACGCTCTCGCCCGGGCAGGTGGTCGATCGATATATCGCTCACGAGATTCCGGGCAATGCTCCGCTCGGGGAATACGAGTACATTGCCACCATCGGCGTGCCGCCGGACGAGGTGTGGTGTGAGGATAGCTTCACGTTCGATGTGATTGCAGAGTAGGGAGCCCACGCCGCAGACAACCGTCATTCCTCAAGGGGAGTGACCCAACAGACAACTACGATTTCGGGAAGGGAGCGACCCTGGTCGGGTCGCTCCCTTCCTGTCTGATCATCTCGCCGGACGCGCGGGCCCGAAAAGGACTTGCCCCTCGATAGTACCTGTGATAGAAGGGAACTGTAAAGCCTGACGGTCGAAATCCACCCTGTAAGGAAAGAGGGAAACGATGTCACCGACGCGGGAGATCTACTGGAATATCCCCGGCCATCTGCTGCTGTACCCGCTCTTCGCCATCTCTCTTGCCATCTTCGCCTATGGAGTCTGGAGAAGAGTGCGCCTGTGGATGCTCGGCGCACGGCACCTCAGCGCCGCTTCCCCCGGCGTCATCCATGAGATCTATCCAACCACCCCGGGCCGGCGCATAGCTCGCGTAGTCTCTCTCGGACTGGGACACGCACGATTTTTCCGGACGCCATTTCCCGGTATCGCTCACTTCCTGCTGTTCTGGGGATTTGCTGTTCTCCTTGTCGGCACGATAATCGTCTTTCTCGAGGCCGACCTCCCGGGCCGCTTCTACTTCGGTCCGTTCTATTTGGCTGTCTCATTCGCCCTCGAGCTCGGAGGGATCGCCTTCCTTCTCGGAATTCTGCTCCTAGGGTTGAGACGCTACATCCAACGCCCCGAGCAGCTGGACGAGCGATTCGACGACAAGATCGCACTCGCCCTTCTTCTCTTCCTGGCCGTAAGCGGCTTCCTCATCGAAGGACTCCGCCTCTATGTTCTACAGCCACCGTGGGAGAGTTGGTCGTTCGTAGGAGCCGGCATCGCCAGGCTCGCCGGTGCGGCCTCGTTGAGCGATGGCGCAACTACCAGGCTGCACCAGCTCTTCTGGTGGCTGCACCTTCTGGCCACATTCGGATTCATTGCTTATATTCCGTATTCGAGGCTCCTCCACATCCTCACATCGCCGATCAACATCGCCGTCGCGTCCTCCGATCCCCGGGGAACACTCAGGCCCATGGATCTCGAGGCATCGGAGATCTATGGCACCTCGCAGATCGACGAATTCGCGCCGAAGCAGCTTCTCGAGCTCGACGCCTGCACCCGGTGTGGCCGGTGTCAGGCTGTCTGCCCCGCCCATCTCAGCGACAAGCCGCTCTCTCCCAAGAAAGTTCTTCAAGATTTGAGACACCACCTCTCCGTGTACGGACCGACCATCCTGAGGGCGTCGAGGGCGGGAGAGAAGAATCAGGAAGCCACAGCGGACCCGGAGCTGCCCCTTGTCACCGGCGGGACGATCGAGGAGGACGTGCTCTGGGCGTGCACCACCTGCGCCGCCTGCGAGACTGAGTGCCCCGTCCTTATACGGGTGATCGACAAGATCGCCGACATGCGTCGATACCTCGTCCTCTCGGAGAGCAAGTTTCCGTCCGAGCTCCGCCTCTTCTTCAAGAACATGGAGACGAATTTCAATCCGTGGGGGATCGGGTGGGCGACCCGTGCCGACTGGGCCCAGGGACTCGACATCCCCATCCTCTCTGAGGTTGGGTCGAGCAAGTTGCTGTACTGGGTCGGCTGCGCCGCCTCATTCGACGAACGGAATAAGAAGGTCGCCGTGGCGACCTCCAGGCTCCTCAAGGCTGCCGGCGTCGAATTCGCAATCCTCGGTGCCGAGGAGAAATGCTGTGGAGAGACTGCTCGCCGCCTGGGTAACGAATACCTGTTTCAGATGATGGCGATGGAGAATGTCGAACTCTTCAAGCAGTATGGTGTAACACGGATCGTCACCACTTGCCCTCACTGCTACAATTCCTTCAGGCACGAGTATCGAGAACACGGGACCGGAATCGAGGTGATCCACCATACCGAGCTCCTCGCCACATTGATCGAGGATAGTCGGCTCCGCCTCCATGGCCCCGCCGCCTCGGGAACAGCGGTCTATCACGACTCATGCTATCTCGGCAGATATAACGACATATTCGAAGCACCGCGTTCCGTCCTCAGAGCTGCTCTTGACCCGGCGCCGCAGGAGCTGCCCCGTGCGATGGATCGATCCTTCTGCTGTGGCGCGGGCGGCGGCCGGATGTGGATGGAAGAGACGATCGGCCAGAGGATAAACGAGTTGCGCACGCGCGAGGCGCTCGAGGCGGGTGTGGCGACGATATGCACCGCCTGTCCCTACTGCCTCACCATGTTCGAAGACGGGTTGAAGGCGGAGAACGCTGACGAACGTGTTCGCGTTCGGGACATCGCGGAGCTGGCCGAGGAGGCGGGAGAGGTATCGGTCTGACCAGCAAGCCTCAGGTTAGAGATGGCTGACCCCGGCTGCAGTCACCGGCGACACTCGGGTCAACAGAGAAAAGGGGGCAGTGAGAAGCCCTTGCTCACTGCCCCCTGGTATGTACACGACCACTACTCCCCCAGGATATGCCTCAGCTCCTGGGTGACTATCGGAACAGCCTCGAACAGATCGGCCACGATCCCGTAGTCCGCAATCTTGAAGATGGGCGCCTCCGGATCCTTGTTGATCGCCACGATACATTTCGACGAAGACATTCCCACCAGGTGCTGTATCGCCCCGGAGATACCGCATGCAATATAGAGATTGGGAGATATCACCTTGCCGGTCTGGCCGACCTGATCGGCGTGATCTCTCCACCCCTCATCGACGGCGGATCGTGAAGCGCCGACGGCAGCACTGAGCAGATCGGCCAATTCCTCGAGGATTTTGAAATTCTCGGCACCCTTCATTCCCCTACCGCCCGAGACGACAACCTCCGCATCGGCGACATTGATCCGCTCACCTACAGTCTCTATCATCTCAACGATGGCGGTGCGGGCAGGCTCGGGCGAGGGAACGAACTCCAGGGTCTCTGTCTCCGCAGTCCGTGCTGCATCCGGTTCGCCGAGGGGAAAGATGTTGGGGCGCACAGTTGCCATCTGAATGCCCCCGTGCGGCCAGTCCACCTCGGCGATGACCTTCCCTCCGTACATGGGTCTGTATGCCTTGAGCGTCTGCCCATCACCCGTCACGTTCAGGTCGGTACAGTCTGTCGCCAGTCCTGCTCCGATGCGCGTTGCAACCCGAGGGGCAAGATCCTTCCCCAGCACTGTTGCGCCGAAGAGAACGATGGCCGGTTGCTGCCGGCGCAACGCCTCAGTCAGTGCCGACGCATAAGCATCAGTAGTGTAGTGTTCCAGAGCGTCGTGCTCGACAAGGAGAACGCGATCTGCACCGTACTGCGCCAGCGTACCTGCAGCATCGCGGATCCCCTTCCCGCAGACGATGGCTACAACGTCCTTCCCTAACGTATCTGCAAATTCCCTGGCCTGACTGAGGAGTTCGAGCGATACTCTACGCGCCTCACCTTTCCTCATCTCGATGAATACAGCAACACCATTCGGCACCGATGTCTTCCCTCCTGATCGCTATAGCACCTTAGCTTCTTCCCGCAGTATACGCACCAGTTCTTTGACCGCGTCAGCCACTTCACCCTCGATGATCTGTCCTGGCGGGCGCGTTGGGGGCGGAGAGAGTGAGACTATGCGGGTCTTGGAGCCGCCCGCTCCGACTGCATCCGGGGCGAGCCCAAGGGAGGCAGAGTCGCGCACTTCGATCTCGACCTTCTTGGCCGCCATCATTCCCCGGAGCGAGGGATACCGCGGCTCGTTGAGCCCCTTCTGTGCGGTGAAGACGGCCGGTAATGATACCTCAAGAACCTCGGTTCCTTCATCTACCTCACGGTGTGCCTTCGCCTTCCGCGCGCCCGGATCGAGCTCCAGCTCAGTAATGACAGTTGCCTGCGGGAGATCGAGGAGTTCCGCGAGCGCCGTGCCAACCTGGGCACAGTCATCATCAATCGCCTGTTTTCCACACAGGATCAGGTCGAACTCCATCCCCTGGAGAGCACGCGCGAGAATAGCGGCACTC
>LJUI01000057.1 GCA_001303705.1 candidate division TA06 bacterium SM23_40
CCAGCCAGTACCCGGCACCCACTCCCACAAAGAGGCTCTCGGCGAACTTGTACACGGGATTGTCGCGGTACAGAAAGCTGAAGATCGCGAGAGTGAGAAAAGCTCCGACCCATATCCCGACCGTCTCAACCCACCCGAGTCCGCCAATCGTCTCCACGGCAGCGTCCCCTCTAGGCCTCGCTCTCTCTCCTCCGGGAGAGAAGGTAGCTGATGTTCCCCAGGACAACGAACAGAATGATGAGGAGATGGACTGCAGACTGCGCATCCATTCCACGCGCCGCCGTGCCGGGCTGCTCGATCAAGATCTCGTACTCCGCTGCTCCCGCCATGCCCCCGAGCAGGCCCAGCAGCTGACCGGATTCCATGTACGGATAGAAGTTCGGCGCGCTCACCGCTGTCACGCCCGCACCCATCGGGACGTCGAAGCGGCTCTGCACTTGCTGCACCCACTCCCGCGTTCCGGGAGTCCCGGCTGAGATACTCACAAGAAAAGCAATATCGGCGAAGTTTGAGATTTTCCGCATGAGCGGCAGCTCCTCAACCGGCGTGAGGTAGAAGTCGCGGGGGAAGAGGCCGGGGATCGAGGTCCCCATCTCCACCATCGCATTCGGGCCGCCGGTTGTGTACCCCAGATTGACGTAGTCGACTCCGTACTCCTTCCCGTACTCTGCTGCGACCTGCTGGTGGGCGGCTTCGACGAGCGGCGGCCCCTCCGGCCAGAGGCAGACGGAGATGACACGCAGGTTGCGGCTGAAGCAGTGGCGGTACACCGCCAGAGTCATCGGCTGGAGTTCCGGCATCCCGTCCGGGCTGTAGTCACCGGCGAGCATTACGATCGAACCCTCGGGCAGGCCCTCGATCTCGTCAAACAGACCCCGTGTCGATCGCCCAACCGCCACCGGCAGGCGGAAGGGGAAGAGGAACGGCAGGACAACGCATATCGCGACGAAGAGGAAGACGACGCGTCGGTCGATGCTCTGGAGTCGTTCGAAGAATCGTATCATGAGAGGGCCGATCCTCCCTATTCTCCGCCCAGGTATGCCCGTTCGATCCCGAGTATGATGCGCAGACCCATCGCCATGACCCCCATGGCAGCTCCCATCATGATCCCGCGGAATCCGATCATATTCGGCACATTCATGATCCACTCCGTCACCACCGGCAGCTGCAGGGCTGTGGGCAGTCCTCTCGTCAACAGGCTACCCAGCGGTACCCGTCCCAGCATTACGATGACCGCTGCGAGCAGCAGGAGCGTGGCCTCCCAGTTGCGGACGCGAAAGGCGCGGTACGCCGCCGAGGCGATGAAGAACGCGAGAAGGGCGAACATCGTCATATCGAGGTGGACTTTCAGGTGCCGGAACAGGTAGTTGAATGGTGTGCCCTCTCCCACCCCCCAGACCAGACCGGTGATCATCATGGCGAACATGCCGGCCAGGAGTACAATGCTGTACGGCCAGCCGGCAGTGCGGCGAGGGATCCTCTCAAAGAGATGGATGCGCAGGAGATTACCGATCCCGAGGACGATGGAGGCGGCGATAACGATGACGCTCCACTGGCGGAGCTCAGACGCGGCGTTGGCCACCAGCGGATGGGGCACGAAGAAGTCGACGAGCTGGACGAACCCGGCCACGAAGGTGATGATCAGAGGGATCTCTCTACGCATTATACTCGTTCATCCTCTCGCTTCACGCTTCACGCTTCACGCTTCACGCTTCACGCTTCACGCTTCACGCTTCACGCTTCACGCTTCACGCTTCACGCCTCACGCTTCACGCTTCACGCCTCACGCGTTTCTGCACGCCGCCCGATTCTCTGTACTTCATCTGTTCGGCGCGCCGCCAGTCCCTTCGTGGCACAGACGCCCGCACCAGTCACCCAATAGAAGAAAAACCGGCGTGGCAGCCGGAACGCGACTCTATTGCCCCGCCACATAGAAGAAGTTTCTGAAAATGTCGGCGATGGCTGTGAGCGGAGCGACCCCGAATGCCACCGCAGTCTCCATGATCACTCCGACGATGATAGCGACCATGACGAACGCCTTCCCCAGATCCGAGCCCTTGAGACTCCCGAGCAGCTTCGGCTCGCGGGACAGGTATGCGCTCGCGGCATAGAGCTCCTCCCCGATCAGGGTGTAGTCGCATGCGGTGATGAAGAACGGCAGCTGGGATACCATCGCCGTGCCCGCGACCTGGATCGCCCCAGCTTCGAACCCGGTCTCCGCGAGCAGAAGCGACTCTGCCCAGAATGCCCCCATATAGAGGTTGGCCGCCGGCCTCTCACGGAGCATGATGCCGTTCACCGCGGCGGCGAACGCAAACTGGGCGTCGGAGAGATATCGTATATTGTCAGGATTGTACGCGTCGGGTTTGCCGACCGATAGATATGCCTCCTTCACAACCTCCTCGGCTGCGGACATGACGACAGCGCGGGCCGTGGGCACGAGGAGCGGGCTTTCGTATCTGGCCGTGATCTTGGCCACATGGGTCAAGATGGAGAGACTGGCCACGGTCATGATGTTGTCGATCTCACCGATCCCCGGAACATAGAGAACCGGTTTCCCCATCTCTGTGGCGCGTCCGATCGCCTCCTCGACCGCGGTCAGGCCGGGGATGCGACGGACGAAGAGCTCCTTCCCCCGCCGCGCCTGAGCGATGTATGTGAGCACGAAGCTGAAGAAGAGTACGAGGATGATGAACATGTTGAGCCTTCTTGTGCGGAACCAGTTGGCGCGGGAGGCCGCCGGCCCGCTCGGCTCAGAGTCGACAGTCTGCATGTCATCCTTCGCCCGCACAATGTAATAGTACGTCGTCCCATCGGTAGCCGTAGTGTCGACGTACGACTCAACGCCCGGCGGAACCTCGTCGATCAGTAGATACCCTCTGCCCGGCTGTGTTGAACGAAGGATATCATACCCCACGACATCGTCATCGCCCGCACCATCATCGCGCGACCGCGTCCAGCTGATGGCGATCTGCCTTCCCCCATCACCCGGCACATCGTGAGCGACAACTGAGGTCGCCGGTCCGGGAGGCCGAGTAGCGATGAAGGCCTCGAGAAACGCCGATTCGCCGAGGGGCTCCTCACCCGGCTGGAGCGGAGCACCTGCCGCGCTCCCTCCGATGTCGATCCCTGCCGCAAGGGAGGCGATGAGCATGACGATGATAGAAATCGATGAATGCACGCTCATCCGAGCTCCTGTAGGTCGGCCACTCTGTCTGGCATACGTATTCCCCGGTGCGCTGAGACCCAACTCCGAGCCGCACCGTATCATATCCTCTGCGATCCTGTCAAGGCCCGCCTGTATCAATTTGCCCGGGGCCGCGTCGCCGGATCAGCGTCCCTGGCGCCGACGATGTCCGGCCGCCCGCCAGAGGCTCACCACGCCATAGCCCCCTCTCAATTCATCAGCGGATGAGCCCCAGCCAGTCCCGGAACAGAAACTGCATGCGCCCGATCAGGAGTGAGACGCGGGCCATCACGGTATATCCGAATGAGGCGCCGAATCCCACCATGAGGAACCAGATCCCGATCCTGCTCGCTCCACCCAGCACTCCCTTGTGTTCCCGCGAAAAGAAGAAGTAGAGAAGCGAGCAGATGAGGCCGATGAGAAGGAGCGCGGCCGTGATCGAGACGGTCGGGGCCATGGCAGCGTGAACCTGGGCCAGCACGCGCGCCTGCATGTAGGAGGGGATAGCGAGGCCGGCGTACCCTCCGACGTAGAACGCGATGGCATATCGGCTGATCCAGGCGAACCGGGGAAAGAACCTCGTGAACATGAGAAGTCCGAGCACGCCCGGAACAAGGGGGAGGAGCACTCCACCTCTCAGCACCGGGACGAGGAGCTGCCCTACGATATTGGCGTTCCAGTAGATGAGGGCCCAGTATCCTGCCGACACGCCGACGAGCAGGTGCTCGGCGAACTTGTAGAATGGATTGTCCCGGTACAGGAACGAATAGATGCACAGGGTCAAGATCGCCCCCACCCAGATGGCGAACCGTTCAGGAGTGAACGGCCAGAACCCTGTCCACAGAGAGACTTCGTTCATCAGTCTGTACCCTTCCCCCGCGCCGACTCTGCGAGCTCCTCTGCCCGGCGCCTTCTCCTGAGCGTGAAGAATGCAGCGTTTCCCAGCACTATGAATGCAATAATGGCAGCATGGACGATGGACTGTGAATCCATCCCGATCGATGCCTCCCGGAACCGCCTCTCGAGCGCGCGCAGCTGCGCCTCGGGGAGCGCACGGCGCCTCGCCTCGGCGATCCCCAGCTCTTCCTCGAGGTCGTTCACCAGCTTCTCGTATTCCGAGGCTCCCTTCATCCCCCCGAGCAGACCGATGGCCTGTCCGGTATCGAGATAGGGATAAAAGTTGAGCGCCTGAACCGCAGTCACCCCGAGCGCCACTTGCTGCCGGTAGGGCGTATTCGCGTACAGCACCCAGAACTCGGCAAGTGCGGTGGCGGCGATCGAGACGACGAGATCGATGTCATTGTAGGTATGCACTTCCTCGAGGAGCTCGATCTCCCCGATGGGCACACCGCCGTAGTCACGTGGATAGACGCCGTGCAGATCCCGACCGATGGCCAGCATCACGGCCGACGCCCCTGCCATATATCCGAGATAGACGTAGTCTTCCTGGTTCACCTTTCCATAATCGGCGGCTACCTCGCTCATCGCGATCCGGCCCAGGGCCGTCCCGTCCGGGTGGTTGGCGACGCCGATGACGACAAGATCGCGGACGAAGCAGTGCCGGAGCACGGCTCTTACCATGGGATACATCTCGGGCATCGTCGACGGGCCGAAATCGAATGAGATGAGTACCACCGACCCTGGAGGGAGCGTTTCGACGTAGTCGAAGACCTGCCGCACCGGCTCGGTGACGTTGGTGGGCAGGCCAAGGGGGAAGAAGAACGGAATGACCACGGCGAGGGCGATGAGCAGATAGATGATCCGCCGGTCCAAGGCCTGGAGGTGCTCTTGCCATGTTCTCTTCTGTTTCATTTCCCCCCTCCCGTTCATTTCCCCCCTCCAAGGTACGTACGTTCGATGCCGAGGATCACCTTGAGCGCCGTCGAGATCGATCCCAGGCCGACCCCGATCATGATGCCCCGCTTGGCCGCGAGGTTGGGCACCGTCAGTATCCAGTCCGTGAGCGCGGGAATCCCCACCTGCTCCGGCAGCCAGGACGTGAGCAGATGCCCGAGGGGCACCCT
This sequence comes from candidate division TA06 bacterium SM23_40, assembly GCA_001303705.1. Taxonomy (GTDB): domain Bacteria; phylum LJUI01; class LJUI01; order SM1-40; family SM1-40; genus SM1-40. Next base: position 5,212 of record LJUI01000057.1, read on the forward strand.
GCCGAGCATCACCATGACCGCGGCCACGAGCAGGAGCGTCGCCTCCGGTGTTCTGGCCCGGAAGGTGCGGAACGCAGCTGAGGCGATGAAGAAGGCAAGCAGCGAGAACATGGTCGAGTCCATGGGGACCTGGATGTTCTGGAAGATCCACATGAACGGTGTCCCCTCCTGCAATCCCCTCCCGTCCAGATCCCATGGCCTGCCGGCAAGGATCATCGCAAACAGTCCTATGATGACCACGGCGCTGTACCACCAACCCGTCTTGCGCTGGCGAAGCTTGGTGACGTGGAGCCGCGTGATGCTGAAGATCCCCAGCAACATCGCGAAAGTATAGATGAGTCGGAGCCAGGCGAGCAACGTCTGATTCGCGGTCTCCATGGCAGGGTGAGGCGTGAAGTACAGCGATGTCCCGAAGAGCCCGGCGAAGAAGGCGATCCCCAGTGGGATTTGACGTTGCATGAGATGTCTCCGCGGCAGACTGGCTACCGTGCAGCGAACAGCCCGCGGAACCAGTCGAAGCGTGCAACTGAGAGCACTGCTCCGGTGATCGCCAGTACGACGAGAATCAGCTTAGCCCAATCCTGCCCCTTGAGGCTCCCGAGGAGGAGCGGCTCGCGCGAGAGGTAGGCACTCGCCGCATACAGTTCCTCGCCTATAAGTGTATAGTCGCACGCTGTGATGAAGAATGGAAGCTGGGCAACTGCGTCCGTGCCCGCAATCTGGATCGCGCCCGTCGATGCCCCTGTCTCCGCGAGGATGAGCGACTCCGCATAGAAATAGCCCATGAAGAAGTTCGTCGCCGGCCGATCCCGCACCATGATGCCGTCGACGGCAGCGGTATAGCCAAACTGGCTATTCGTCACATAGAAGACCATCTCCTCCCGGTATGCGTCCGGTCTCCCGACCTCGAGAAACGCCTCCTTGACCACTTCCTGCTCTACCGCCATCACCATCGGATCGTAACAGGGAACGACGAGCTTTGAACCGTACTCTGCGGCCCTCCTCGCCACCCTTCCCAGGATGTTGATCGCCGCGAGCGTGGCAACGTCGTCCATCGGATTGAGCCCGGAGACGTAAAGGATCGGCTTTCCCAGCTCGGTCGCCCGCCCAACCGCCTCGTCCACTGCCTCCAGACCGGCGATCTTGCGAATGAAGAGCTCTGTCCCGCGCCTGGCGCGGGAGATGAACCAGATAAGCAGCGCGGCGAAGCCGACTATACTGACGAGTACGCTCGTGCGGCCGAAGTTGAACCACTGCGGCCCGGCGAGGGCGCTCGTACCCCCGGCACCACGGCTCGCCACGTCGCCGGCCATCGCGGTGACGAAGTAGGTGTACGGCGTTCCGTCCTCGACAGGCGAGTCGACATAGGTATCGACGCCAGGCCCCAGGGCAGCGAGCAGCATGGGCTCGCCCCCTGAGGTGTCGACGCGCGAGATGACATACCCGGTTACGGTGCCGAGCCCCGCTCCGTCATCCGGAGAGAGGTCCCATCTCAATGTGATCGCTCCTCCCCCATCGTTTGGGGTGTCGGAGGCGCGGATGTTGGCTGGAGGCGCGGGGGAGACGGCGGAGAGATCAAGGGGAGTTGCGGGACCGACCGCCACCTCGGCCCGGGCGTGCGGGATGAGGAGAACGCCTACAAGAGGTATGAGAAGGACGAGCGAGCGCGCCGACCCGGCCGCACGGAGCACTGCCGCGAGGAGTGCGGGGCGGCGAGGGTTGACCATGTCACGTACCGCAGCTTCCGGTGCTATGCACCGCAGGGCGGGCGGAATACGGCTCGCCACCCTCGGCGACAATGCCGCGAGGCCGGGCCCGGCAGGAAAGCCTGCTGCCCTACAGAGTCGACCATCCATATGGAGTCCGTTCAGAGATGGGGCAGGCGATCGCTCACCCCGCGGAGAAGAGCCGGGAGAATCCTGCAATCCCGAGGGTGGTGGCCAGAATACCCGCAGCCATGAGCGCCGCGATCAGGAGTTTCGCCATATCCTGACCCTTGAGGCTTCCGAGCGCGAGCGGCTCTCGCGAGAGGTAAGCACTCGCCGCATACAGCTCCTCGCCGATGAGTGTGTAGTCGCAGGCGGCAATGAAGAAGGGGAGCTGCGCCACGGCATCCGTGCCGGAGATCTGGATCGCACCCACGCTGTTGCCGGTCTCGGCGAGGATGAGCGACTCCGCCCAGAACATGCCGAGGAGGAAGATCGTCGCCGGACGCTCGCGCACCATGATGCCGTCAACCGCGGAGACATAGCCGAACTGGCTGTAGGTGATGTAGCTGATGTCGTTCGCGTCGTATGCGTCAGGTCGCCCGGCCTCAGTATAGGCCTCGCGGACGATCTCCTGGGCGACCGGCATCACGACAGGATCAGTGCAGGGGACGATGAGGCGACTCTCATAATCAGCGGCCCGGCGAGCCACCCGGGAGAGGATATTGAGCGAGGCCAGGGTGGCGACATCACTGATGGTGCTCAATCCCGGGACGTACAGGATCGGTTTTCCCATCTCAGTCGCGCGCCCAAGCGCCTCGTCAACCGCCTCGAGCCCGGCGATGCGTCGGACGTAGAGATCCCGCCCCCGGCGCGCAACGGTGATGAAGCCTGCGAGCAGAGAGGTGTAGACGACGACGCCGACGAGTACGTTAACCCTCCCCCGGTGAAAGAGCTGGGCCGAGGCCAGGGCAGGGCCGGACGGCTGCGACATCGGAGTAGTGAATTCCCGGGCGCCTGCCTGCCCCACGGCGCGGACTCTGTACGCAAAGGAGCGTCCATCCTCAGCCGCACCGTCGGTGAACTGAGCGAGGCCACCGGATACCGTGCCCACGAGTTCCCACTCCCCATCAGGGTGCTCAGCACGCCATATCTCGTACGAGGTGATGGAGAGGGCGGGACGAATCTCAGAAGGAAGCTCTTCCCACCTCACGGTGATGCTTCCTCCTGCGTCGTTCGGCGTGTCGTACGCAGAGACTCCAGCAGGTGGCGGGATGTCCGCGGAAAATGCTTCCGGGGGAGAGGCGGCATCGCCGAGACCTCCCTCTCCGGGCGCCTGTCCGAGGAGAGGTGACGATGCGAATAACAGAGCGACAAGGGCAATATAGAACGAGGCCAGGACCCGGCCTCGGCATGGTATATACTGTGCTCGGTCCAAACAGGGGCTCTCTCTTCTCATCCCATTGATGCTCCCGCCATTTCCCCTCGCCTATCGACAAGCTACTACGAGCATACCCGCCGGCTCCTCCACCAGTCATGCGCACATCGCTCAGGCATCCCAGGACCCGGTCGACGATCCCCAGCCGGATCATCGTCCTTCCATCTACTCGATGATTACTCGATGATCCCCAGCCAGTCGCTCAGCAAAAAGTAGACACGGCCGATCAGGAGCGAGATACGGGCCATCACCGTATATCCGAACGACGCGCCGAACCCGATCATGAGGAAGACGATCCCGATTCGCGATGTCACACCAAGGACACCTCGATGCGGCCGGGAGAAGAAGAAGTAACTGAGGGTGCAGAGCACCCCCACAGCAGCAAGAGGGACGCTCATCAGCCAGAGTCCGTTCCAGATCGTCGGCTCTGCGAGAAGCGTCCGCCATGCCTGAGTCGGGATGAACGAGACCATCGTCCCCTGCATCTGCTGGATGATCCGGGTGAGCATCGTTCGAGGAATGGAGAGTCCGGCTCCCGACCCCACATAGAATGCGATCGACCAGCGGCTGAGCCACCCACCACGGGGGAAGAAGCGGAGGAAGAAGAATATCCCCAGGATGCCGGGGATGATGAGGATGAAGTTCCCGTGCTGGCCTTCGGTGACCGCAGCCCACAGGGGTCTGGCCAGGTTGGGCAGCACCGAGTTATGGTAATAGATGACGAGGTAGTACGCGGCCGAGACCCCGACGAACAGATGCTCTGCCGCCTTGTACACCGGGTTGTCGCGATAGAGGAACGAGTAGATACAGAATGTCAGGAGCGCAGCCAGCCAGACCCAGAGATCAGTCGACATTGCCCTATCCTCTCCTCCCTCCCCCGGCAGCCCCGCGCCGCTGGACGAAGAAGGCGACGTTTCCGATGATGACGAAGACTATGATGATCAAGTGGGCGATCGATTGCCCATCCATCCCGATTATCGCCCTCCCCGGTACACCAATGAGGTACTCGTACTCGGCAGCACCCTTGAGCCCACCGATCAGGCCGAAGAGCTGGCCTGTCTGAAGAAACGGGTAGTAGTCGGTCGCCGACACCGCGGTGCAGCCCGCCGCCACCGGCTCCTGATAGGGGCCGTTGGCGTAGGCAACCCAGGCCTCGGTGATGGCGCTCGCGGCGAACGTAACGATGAGAGAGATATCATCGTAGGTATGGATATCTGCGATCATAGGGATCTCGGAGAGCGGGGTGCCGAAGTAGTCTTCGGGGAATGCCCGGTGGATGTCCTGACCCATCTGGTCGATGACCATGGCGATAGCCGGCTTGAACCCGAGGAAGACGTAATCGATGCCGTTCACCTTGCCGTACTCCTCGGCCGCCTCGGACGTGGCGTCGAGCGCCAGACCGGGGCCAGCCTGGTGGAGCGTCATCGTGATCACCTTCAGATCTTTGGAGAAGCAATGGCGGAGCACGGCGAGCGTCATGGGCTGGAGCTCAGGCATCGCCGCTGGATCGTAATCGATCGAGATGAGTACCGGCGGGTCGTCCGGTGTGAGCGTCTCTATCCGATCATAGACATCCTTGACGCGGCGCGTCACGTAAGTGGGCAGGCGTAGCGGGAATATGAACGGAATGAGGACGGCCAGCGCGATACAGAGAAAGATAATCCGTCTATCGATGTGCATCAGACGTTCGAACAATCCCATCGAATGTTATCCTCCCGATCTCGCTCCCATCAGTCGCCGCCGCCGATCCAGGAGCGCTCGATGCCGAGGATGATCTTCACCGCGGTCGATATCATCCCCAGCCCGACCCCTATCATGATCCCTCGCTTCGCCGCGAGGTTCGGCACCTCGAGTATCCACTCCGTGATCCGGGGAAATCCTGCCCATATGCTCTGGCCGATGGGAACCCGGCCGAGCATGACAATGCCCGCAGCGAGGAGCAAGAGTGTCGCCTCCAGGGTGCGGGCACGGAAGGCACGGTACGCCGCCGAGGCAATATAGAATGCGAGAAGCGAGAACATCGTCCCCTCAAGGGGCACCTGGACATAGTTGTACAATTTCATGAACAGGCCTTCCTGCCCGATGCCGCCGAAAAATCCCACAGCGAGCGTGAGGACGAGGCCTCCCATAGCGATTAAGCTGTACCACCACCCTGAGGCGCGTCTCCTGATCCTTGCCCAGTGGACTCTGATCAGGCTCCCGGTGCCGAGGACGAGCGCGAACGTGAAGACGATCAGGTACCATGTCCTGATCGTCTCACCATAGACCAGTGAAACACGATGCGGGATGAAGTACTGAATCGCCATCGTTACGCCGAGGAAGAAGCAGATGGCGAGCGGAACCTGACGCCGCACGTAATCATCTCCTTTCGATTGCAGATATCGAGGCCACGCCGCCTATCCGGCGGCGAAGAGGCCGACGAAGCGTGGCCACCCAAAGGTCGTGAAGATCATGCCCACAATGATGAGGGTAGCGATGAGGAGCTTGGCCAGATCCTGTCCCTTCAGGCTTCCGAGCTGAAGCGGCTCGCGCGACAGATAGGCGCTGGCCGCGTACAATTCTTCTCCGATGAGTGTGTAGTCGCACGCAGCGATGAAAAACGGGAGCTGGGCGACTGCGTCGGTGCCGGCGATCTGTATCGCACCGATGCCCGCCCCCGTCTCGGCCAGAATGAGCGACTCGGCCCAGAACATCCCGAGGAAGAAGTTGGTCGCCGGCCGATCCCGCAGCATAATGCCGTCGACCGCTGCCACATATCCGAACTGACTGAAGGTGACGTAGTAGATGTCGTCCTCACGGTAGGCATCCGGATGTCCCATATCCGTGTAGGCCTCGCGGACGATCTCCTGGCAGACAGGCATCACCACTGGATTTCGATTGGGGATGACGATCCGGGTCTCATACTCGGCAGCCTTCCGCGCAACCCGGCTCAGGATGTTGAGCGAAGCGATCGTCGCCACGTCCTGGATCACGCTCAGGCCGGGCACATAGAGGATCGGCTTCCCCATCTCCGTCGCCCGCCCGATCGCCTCGTCCACGGCCTCCAACCCCGCGATCCTGCGGACATAGAGTTCCTTGCCCCCCTTTGCCTGCTGGATGAATAAGACGAGAAATGCGGTAAACAGGACGACCCCCACCAGGACATTCACTCTACCGCGGTGGAAGAGCTGGCCGCTCGACCTGACTGGCGCTGTCGGATCGGCGTCGGCGGTCAATCCGTCGTGCACGCGGACGACGTAGCTGTATTCGACCCCATCATACACTGAAGCGTCCTCGAACGCCGTCGTCCCCGCGACAACGCTCCCCACGGAGACGAGCGCAGGATCGAGCGATGAGCTCCGCAGTATCTCATATGTGACCGGACGCCTCTCTGCCTCTGCGGACGAAGGCGACCAGGTGACCGTAATACTCCCACCTGCGTCGTTCGGGGTATCAAATGCCCGTACATTGCTGGCCGGCTCAGGGGGAGCCAATCCCTCGAGCACCGACTCTCCTATCTGGGCGCCGGCGAGAGAGAAAAGAAAGAGGCCGCCGATGGTGAGAAGGAGCAGTGCCGATACCGCTCCTCGACCGCCATCAGACGGCCCTCGTGACATCTCCCCCGCTTCCGTACAGACAGGGGTCCCTCCAGAATTGCTGTCCACGCCTTCTCGTTGTCGAATCATAGTTGCGTGTGTCTAGCCCGGATACTCTCCTCCTCTGATGACAGTGGCCGGGGAGGCCGAACACAAGGCCTCACTCCTATACCACACCCCCACTCCACCGTCAAGCGAAAAATCCCGCGCCGACGAAGATAACCTTCAGCACCTGACAACGTCCCTGACTGCCGGACCCTCGCAGAATGGTCCTCAGAGGAGAACAGGTGTTGGTAACCTTCAAAACCCAGATACGTGCCCGGAGTAACCTACAGAACCTACCAACGTCCCCCGGGTGACGGGGTAACCTTCTGAACCTACCAACGTCCCCGGGTGATTAGCGCAGAAGAGCCATGCGCTTCGTGTCGGTGAACTCGCCTGTCTCGAGGCGGCAGAAGTAGATACCGCTCGCCACCTTCCGTCCTCGCTGGTCCCGTCCGTCCCACACAACGCTGTGGAAGCCGGCGGGAACCGTCTCCTGCGCCAGAGTGCGCACCAGAGCGCCCCGGATGTCATAGACCGCCACTTTCACCGGAGTCCCGGCGCTCAGCGAGTAGCAGATCGTCGTGGAGGAACCGAACGGGTTGGGACGGTTCTGCGCGAGATACTGTGCCACCGCGGGCAGCTCATCCTCACCTTCGGAAACGCCGACCATGCCATCGGCGTCGGTCTTGATCAGATAGACATCATCCTCGACATCGCCCGGGGGCCAGGTGTATCCGACGACGATGTATCCCCCATCGAGAGTCTGAGCGACCGAATATCCTCCATCCCACGCCAGGCCGGCGTACGCACGCGTCCACAGCGTATCGCCCGCTGAGTCGGTCCTAATCAGGTAGAGGTCCTCGATGCCCGTGGGGAAGGGCTCGCCGTATCCGGTGATAATGTATCCTCCGTCGTTTGTCTGTGCGACCGAATAGCCTCCATCTGCATACGGGCCGCCATACGTACGCGTCCAGATTGTATCGCCGACACCGTCGGTTTTAACCAGATAGACATCCCTATCGCCGGCTCCATACGACTCGGTCTCTCCGACGATGATATATCCCCCATCGCTCGTCTGGGCGACCGAGAAGCCCCCCTCGTAGTTTGGGCCGCCATAGGTGCGCGTCCACATGGTATCGCCAAGGGAGTCAGTCTTGATCACATAGATGTCCCAGGACCCCGCGCCGAAGGTCGTCGTGCCCCCGGCCACGATGTATCCTTCATCGAGAGTTTGCGCGACCGACTCGCCAGAGTCGTAACTGGAACCGCCGTACGTGCGCGTCCAGACCGTATCGCCATTCGCGTCAACCTTGATCAGGACTACGTCGCTAAGTTCTGCGCCGTAGGATTCGGTGTACCCCGTGACGACGAATCCGCCATCGAGCGTCGGCGCGACCGACCTGCCCGTCTCCGTCTGCGGGCCGCCGTACGGGCGTGTCCACACCGTGTGGCCATCGGCATCCGTCCTGACCAGGTATATATCGGTCTGGCCCTCACCGAAAGACGTTGTGTTACCAGCGATGATATATCCCCCATCGAGCGTCAGGGCAACCGACCTGCCTCCATCGGTCTGGGGGCCGCCAAAAGTCGTCGACCATGATGTGGACCCCCATGCATCAGTCTTGATCAGCCAGAGGTCCGACTGGCCGGCCCCGTAGGACCGAGTCGTTCCGGCGACGATATATCCCCCGTCGGGCGTCTGGGCGACCGACCGGCCCAGATCACTGGAGGCGCCACCATAGGTGCGCTCGAACGTGATCTGAGCAGCGGCGGTCAACGGCACCAGCAGAGCGAGCACGAACGCCAAGGTTCTCATAGCCATCTCCTCTCTCGGTTAGGCCTCTCATCCACGGATTCGCTTCTCGCACCGACTACAGTCTCATACCTCTCCTGCTCACATCCGATCACGACACTACCATCATTGCATATCGCTGAGCGGGCTTACCTCCCTTCGTGTGACATATGTGGACGCCGCTGCACTCTCCCCTCAACATCAGCACTCCACCGCTATTGCACGAATACCCGATAGCATATAGATAGCAGATTTCGCTCCAATTGTCCACGAATTTCTTGGGGCAATAGAACCGTGCGCCTCAACTCGGGCAACTCGGCAGAATCGTACTCCCCGACAGTCTCAGTCAGTCGCCCCCACTTCCACCATGATCGACCGGAGTATCTCTGCCGCGAGAACAGCATCGAGCACTTGCGGCTGTTCAAGCACAACGGCGTCAGCAGCACCTTCACTCCCCCACACCACGACAGGAACATTGAGCGCTCCGCTCGCCACGAGCTCTCGTCCCTTGCGAAGGAAGATGCTCTCACCGCTCCCGGCACCGGTCAGGTC
>LJUI01000058.1 GCA_001303705.1 candidate division TA06 bacterium SM23_40
GGCGAAGAAAGTGGAGTGTGATGGCCAAGCTCTCAGAGTGGCTGAAGGGTCTGGAGCCGGTCTCGGTCGTGGGAAGCACCGCGATCGATGTCTCCGGTATCGCCTATGACTCACGGACGGTAAAGAAGGGCGATCTGTTCGTCTGCATCAAGGGCTTCAGCGACGATGGGCACCGTTATCTCGATGACGCGAGGCAGGCCGGTGCCGTTGCCGCCGTCGTCGAGGAGGAAGTGGAGGCACCCGATTCGTTTACCGTTGTTCACGTTCCCAATTCCCGGAGGGCGCTCGCGCTCATCTCCGACAAGTACTGTGATCGCCCCTCACGCAAGCTTGCCGTCATCGGCATCACGGGCACGAACGGCAAGACAACCACCTCATATCTGACGCGCGCAGTGCTCGCGGCCGCAGGAGAACGCACGGGGCTAATAGGAACCGTCCGCCACTGGATCGGTGAACGTGCGATCGTTCCTGTTCACACAACTCCCGAGTCGCTCGACCTTCAGGAGCTGCTCGCGTCGATGGTTAGGGAGAATATTTCGAGCGTAGTGATGGAGGTCTCGTCCCACGCCCTTGCGCTCGACCGCGTCGTCGGGGTCGAATTCGATGCTGCCTTGTTCACGAATATCTCGCGCGATCACCTCGATTTCCACCGGACCTATGACGCCTATCGGGCGGCTAAGGCGCATCTGTTCACGCTGCTAGCCGTGTCGGCGAAGGAGTCGAAATTCGCTGTCTTCAACTTCGACGATCCAGTAGGACGCGAATTGGCAGATGCGTGGGACGGCGATGCGCTTGTCTACGGGCTCGATCCAGAGGCCGACGTGAGGGCGAGCGCTCTAGAGACTTCCCTCAATAGGACAGGCTTCAGCGTAACCTTTGCAGGAGAGGAACGACGCGTGACGATTCCTCTCGGGGGGAAACACAACGTTCACAATGCACTTGGAGCATACGCAGTCGGGCTCGGGCTCGGTTTCGACAGAGGCACGATAGAGGATGGGCTCACTGCCGTGGGTCAGGTCCCCGGGCGGTTCGAGCTCGTCGTCGATGCGGATCCGTTCTCGGTCATCGTAGACTATGCGCATACGCCCGACGCGCTCCGGTTCGTTCTCAGCAGCGTGAAGGAGCTCACGTCGGGGAGGCTCATCGCCGTCTTCGGCTGTGGCGGGGACAGAGATCGCGGGAAACGGCCCCTGATGGGCGAGATTGCCGCCTCGATTGCCGACTATACGATCGTCACATCCGACAATCCACGTTCCGAGGATCCGGTCGCAATCATCGATGAGATCCTTGACGGCATCGATCGCGATCGGACGCCGGTCGGTGTTGAGCCGGACCGCCGCGCCGCAATCGAGCAGGCTCTCTCGGCGGCCAGGGCAGGAGATAGCGTCGTCATCGCGGGGAAGGGACACGAGGACTATCAGATCCTCGGCTCGAGGCGCATCCACTTTGATGATCGCGAGACCGTCCGGGAACTACTGGGGGCGGGTTCAGGGTCGTCTGCCCCGGTGGCGGACTCTGCACGATTCTGAACTGCGTTCCTGAGAGAAGAAGGGCACGGATAGTCTATGGCAGAGACGGGGAGGCAGGTGCTACCGCTGGGCGAGGTTCTTTCGGCGACCGGAGGCGAGCTCGTTGCCGGAAGCGACTCCGTGGCGTTCTCAGGAGTCTCTACTGACTCCCGGACTGCAAAAGCAGATGATCTCTTCTTCGCCATCAGAGGCCCGCGCTTCGACGGCCACCAGTTCGTCAGCGAAGCGGCACGTGCAGGGGCCATCGGCGCAGTCATCTCCGATGTCGGTGCACTCGAGAAGAGTATCTCTTCTGCCGCTGCGTTTGTGGTCGTGCGCGTGGCGGATACCGTGAGAGCGCTGGGGGATCTGGCCGCACACTACCGACGTCAGTTCTCATTGCTTACTGTCGGAGTGACGGGCACCAACGGGAAGACGACGACGAAGGAGATGATCGCGGCGGCCATGGGCGTGAAATTCAATACACTGAGGAATGAGGGCAACTTCAATAACCTGATCGGCGTGCCGTTGACCCTGTTCAGGCTCTCGCCCGACCATACGGCGCTCGTTGTGGAACTGGGAATGAGCGCGATCGGCGAGATCACGAGACTTTCGGAGATCAGTCTTCCCGAGATAGGCGTTGTGACAAACATCGGACCGGCCCACCTGGAATCGATGGGCGATGTGGACCGAGTCGCCGAAGCGAAAGCCGAACTGCTCCACTCCCTTCCCGACGATGGGTTTGCGCTGATCAATGCCGACGATCCTCGGGTCGTCTCGATTGCCGGGAGCTGGGGTGGGCGAACGATCACGTACGGAATCAAGACCCAGGCGGATACCAGAGGCGAAGCGATATCATCTGCTCAGGGCTCCACGCGCTTCCGCCTGACGGGGAGTGGTGAGACCGTCGGGGTGCAGACGATCGGGAATGGTGGCGTGTACGGAGCTCTGGCCGCGCTCGCGTTGGCGAGGGAACTCGGGCTGCCCTTCGATGAATCGATCGCGGCGATTGAAGCCGTTCCCCCCACTCCGATGCGGATGGAGTGGATTGACCTCGGCGGCGTCTTCCTCATCAATGACGCGTACAATGCGAATCCGGCCTCGGTCGCAGCCGCCGTGGAGGTGCTGTCTGATCTCCCCGCGCGGAGGCGGATCGCGGTACTGGGCGACATGCTCGAACTCGGAGAAGATACGGCTCGATGGCATCGGATGGTAGGTGAGACGTTGGTTCGCCACCGGTGCGACATGCTCATCGCGGTGGGCGAGGCGAGTCGCCATTTCGTCGAGGGGGCGAATGCGGCGGGGATGGACGCAGCGAAGACCTTCTGGTCCTCTGAGGTGGGCGGCGCGACAGGTCTACTCTGCGAGCTCCTGCAGCAGGGTGATCTCGTCCTCGTGAAGGGATCGCGGGCGATGGGGATGGAGCGGGTCGTCGAAGGAGTGCGCAGAACCTATCTGCCCGGCCGGGCGTCGGGCAGAAACTGCCAGGCGCTCGCCGGGGACAGGTGAGGAGAGAATGCTCTACCATCTGCTCATTCCGCTGAAGGTCCACTTCACGGTCTTCAATCTCTTCCGGTACATCACGTTCCGGGCGGCTTACGCCGCGGTGACGGCACTCGTCCTCTCTTTCATACTGGGCCCTGTTGTAATCAGGTTTCTCAAGAATCGGAAGGTGAACGAGACGATCTACGAGGAGGCCCCCGAGCGACATGTCGCTAAGGGCGGGACCCCGACCATGGGTGGACTGCTCATCCTTGCGGCGATTCTCATCCCAACCCTCCTGTGGGCCGATCTGACGAATAGATTCGTCCACATCGCCATCTTCGCAACCGTCTGGTTGGGGGTCCTGGGGTTCGTCGATGATTACAGGAAACTGCGCGGCCACCGACGTGGAATACCGAAGCACATAAAACTCTTCTGGCAGACTCTCCTGGGCATCGTGATCGGGATGTATCTCATGTTCTATCCCTTCAGTCCTGAGACAGCGACGAGCACGAGTCTTCTCTTCTTCAAAAATACCTTTCTCCCGCTCGGCTATTTCTACATCGTCTTTGTCGCTCTCGTCATCGTCGGGACGTCGAACGCGGTGAATCTTACCGACGGCCTCGATGGACTCGCCACCGGGATACTGCTCTTCGCGGCGGCAGCCTACGCGACGATGAGCTACGTCACCGGCCACGTCAAGATCGCCGAATATCTCAATATACTCTTTCTCAACGGAAGCGGCGAGCTCGCTATCTTTTGCGCCGCCATGGTGGGTGCGGCGCTCGGCTTTCTCTGGTTCAATGCGCACCCGGCGCAGGTGTTTATGGGGGACACCGGATCGCTCGCCCTCGGGGGGGCGATCGGGACGGTGGCGGTGCTCATAAAGCAGGAGATCCTGCTTCTCATCGTCGGCGGGGTTTTCGTGATCGAGGCCGGATCAGTAATCCTCCAGGTGGTAGCATACCGCTGGAAGGGGAAGCGCCTGTTCAAGATGGCTCCACTCCACCACCACTTCGAGATGCTCGGCTGGTCCGAATCGAAGATCGTCGTCCGCTTCTGGATACTGGCAGCGATCTTTGCCCTCATTGCTCTGTCGACGCTCAAGATCCGGTAGCGGCTCCGTCGCCCGTGAGGCGGCGGGGAGGGGTTCCGGCAGAACGGCGTACGCTGGGATCGGTTGCGCGCGTGGGAGGAGCGGTGATGGCTATGTGCGGTGCGAAGCGGGGTGAGATGACGGCTCGCGCGGGTTGCGGGGAGGGCGAGCGCGCCGTGGACCCCCAGATCGATCGTCAATGGCTGCGCGGCAGGAGGATTCTTGTGATCGGCCTGGCGCGGAGCGGCATCGCCGCCTGCCGTGTGCTCGCAGGCCTCGGCAGCGACGTCACCGGAAACGATCAGAAGGGCCGCGGCGACCTCGACTCCGCCGCACTCGATGAGATCGAGGCGAAGGATGTACGCCTCGTCCTGGGATCCCACGATCCGGGTCTTGTCCACGGGATCGATCTCGTCGTTCTCAGCCCCGGGGTCGATCCGCGACTCGCGCTGCTCGAGGAAGCGCGGCGGATCTCCATTCCGGTCATCGGTGAGCTCGAGCTCGGCTATCTCCTGGCGCATGCGCCGATCGTGGCGGTGACGGGAAGCAACGGAAAATCGACCGTGACCGCGCTTCTCGGCGAGATCCTCGAGGCCGCAGGACGTGAGGTGGTGGTGGCGGGGAACATCGGATGCCCGCTCGTCGGCGAAGTTCATCGCGCCTCCGAAGACGGGGTCATAGTCTGCGAGGTATCGAGTTTCCAGCTCGAGACGATTCGTCGCTTTCGGCCGCGTATCGCCATCATACTGAATCTTACTCCCGACCATCTCGACCGTCATGGATCCATGGTTGCCTATGTAGATGCCAAGGCCCGCATCTTCTCGAATCAGGGCGGCGAGGATGTTACGATTCTCAATGCCGACGACGAGCTGACGGCGAACCTCGCACCTCGCGTCCCCGCGCAGATCCTTACGTTCAGCGCGTCGCGCGAGCAGCAGGAAGGAGCGTTCGTGCGGGAGGGGACGATTATCGTCCGGAGGTCGGGCAGGGAACGGGTGCTCATGCCGAGCGAGTCGATACGACTGGTCGGCCCGCACAACCTGCTCAACTCCCTGGCCTGTGTGGCGGCGAGTAGCGTGCTCGGTGTGGCTGACCTGGCGGTGCAGCAGACGCTCCAGTCGTTCCAGGGGCTTGAGCATCGTCTCGAATTCGTTCGGAAGCTGGGCGGTGTCTCCTACGTCAATGACTCTAAGGCGACCAACGTCGATGCCGTCCGCTCCGCGCTCGAGAGCTACGCCGGGTCGGTCGTACTGATTGCGGGAGGCAGGGCGAAGGGAGTAGATTTCCGTGAGCTGCGCCCCGAAGTGGCGGAACGCGTGAAGGCTCTCATTCTTCTCGGTGAGGCGCGCCAGGTGCTGCACGACGCGCTAGGCGATCTTGTGGAGACTCACGAAGTACGGACGATGGACGAGGCGGTCACCCTGGCCGCCCGTCTGGCCGAGCCGGGAGATACCGTTCTGCTCTCCCCGAGCTGCGCGAGCTTCGATCAATTCCGGGACTTCGAGGAACGCGGGCGAGCCTTTAAGCGGGCAGTGGCAAGACTCGCGCCGCCCGACAAGGACAGGCAATGAAGACGTCAGATGCGCGAAGGATGCCGGATTCGGTCCTATTCCTCATCACTATTGTGCTCGTCGGTTTCGGGGCAGTGATGGTCTATAGTTCCAGCGCCTACCTGCATTCGTATAATGGGACGCTCAATCCGACTCCGCACGTCCTGCGTCAGCATCTCTTCCGCGTCTTCATAGGGCTTGTCGTACTCGGGGTGGGAATGAGGATCGACTATAGCGTGTGGCGCAGATTCGCGGCTCCCCTTCTCATCGTTGCCATGGTGTTATTGCTGATCACCGTTGGTTGGAACGATAACGCTGTCAGAGGTACCAGGCGGTGGCTGAGCTTTCGGTCAGTCAACTTCCAGCCTTCAGAACTGATGAAGTTGGCCCTCATATTCTACCTCGCGAGCTTCGCGGCGCGCCGCGAGCACGAGCTCTCCATCTTCAAGCGGGGAATGATGCCTCAACTCTTGGTCATCGTCTCGGCAGCGTTGTTGATCATCCTCCAGCCGAACTATGGAGTAGCCGCTACCATACTTGTCATCGGCATGGTGATGCTCTTCGTCGAGGGGATACGGATCTGGTATCTCCTGCCGATCGCAGCGGTGTCTCTGGGTGGATTCATCGGACTTGCGACGCTCCTGCCGCACGCGCGAAATCGGCTGGAGGCTTTCATCGCGCTGTTTCAGGATCCCCTCGACCTCGGGTACCAGGTGCGGCAGTCACTGATTGCAATCGGATCGGGCGGGCTCTTTGGAGTCGGGCTCGGCGGCGGGAAACAGAAGCTGCTTTTTCTTCCGGAACCTCATACCGATTTCATCTTTTCGATCGTTGGCGAAGAACTCGGTTTTATCGGCGCGGTGGCTGTTCTTGTGCTCTTTCTTCTCCTCGCCCAGAGGGGATTGCGCATCGCGCTCGCCGCGCCCGATACTTTTGGCTCGCTGGCGGCGTTCGGCATCACGGTCTCGATCTTTCTTCACGGCCTGCTCCACGTGGGTGTGGCGCTCGGCATCTTGCCAGTGACGGGGCTGCCGCTTCCGTTCGTGAGCTATGGTGGGTCAGCACTGCTCGTCAATCTCCTGGGAATGGGCGTCCTCCTCAATGTCTCACGGAATGTGGGTGAGAGGGAGTGGCCGTCGAATGGACATATCGGCGCCAGAGGGAACATATATGAAAGTCGTTCTCGCCGGCGGAGGAACCGGAGGACACATCTTCCCCGCTCTCGCCGTCGCTGACGAACTTGCTCGACTGGGGAGGGATGTCGAGACGGTGTTCGTCGGGCGGAGGCGAGGAATGGAACGGGCGATCTTCTCCCGATCAGGGAGCCAGTACTTCGGAATCCCTGCCCGAGGGTTCGTCGGGAAGGGCGCATTCGAGAAGGGCGTGGTCTTCCCCCTGACGCTCTTCTGGGGTCTGGTCCAGTCGATATTGGTGCTGCGAGAGGTTCGGCCCCATTCCGTTGTTGGTACGGGCGGGTATGTCGCCCTTCCCGTCGTACTGGCTGCATTGCTGCTCGGTCTGCCGACTCTGATCCAGGAGCAGAATTCGATTCCCGGGATGACGACGCGATTGCTTGCCTACTTTGCCGATGAGGTGCACATCTCGTTCCCTCGGACATCGAGGCTGCTGAGGGCGAAGGGGAGGGTGGTCCTCAGCGGCAATCCGGTCAGGCGGTTCGATACAGTGAAGAGCCCAGCCGAGGCGCGGCGTTCGTTCGGGCTCGACGGCCAGAGGCGTACCGTGTTGCTCCTGGGAGGGAGCCAGGGCGCCCACTCGCTGAACCGGGCGTTTGTCGACGCATTGCCCCACCTCGCCGCTCTGAGTGATGTGCAGTTCCTTGTCCAGACCGGGCCGCGAGATGTGGATCTTGTGCAAGGGGCCGTACGGGAGACTCGCCTGAGTGTAGTTGTGAGGGAATTCATCGAGGAGATGGCGGCAGCCTACCGCTCGGCCGATCTCGTCATCGCGCGTGCAGGGGCAACGACGATGGCGGAGTTGCTGGCGGTCGGCGCGCCGGCAGTGTTGGTGCCGTTTCCTCACTCAGCCGGTGGCCATCAGGAATACAATGCGAGAGAAGCGGAGCGTGTTGGGGCGGCGAAAGCGATACCGGATTCCGAGCTGAGCGGTGAACGCCTGGCACAGGTCGTGGCCGGACTACTCGAAGATGAGCATGAGCGGGCGCTCATGGGCGACCGTGCCAGAAAGCTGGGCAGATCAGATGCGGCCAGGTCTGTCGCCATTGCACTGCTCCGCCTCGCGGATAGAGGCCTTCGTCAGGAAGCCGGGAGGTCGACCAGGACCTGAACGGGCCGCCCGATGGCAGCTCGATGACCACGGAGGAGTGCGTATCGTGATGTTCGGCAGGATAAAACACATCCATTTCGTCGGGATCGGGGGCACGGGCATGAGCGGAATCGCTGAGATCCTGGTCAATCTCGATTTCGTCGTATCCGGTTCCGATCTCAAGGCGAGCCAGGCGACGCGTTACCTGTCCGACCTCGGTGCCGCGGTGAGCATCGGCCACCGCGCAGAGCTGGTTGAGGGTGTGGATGCAGTCGTCGTCTCCGCTGCCGTCCACGAGGGCAATCCTGAGGTGAAGAGGGCGAGAGAACTGAAGATACCGGTCATCTCCCGTGCCGAGATGCTGGCCGAGTTGATGCGTCTCCGGCATGGGATCGCTGTCGCCGGCACGCACGGGAAGACGACGACGACGTCCATGGTGGCCAGTGTGCTCGAGGTGGGTGGCGTCGATCCCACCGTCGTCGTGGGGGGCAGAGTGAAGGGCTTCGGTTCCGGAGTGAGGATGGGCAATGGCACGTACCTCGTCGTGGAGGCTGACGAATTCGACCGCTCGTTCCTCAGGCTCTCGCCGACGATCGCAGTTGTGACCACGATCGAAGCCGAGCATCTGGACTGCTATCGCGATCTCGATGAGATCAAGGCTGCATTCGTGGAGTTCGTCAACAGAGTTCCCTTCTACGGGGCGGTCATCGTCTGCCTCGACGAGGAGAGTGTGCAATCGATCATCCCGCGCATCGAGAAGCGACTCATTACATATGGCGTGAGTTCCCAGGCAGATCTGTGCGCCCTTGACGTGAGACATCAGGGGCGGGAGGGACGGTACGTACTCAACGTGCGCGGGGAAGAGATCGGCGAGATATCGCTTGCAGTTCCCGGACTTCATAATATCAGGAACTCGCTCGCCGCCGCGGCGGTCGGCCTCGAGCTCGGCATCGATTATGAGACTATAGCAAAGGGGTTGGCTCAATTCACCGGCGTTCACCGACGGTTCGAGATCAAGGGTGAGGTTGGAGGGATCATGGTCGTCGACGACTATGCACACCATCCCACCGAGATCGAAGTCACACTTCGAGCGGCAAAGGACGGATGGGGGAGACGTGTCGTCGCCGTCTTCCAGCCCCACCTCTATACGAGGACCCGCGACTTCCACGTCGAGTTCGGGAAGTCGTTCTTCCAGGCGGACGTTCTCATCGTCACCGATATCTTCCCGGCGCGCGAAGATCCCATCGAGGGTGTGACCGGTGAGCTCGTGGCGAGGGCCGCGAGGGAGTACGGGCACCGAGACACCACCTATGTACCGGATGCATCGAAGATTCCGCGGCATCTCGTGGAGATAACGGAGCCAGGCGATCTCGTCATTACGCTGGGCGCGGGCGACATCTGGGAACAGGGCGAGACGTTCTATTCGCTCCTGTCGCGGGCAGCCGAGAAAGAGAAGAAGCGCCGGAGGAAGTCATAGAGCGGCGGGGGCGGTCGCAGCGCCAGTGGAAACCGCACCACCAGCGATGGATATCTATCGACGGCTGATGAAGGAGATGGAGGGGGAGATCCGACGAGATGAGCCGATGTCAGCACATACCTGGCTCGGCGTCGGAGGACCTGCGGATCTGTTCGTCTCTCCCCGTGACAGGGACGAACTGGCGCGTGGAGTGGCGATTCTCGCGGAGGAAGGAATACCATTCCTCGTCATAGGGAACGGTTCGAACGTTGTTGTCCGGGACAAGGGTATTCGCGGCGCTGTGCTGACGCTCACGCGCGCGCTCAACACGTTCGCCATCGACGGGAGAATCATCAGAGCGGGGGCAGGTATGGGGCTTTCGCGCCTCATCGACTCATCGCTTGACCACTCGCTGAGGGGGCTCGAATTCGCCGCGGGGATTCCGGGCACGGTCGGCGGGGCCGTCAAGGTGAATGCGGGGAGTCACGGAGGAGAGATCGGCGGGTCGATACGATCGGTCGACCTCATGGACGCCTCCGGTGAGACCTTCGCCCGACGCGCCGAGGACCTCGGCTTCTCCTACCGCACCAGCCTGATATCGAGGGACTGGATTATCCTCGAGGCCGAAATCGAGCTGGAGGAAGGAGATGGGGAGGAGGGCCGGAGGAGGATCGCGGAACTCCTCGGCGAGAGACGTCGCACGCAGCCCACAGGCAGGAGTGCCGGGTGCATTTTCCGCAATCCGAAGGGTGCTGCGGCCGGCATGCTCATCGATAGGGCAGGGCTGAAAGGTCTGCGTGTCGGCGGGGCGCGGGTGTCGGAGCGGCACGCCAATTTCATACTGACAGAGCCCGGCGCTTCGGCGGACGACGTTATCGATCTCATTACTCAAGTGCGTGAGCAGGTGGAGAGGAGGAGCGGCGTTGAGCTCGAGCTCGAGGTCGAGATCGTGGGCCAGGACTAGGCGCACACGGAAGATGAGCGCACAGCAGAGCCGGAGGGGTGCGCGCTCCCGGGATATCTTGCCCCTCGCCGTCGGGGTGGTACTCATATTCATAGTGGGGATGGTGCTCGCCTCCGGCCTGCACAGGTGGACGAGCAGCGCAGCACTCTTCACGGTGGAGGATGTTCGAGTCACCGGATTGATCGTCGGAGGATACGACGAGATCGTGCCGAACCGCGATGAGCTGGTGGGCAGGAACATCTTTGCCGTCGATCTCGATTCCTTGTCAGCCAATCTGAGTACCAATCCGCGGGTTCGCAATGTCCAGGCCGTGAGGAGGCTGCCCGGCACCATCGAAATCAGAATTGCGGAGCGGTCGCCGGTCGCGCTGGTCAACTGGGGTGCGCTCGTCGAGATAGACGGGGAAGGGACTGTGCTTCCCCCTCAGGCGACGCGGCTCCCGCCCGATCTGCCGATCGTGAGCGGGATACAGCCTCCGCCGGGAGATATCTACGGTCGAAGGCTCGAGTCGAATGAGGCAGAGATGGTGCTCGATCTTCTCCATGCGATAGCAACTGTCGAGCCCCTGCTCATCGAGCGGGTGTCGGAGATCGTGGTGGACGGGGAGAGAGGCATCGTTCTCACGATGGCCGACGCTGATCAGCATATATATCTGGGCATGGGGAACTTCAGGCAGAAGCTCCTCCACCTGACAAGGGTGGTTCGGGAGATCTCTGAGCGGAGGCGGAGGCCGCGAGTGTTCGATCTGAGGTTTAGAGACCAGGTCGTGGTGAGGTTCTAGTCGTGTTGTGGTGTGCCGCATGATCGGATAGGCGTTGAGTGTCTGGACTGTAACCGTGGGCGTCTCTGCACGCGGAGGGGCATGGACGTGCCACACTGAGGATGGTGATGACCCGTATGGCTAAAGCGAACGAAATCGTAGGGCTCGATCTGGGCACGACGAAGATCGCCGCCATCATCGCCGAGGCCGGAGACGATGGGGAGATCAAAATCATCGGGGTAGGGACGAGCCCCTCCGAGGGATTGCGCAGGGGAGTAGTCGTCAATCTCGATAAGACCGTCAACTCAATCGTCAAGGCGGTGCAGGAGGCGGAGTTGATGGCGGGGATCGAAGTCGAGTCTGTCTTCGCAGGGATCGCCGGGGATCATATCAGGTCGATCAATTCGAGAGGTGTAATAGCGGTAACACGAAAAGGGAACGAGATCACCGAGGCTGATATCGCGCGTGTCGTCGATCAGGCTCAGGCGGTCTCCATTCCCATGGACCGGGAGATCATCCACGTCATTCCACAGGAGTTCATCGTTGACGAGCAGACGGGAATCAAAGATCCGGTCGGCATGGCCGGGGTGCGGCTCGAGGCGGAGGTCCACATTGTGACCGGAGCAGTCACCTCCGCTCAGAACATCTACAAGTCGATCGAGCGCGCGGGATTGAGGGTCCGTGATCTCGTGCTCCAGCCGCTTGCCGCCAGCTATGCCGTGCTCGATCCCGAGGAGAAGGAATTGGGGGTGGCGTTGCTCGATGTAGGCGGCGGCACGACTGATATTGCACTCTTCTTCGAGGGAAGCATTCAGCACACAGCGGTGATCGCCCTGGGCGGGAACAACGCGACGAACGATATCGCGATAGGACTCCGCACGCCGACGACGCAGGCCGAGATGCTGAAGAAACGCTATGGTTGTGCTCTCTCGTCTCTGGTTGACGGCCGCGAAACGATCCGCGTTCCGGGAGTCGGGGGACGGGAGGAGCGAGAGGTGTCACGCCAGGTGCTCAGCGCGATCATCGAGCCGCGGATGGAGGAGATATTCAGCCTTGCCCAACGGGAGCTGAAGAAGACCGAATATGCGGATCTGCTCGCTGCCGGAATCGTTCTGACGGGCGGCTCAGCCCGGATGGACGGGATGGCCCAGCTTGCCGAGCAGGTGTTCGATCTTCCCGTGAAGATCGGGGTGCCGCAGGGAGTAGGCGGATTGACCGACTCGATCCGTGATCCCATCCATGCAACCGGGGTCGGGCTCGTTCTCTTTGGCCACGAGAACCGACATGGTGACGGGTTCTCGGGAGTGAGCGAGGCCAACCTGTTCGACAATATCGTGCAGGGGATGAGGCGCTGGTGGGGGGATTTCTTCTGATCTCAGGGAGAAGAGAAATGGTACGGAAAAGGCGGATGATGATCAATGGGGAGCTGTTCACTACAGGGGGAGGTGACAGTATCGATGTTTGAGTTTGAGGAAGAACCGGCAGTGCACGTTGCACGCATCAAGGTGGTCGGAGTCGGTGGCGCAGGGGGGAGCGCTATCAATCGCATGATCGATGCGGGTCTCACCGGGGTCGATTTCATAGCTGTCAATACCGATGCCCAGGTACTGGGATACTCGAAATCACCGGTGAAGGTCCAGATCGGGGCGAAGCTCACACGTGGGCTCGGGTCCGGCGGTGATCCCGAGATCGGCCGGAAAGCGATCGAGGAGGACCGGGAGAAGGTGCTGGCTGAACTCGAGGAATCGGACATGGTCTTCATCACGTGTGGGGAAGGTGGGGGTACGGGGACGGGCGCAGCTCCCATCGTTGCGGACGTCGCGAAGGAGGTTGGTGCGCTCACGGTGGGCGTGGTGACGAAGCCATTCGATTTCGAGGGGCGACGGCGGATGCACCAGGCTGAAATCGGGATCTCGGAGCTGAAGAACCGGGCTGATACGCTCATCGTCATCCCCAATCAGCGTCTGCTCTCCGTCGTCGGGAAACAGACACCGATATGCGAGGCATTTCGTGTGGCCGACGATGTGTTGCTGCAGGCGACCCGCGGGGTCTCCGATCTCGTGACGACTCCCGGACTGATCAATCTCGATTTCGCAGATGTCCGGACGATCATGTCTGAGAGGGGAGATGCCCTGCTCGGCACGGGTGTGGGGACCGGAGAGAACCGGGCCGTCGAGGCAGCCCAGGAGGCGATCTCCTGTCCGCTGCTCGACGAGATCACAATAAGCGGCGCCAGAGGCGTTCTCGTCAACATCACCGGCGGGGACGACCTCACACTCTTCGAAGCCAACGAGGCCGCATCAGTGATCGCCGAAGCTTCAGGCGGTGAGGCCCATATCATCTTCGGCGCGGTCATCAGCCCTGATGCGAACGGAACCGTCAGGGTTACCGTCATCGCCACCGGGCTCAATAGCGAGGAAGAGAGCCAGGCCGGGGAGGCCCGCGGTCCGATCGACATCCATGCCCGCCGCCGAGAAGACCTGGAGCGCCCGGCATTCAAGCGGCGCGAACGGTCCCGGGAACAGCAAGTCATCGTCCAGAGGGGCAAAGTCGACTCGTTCGACCAGGACGACCTCGAAGTACCGACATTCCTCCGCCGCCAAGTCGACTGACCCGCGAACCTCACCCGGGGACGTTGGTAGGTTCAGAAGGTTACAGCGACGTACTGACTCGGGGACGTTGGTAGGTTCAGAAGGTTACGGGGGAGTACCCAAGGTTTCATAGGTTTTCGGCACCTACCGTTGTCGGAGACGTTGGTGGGTTTGGAAGGGTTTGGTTGGTAGCAGGGATGGTCGCACGTATTGAAGGCTGTGGCACGTTCGCCTGCCCAGGTCGTGCCGGTCGAGGCATGGTTCGTTGGGTACCGGTTCTGTCGAATGGGAACCGGTTCGTTTTGTAGAAGGATTTTGGGAGTTGGGTGTGTCGAGGGTTGCGGCTGCGGTGGCGTCATCGTTCGAGTGAACAGCTGGCGGAGGGTCGCAGGTAGAGTCCGCCCGCGAGATCGAAGAGAGGCCTGTCGTGCCAAG
>LJUI01000059.1 GCA_001303705.1 candidate division TA06 bacterium SM23_40
GGACGGTAGGAGTCCTCGGGCCTGACCAGTATACACTTCCGGCCAATACCACCGTTCAGCAACTGTTCATTCATGACGTGCCGCTGGCAGCGCCGTCCGGCTACTACGAGTACCGCACTAGAATCGGAGTGCCGCCCTCAACACTCTACGACGGGGATCAATTCACCTTCAGGGTGTTGTGAGGTGCCGTAGTGACTGCGTGATCGTCGTTTGGGAGCTGAACTGCCGGCCCTTCCAATTCGAGGGGCGGGCGTTCGCATTCGCTGAGAACAGGCACCGCGATCGGAGTGTCGTTTTCACGGGAGATCTCTACGGAGGTACTCCTCATAGTCTTTGAGAATCGGGGTATATTCTTCGTCCATCAACGGGGAACTGATCATGAAATCCGCCGTGGATCGATTGCAGGCGATTGGTATGTTGTACAGGACTGCGATTCGCAACAGTGCCTTCACATCGACATCGTGGGGATGCGGTTGCATCGGATCCCAGAAGAAGATCACGAAGTCTATCTTTCCTTCGGTGATCAGGGAGCCCAGTTGCTGGTCGCCGCCCAGGGGCCCGGAGCGCAATTTCCGGATCGAGATATCGTGAGAGATATTCATCTTTGCGAGCTTGTCCCGGATGGCCTTTTCGACCAAGTTCCCCGTAGTTCCCGTGCAGGTCAATCGGTGTTTGAGCAAGACAGTCACATTCCATTCGATCCACTCGATCAGATCCCTCTTTCTGTTGTCATGTGCGACAAGCGCAATGTTCTTTCTGACTTTCATATGCTCTTTTCTCCTCGTTGGGATTGACTCTTCTCCCTTAGCATAATCCAGAAAGGGTTTCCTCCGCTACGGTGCTCTGTCATGGTGCCTGCTGATCCCTATCGGGCTCAGGCCTCTCCCGCCCCGGGCACGACCCCGGTGAGATGCCCACGTGAAGAGCCTCCGTCAGTCCCGCCGCGAGGCATGAGAAACACCGCCATGGGGTCCCGTGGTGAACGGGATCGGCAACGACGGTCATGGCGGCCTGTGCGATCGAGG
This sequence comes from candidate division TA06 bacterium SM23_40, assembly GCA_001303705.1. GTDB lineage: Bacteria > LJUI01 > LJUI01 > SM1-40 > SM1-40 > SM1-40. The sequence continues at coordinate 1,026 of LJUI01000059.1, forward strand.
GGGATATCCTTCGGCTAGTCGCCGTCCTTGAGGCCAATGATCTCGAAACCGCCTCGGGCACCTGGTTGTCCTGTCATCTCTCTGAATCTGTGCAGAGCTCCGCAGTGGCGACACTGGATGAGTTCTTCCTCGTCCACGTTCACGAATTCGGCGGTGGGTTTCGTGGGATCCTGCGCAAGAGGAGCCCCCGTCTCAATCGGCCAGGACTCAAACATGATCTCATTGCATCTACGACACCTCTCCTCCATGGACTATTCCTCCCACGGTCAGTTCCATCTCCGAATGGCGAGTTCCCCGGCTTGACCATCTTTCCGAGCTCTACCGGAGGATCTCAGTCCGAAAGCTCCTTGATCTCACTCTCCTTCTAGGCTGTCTTCTCATTCTGCAAGCAATGGCCCGGGGCCACCCCTTGACGGGTGCCGAGAGCAGCCAACGGCGAGGCATCAGTGTAGGCCGAGCTTTTGCCGGCGTCAACAGGAAACGCCCGTCGGCTCGAAGGCGCTCCGCCTTGGTCGCTTGGCCCTTGGCAATCCTGATGTCGTGAGCTATGGTGCACGCTAATGCTAGGACTTATGGGGCCGGCGGTCTCGTTTGATCAAGACCTCACTGCCTGACTTGGTTTCGCCAATCTCTCGTGTGGGCTTCGGCACCAACAAGACCTGACAACCTGTGCTCCGAGGGCTTCCCTACACCTACCGTCACCCTTCGGGGTGAATGAGAGAAATTGCTATCCCGGCAGTCTCTTCGGGGCTTTCTGTCTCCGCTCGGCGGGCCTTATGGCATCTCTGTCCGGTCTGGTGAACACCCAGTCGTGTGGGCCGAAGATTGTTTCGAGTTCGCGATCGTGCCGCCGCCGGTAGAGTAGGTGCATCGTCAATTCAAGATCGCCGGATGAGCAGCTCCCTGTGGTGCGCTCACGTATCGGTGGATTGGCGTATGTCATCGCGCGACGAGGGGGGGCCGACCCTGGACGCGGCTCGGGCCAACACGAACTCGAAATCATTCGCGTTATGGTGTGAGGCGTTCCGGATGCTCACATACGCTACGCAGAAGGTGGAGAAAGCGTAGTGCGTTCAGATTCTATGTGCAAGGGTACGAGCCGGAGTGCGACGCGAAGGGAATGGCGCGCGACGACGGACATCGACGCTTCACGACGAGGACAGCTTCACGTTCACGGTTGTGGAGCCGTAGCCCAAGCCAAGCTCACGACATAGAAAGTCCGCTCTCCTAAGCGGAAGGGCGGGCGTTTTTCTGTATCTAGGTCGGCTTGAGGCGCCTCCTTGGGCGGACCAACGATGTGTGAAATCCCCGACACGGGGCCGCATCACAAAGACGGCGTGGAGCCCTTCAGGGACGAAGCCGGTGGCGTTGTACGCACCAAATAGCGGCCAGCGACAAGAACTGGGGTCCGATGAATCGCCCGGTGGGTGCCGACTTCATGGCCAAACTCCAGAAGCTCCGACAACCGCCAGAGGAGGGGGGTGAAGGCGCGGAAGAGGGCGGATCCGAGGCGGCAACCGAGCCGGAGTAGAAACGGGTCACGGACCCTCCTCAGATTTGCCCGTTTTTGCTCAAAATCGGCCCATACACGGTAGGTTGAGACGCTATCTTTTTTTGCCAATGGTATGAGATGGGCGAAAGAGTATCCGCCTTAGGATCGCCCTGAGAGAGGGGAAATGGAACGAGATCGCATCCGACAGAAGGTGCTTGAGCAGCAAAGCCAGCTCCTCGCCATGGGAGCTCAGGAGGCGGGGACGATCCGGTTCTGGATCCGGCAGCAATACAGTCTGCCGCCGACGGATCTCCGCTACCTGACGCTGACCGAGGAGCAGATAACGCTTGAGTACTACGCCTACCTGGCCGCCAGCGGCGCACGGATCTGTAGTCGCTGCGGGACGCTCGGCACCGACCGGTTCTGCGTTCAGTGCGGGAACGAGCTGAACTACGGCATCACGAAGAAGTGCCCCAAAGAGACGTGCGGCGCGCGATTCGCGTCGGAGAACTGGGAGTACTGCCCGATCTGCGGGAGCGAGCTCGAGATGCACACCCGGTACGATCCGACCTATCCCGCCTGGGCAGACGAGGAAAGCATGGATCTGGGGATAGGGCAACCCAGCACCGAGGACGACAAGCACTGGGAAGACGTGTGAAAAAGTCTTGCCGTCAAGACAATTCTAGGGGCCTGAAATGCCGATTTCGCTGTGTCCCAGGTCTTGTGCGCATGCGGCATCACCTTTTTGGTAGCTGAGTGCTTCGCCGGGGCAACGGCCCCATCAGGCGGCAGGAGCTGAGGCGATGATGCGCCGGGTGATCGTCTCAGCTCCTTATGTTCTTGACACACTCGCCGAATAGGTGTAGACTCCCAAGGTAGGCGTTGAGTTCCCGAGATTTCTGCCGGCTTGGGACCGGCAGAGGACGCCCGGTGGCCTCGGGAGCGGTTTGGCACTACAACAGCTCAGGATACATCCATCGAGAGCGACACCGAGCGTCACGGGTGAGGGGTCGTTCTTTTCTTTTTTGGCCATCGGTGGATCTCCGTCTCACGAAGGGGTGGAATGGTGACGACTGGGAGAGGCATGTGGATCGGACCATTGCTCTTGCTCGTAGCGCTCTGCTCTTCTGCCATCCTCATCTTCTCCTGTGTGGGAACCGCCACAAGAGAAGAGTTCGATTTGGGCGGAACGGATGCCGAGTTCACGGCAGGCAAGGCAGAGAAGTGGCATGAGGAGATGCCTGAACTGTCCGAGGAGGCGATCGACTTTCTCAGGGGGTTCTCGAACAGACTGCGTGCAGTCGGCCGACGTCCTGGATGTGGTGGGGCCACAAGCGATAACTTCCGATTTTCGGTGTTGTATGCCGATACCCACATCATAGTCCGCGACTGCGACGGGGATTCCGAGTGGTCTCATCGCACATTCCCGTTCTTTTGGACGAGCTTTTACGTAAGCGATGATGGGCAGATCGCAACCATATGTGGGACTGACGAGCTGGGAAGGACGTGCCGGCTAGAGATATACGATCCCGATGGATTGCGAGGTGCGTGGGAGAATGACTCACTGATTTCATGGGTCTCTCGACTCTTTCCGAGTGGCCACTACATAGCGATCATGGGTCAGTCCAAGCCATATGTGACGCTTGTCGACAATCGCGGGGAAGTCCAATGGGTCAAACGGATTCCCAGCCTTGACGGACACTGGGCTGCCGTGAGTTCTGCCTCACCCGATGATGACTTTGTGGCTTTCGCTGTCCCTCTAATCGATTATCCGAGAACGCAGGAAGTTCAGTTGGTGATTATCGGTGTCGACGGCAAGGTTAGGTGCGATACCACACTTTCTTACGGCCGGTTCCCCGCCATCCGAGTGGATTCAGAATTCGTGGCGGTCGGTGTAGCAAATGAGTGGTTGGTGTACCGAACTGAGTCGGGGAAGCTAATAGGCACTCTGTCTAACGAAAAGTTCAAGGCGTTGGCTCAGTGGTGGGCACCGTGATCTAATCAGGGGAGCGTGGGACAGCAGCAGCTTCGAGTTCAAGGTGGTGGAGCCGTAGGGCGGGTACAGGTCTCCTTTTCAGGGTTTGGTGTGCGATATCAGGCGCCTGGCCGGACAGGGAAAGAAAGGGCGCGCTCTCGTGGCCCATTGGGCCCATCACGGCACCAAGAGGAGGAGAGATTCAGATGAGGGTTCTGGTGCTTCTAACGCTGAGCACTGCCCTGGTGTTGGGTTGCTCGGAGGAGGAGGAAGCTGTCTCAACCAGCCCCGATGAGGAGCCAAACCTCAGGTGCGTTAGAGTCCACTGGACCGACGATGGCTATATTCCGCTATGGGACCGCAAACAAGGACCCGATGCGATGTATACTCTCTGCGTCGGCGATACGATCGATTCACTCTACGTGATAGTCCTTCAAAACTGGTGGTTTGGATGCACTTTCCCACTTTCGCAACCGTTTACCTTCTCGAGTCTTCTTCTTGAAGATGAAGAGAGAGTAGCCCTCCAATCAGACACGTATAGGGGATTGTACGTACCCGATGATACTTGGTTGTATGGAGGACAGCTTCCCTTTTGCCTTTCTGCCATTTCGACCCCCAACAACGGCATCATAGAGGCAGCAGCACAGGGAGACACAGTGGTGGCGACGTTCTATCCGCTCGCCGTCTTTCCCTTTCCGACCAAGTTCGGTATAGGCGTGAGCGACACGATGCGAGTGCTTCCATAGGTATAGGTGCACTGCTGCTCGCGGCGGCGGACGCCTTTCTCTTCTTCGCGGTAGTGAAGCCGCAAGTTGGACGAGGCAGAAGGTACGGAACGCCCGCTCTTCCGGGTCGAAGGGCGGGCATCGTATGTGGTTATGTGGGGACGAGCGCCGCAGTTGTACGCAGTCGGTAACCTCGAAAAATACGTGTACCCCTGGGGACACCAGCCTAGGGTTTGACGGCTCTAACCCTAGGCTATTATATTGCAGATCTTGTGATCAGCTAGTGGGCCGGTAGGCCTCGGGCCTTCGCCACCTCGGTCGGGAGGCTGAGCGTCCAGCTACCGGACAACGGCCCTAGCTCGAGCTGAGGCGATCAATGCGCCGGGTAGATCGTCTCAGCTCCGTTTTCCTTCTTGACACCCTTCCTAAATGGGTGTAAACTCTCAAGGTAGGCGTTGAGTTCCCGAGATTTCTGCTGGCCGAGGGCTGGCAGAGGGCGCCCGGTGGCCCCGGGAGCATTTTGGCACCGTAACAGCTCAGGGTAGGTTATTCGAGAGCGACACCGAGCGTCACGGGTGAGGGGTCGTTTTTTTGTTTTTCGCGCTAGATCAACAGGAGAGAGAGTGCGGCGAATGAGGCGGACTTGGCCAATGACAGTCGCGTGTTTTGGCGCTATCGGTATGGCATACGTGGCTCCTGCGACAGTGATACATGTCCCGCAGGAGTACCCGACCATCCAGGCGGGAGTCGATGCCGCGGTAAACGGGGATACGGTGCTCGCGGCTGACGGCACCTACGCAGGCGATGGTAATCGGGATATCGATTTCAACGGTAAGGCGATTGTGGTCATGTCCGAGAACGGACCGGAGGTCACGATCATCGATTGTGAGGGTGACTCCCTCGATCCGCATCGGGGGTTCTTCTTCGGCAGTGGAGAGGGTTCAGCGTCCATCCTGCAGGGGTTCACGATCAAGAACGGATGGGAGAGTGGCGGCGGGATCCTGTGCTTTCACACTTCTCCCACCATCGTGGGCAACACGCTCATGGCGAATGTCACCGACTTCCGCGGCGGTGGGATCCTATGCCACAACGGTTCTCCCGCTATCGTAGGGAATGTGTTGACCGGCAATTCAGCGATGGCCCTTGCCGGGCGTGGCGGTGGCATCCATTGCAGTTCGGGCGCCTCACCCACCATCGTGGGCAATACGATCCTGGCGAATACGGCTGTGTACGGCGGAGGGATTGGTGTCCTCAATGCCTCTGCGACCCTTCTCGGGAATACGATACTCGAGAACACGGCGGAGCTCGAGGGCGGCGGGATATACTGCGATGGCTCGCTCATGTCGGTCACCAACTGCATCCTCCGGGAAGATAGTGCCGGCGTAGGTGGTGAGATCTCGTTGGCGGACAGGAGTTCTCTTGCGGTCCGTTATTCGGACCTTGAGGGCGGAGCAGGCGCGATCTTCATGCCGCCTGGCTGTATCTTGCACTGGGGTGTGGGCAACATCGACGAGGATCCGATGTTTGTGCTGGCCGAACAGGGAGACTACCGTATTATCTGGGACTCTCCCTGTGTGGACGCGGGTCATCCAGACTCTCTTGACCCGGATAGCACGCGGAGCGATATGGGAGCCCACTACTTCGATCAGAACGACTACATGACCATCTACGTGACGCCTATGAGTACCGAGGTCACACCGGGCGGCACACTTGAGGTCACCTATACGGCGATGAATCGGTGGGGGTTCCCTGTGTCATACTGGGCGCTGGCCGAGGCGGTTCTCCCGAATACGCATACCGTGACTGTGATGGGCCCCGATCGCTACACCCTGGCGCCCCACGTCTGGAGGCAGCAGCTAATTGCTCAGGACGTGCCGCTCACTGCGGAACCCGGGCTGTACCTGTATCGGGCGAGGATCGGTGTACCGCCCAATACGCTCTACGACGAGGACAGCTTCTCGTTCGAGATCGCTCCTGTCTGCGACTATCTGATCTGGGAAGCTGATCCGACGCCAATCAGCGGCCAGCCGATCATGGATGCGCTATCTGCCCTTGGCAGGAGTTCCGAGTTCGTGGAGGGTCCTCTGGGCAACTACGACCTGTTCGCTTACCGCGGACTGTTCATCTGCCTGGGTGTGTACTCGAACAACGCCATGATTATGGAAGGCTCCCCAGAGGCGGCCCAGATCGAGGAGTACATCGCCGCAGGCGGTAGCGTCTACCTGGAAGGGGGTGATGTCTGGTACTACGACCCCCTGTTCATGGGCGGTCATGACTTCGGCCCGAGCTTCGGGATCATCCCGATCGATGACGGAGTGGGCCCTTCGATCGGGATCGTCTCGGGCGTGGAGAATTCGCTCATGCCCGGACTCGCTGGCTTGACCTCCCCTTACTTCGGCGAGAACGCTTGGTTCGACTGGCTCGGCGCAATACCACCGGCCGAGGTCATCTTCACGATGCTGGATATGCCTCCCGACATTGGCGTAGCCAATCCGACTCCCTCAGGTGGCCACACCGTCGGGACATCATTCGAGCTCGGTGGAACCGATTTTGTGGGAGAGGTCGTGGCCGAGTTCGTCGCCTTCTTCGAGGACTGACAACATTACGGAGACCACTCAGATAGAATGAGCGCCTCACAAGGAGGTGTTCACTTTGTTGCCGGCGGGGCTCCCGCTGGGAACTATGTTCCTATTGATGTGAGTCGAGAGCTCTCGCTTCATTGCCGATGATCGAGCCCATGAGGCGAAGGACCTGCATTGGAGACAGCGTGGCGCTCGTACGCCACAAAAAGTCGTGAAACTCCCGGCTCCCTTTAGGGAGCTGACCTGCACATCAGTCGGCGACCGTGCCCACTCTTAGTGATTGAGGAGAACGTATTTCTTCGCCCCTCAGGTCGGCGAGAGCACCGCGCTTGTGCGCACTCTGTAACCTCGAAAAATACGCGTACCTCTGGGGACATGTTGAAGCACCTAAGTACCGCCAGATGGACAGATCAGGCAGTTATCTCCCACCTTGCAGGGGGTCCTGACCGACTCGAACTCTCTTCTAACAGACTGTTTTGCACCTCCAGGCCGTGCTGGGTGCCCGCCCCGCTTCATGATCCGCTACGAGCGCGTTCGTTGTCTGCTCCGCACGGGTACCTCTCGCACCTAACCCGCCAAATCTCTTGACAGGATGGGGCTTATGTGATAGGCTCTCGGTTGATGAGAAATGCAGGCTGATCCGGCACATGCCCGGCCACCGGCAAGGGATGTGCGGCGCGGGTTGGGGGATGTAGCCATGTACCGAGGGTGCCTCCTTGATGGTGGCGAAGGACCTGGGTGACGGGGGCAGGCCGCGAATGGCGGTTGGACCGCTCCACGCGGGTCAATCCGATATCGCAAAGGAGAACGGCTGCGAGCCTCGAGCTGCGTCGTGCGAGCTTTGAGGAAGTAGCCGTGTGTGTTTGGCCTTCGCTCCCGGCGGTATCAGGGGGGAGACGGGAGATCGAAGCGGCGTGAGGACACAACTTGTCGCACAGAAGAACATCGACAGGAGGATGGTGTCATGAACAAGCGGATGCCTCTAGTATGCGTGACCCTGGTTCTCGGGCTGAGCATAAGCGTATCAGCGACGGTTCTCCACGTGCCCGGCCAGTACCCGACCATCCAGGCGGGGATTGACGCCGCCGGCGAAGGTGATACGGTCCTCGTGGCTGACGGCACGTACACCGGCGACGGGAACCGGGATCTCGACTTCGGCGGCGTGAATATGGTGGTGATGTCGGAGAACGGGCCCGAGGTGACGATCATCGACTGCGAGGGGAGCTCTGTGGACCCGCATCGGGCGTTCTTCTTCCACGGCGGAGAGGACCAGAGCTCTGTCGTGCAGGGATTCGAGATCACGAATGGGTATGCCGTTGGACTGTACCCATTCAGCGACGGTGGCGGGATTCTCTGCATCAGCTCCTCCCCGAATATCATGTGGAACACTATCACGGATAATGTGGCCGTGTACGCCGGTGCGATTTCGTGCGATTACTCGTCCGCGCGAATCGCCAACAACATATTCGTGGGGAATGCTGCCTTTGAGAATGCCGGTGCGATCGGCTGCGACTACTCAGATGTGACCATCGCGGACAACACGCTCGTATTGAACAGTGCAGGCTTCGGCGCCGGCGCCATAGGATTCGGCAACTCCTCCAATTTGACGATCACGGGGAACATGATCCTGCGGAATACAGCGGGCTGGGGTGGGGGCGGCATCGGCTGCGCGTACTCCGCCGGACTCATCATGGAAAATACCTTCGCCGAGAACTCAGCAGATAGTGTCGGGGGCGGCATCGGTGTGGGTTGGCAGAGCTCCCTGGCGATGGTGGAGAACACGATGGCCGGGAATGTGGCCCCGTTCGGCGGTGCGGTCTGGTGCGACTCCGCCTGCACTGTGACGATGATCAACTCCATCCTCTGGGGGGACAGTGCGGCGCTGGGTCGGGAGATCTGCATGGAGAACAGATATGGAGCGCCCAGTTCGGCGACGGTCTCGTACTCGGATGTCGATGGCGGCGAGGTAGAGGTGTATGTTGCCCCGGGATGCGTGCTCAACTGGGGCGATGGCAACATCGACGCCTTTCCGGAGTTTGTGCTGCGGTCCAAGCAGGACTACCGTCTGCTGTGGGGTTCCCCCTGCATCGATGCCGGGCATCCTGACACGCTCGACCCGGATAATACGCGGTGTGATATGGGCGCCTACTACTTTGATCAGACGGAGTACATGACCCTGTACCTGTCGCCGGATGGGGCAGTGGTCGTGCCCGGAGGCCTGCTCGGCGTGACGTACACGGTCATCAATCGGTGGGCACAGCCGGAGACGTTCTGGGTGCAGACGGAGGTGCAGTTGCCGGGCGGGGGCACGCTGAACGTCATCGGTCCTGATCGATACACGTTGCCTCCCGACTTCACGGTACAGCGTTATCTGACTCACAACGTGCCGATGGGGGCACCTCTGGGCCTGTATGCCTATCGGTCGAGGATCGGAGTGCCGCCCTTTATGATCTACGACGAGTATCACTTCCCATTCTGGGTGGTGGCGCCGTAGGTGAGGATCGGCAGCATCAGCGGCCGGCATTGTCCTTGACAGAAGTGGGAGTGTGTGATAGGCTCTCCACTGATAGGAAGTAGAGGCTGATCCGACGCAGGCCCGGCGACGAGGGATGTGCGGATCTGGGTCTCGTGCCAACTCCTGAAATGACCCGGGAAGGTGGGCCCAGATGGTGGGGCATGTCGGTTGGGGCAGGGCTGGCCCGGCTGAAGTGGGCCGGGCGGTCGCCTCAGATCAGATAATGCGGTGAAGGCGAACGGCTACAGACCTGGAGTCCTGTGGTGAGGGCTCTGGGGAAGTAGCCGTATGCATGTGGGGTATGCGGGTGGACACCGGAAAGGGGGGGAAAGGCGAAGCATTCTGGAGGCGTGCAGACATAAGCACTCACAGAGGAATCTATCAAAGGGAGGGCGAGGCGATGAGACTGTTGACGACGTTGTGGTGTGCAGCCCTGGTTCTCGGGCTGTGCGGGAGTATCTCGGCCACGGTCATACATGTCCCGGACGACTATCCGACCATCCAGTGGGGTATTGATGCAGCGGTCGGCGGTGATACCGTGCTGGTGGCCGATGGCACATACACCGGTTCGCTGAACCGAGACCTCGATTTCGGCGGCAAGGCGATCGTCGTGATGTCGGAGAACGGGCCGCACGTGACCATCATCGACTGTGAGGGGAGCATCTCAGAACCGCATCGCGGGTTCTACTTCCACAGCGGGGAGGGCCCGGCATCCGTGGTGCGGGGGTTCATAATCCAGGGTGGATGGGCCGAGTACGGCGGCGGGATCAATTGCGACAGTTCTTCTCCCACGATCCAGGGCAACACGATCAGGGGGAATACAGCCGGCTACGACGGCGGTGGGATCTATTGCGGAGAGTGTTCTTCGGTCATCGTCGATAACACGATCACAGAGAATGCGGCCAACACCGGTGGGGGGATCGCCTGCTACTACAACTCTTCTCCGACGGTCATGAACACCATCCTCTGGGCAGACGATGCCGGCACAGGCCATGAAATCTACCTGGGTGAAGCCAGTTCGATGGCTGTGTCCTACTCGGATATATCGTCTCGATGGTTGGCAGTCTTCGTTGCCCCGGGTTGCACCCTGGAGTGGGGAGAGGGTAACATTGAGACGAATCCGAAGTTTGTGCTGGCCAATCTGCAGGACTACCGACTGCTGTGGGGGTCGCCCTGCATCGACGTCGGGCATCCGGACTACCTCGACCCGGACGGCACGCGGAGCGACATCGGGGCCCACTTCTTCGATCAATCGAAGACCATCGTCGCGTATGCTACGCCCCAGACTCGCACTCTGTCCCCGGGTGATAACTGTGCAGTACTCTATGCAATGATCAACATCCACCCTGAGCCAGTAGAGGTGAGAGGGGGCGTTGAGCTTACCCTGCCCAACGGCGAGCCGTGGTCGGGGAACCCGCTAGAGGGACCTGGCTACACCGTTTTCCCACCTGAGTTCACCTGGCAGATTGTTCGGGAATATACGGTGCCCGAGACGTGGCCGCTCGGAGTCTCCGTCTTCACCTGGAGAGTGGGAATGCCCGGGAACCTCTACGACAGAGATCGCTTCCTGTTCACGGTGGTGGAGCCATAGGGCATGTAGGCAGCCTCCAAGGGTGGGGGGTTCTGGAGCGGGCGCGTCAGTATACTCGCCGGTCCCTATGCTCATCCGATAGATGGTGCTGACAGATCAGATACTGACGAGCACTGGGCGCCTCTCTGTGAGGCGCTCGTGTGCAGGTGGTTTGGCGCAGGTCGGTGTGTCAGGGGAGCTGGTGTGTCAGGGGAGGCGGTGCACGGCACCGACCTCAGCCAAGAGGCCCGGTCTGGCCGCGGCCATTGCACCTGTGACGAGGCGCGGTTGTGCAGGTGAGAGCGTCGATTTTGCGCACAGAAGAACGCCGAAAGGAGGGTGGCGCCATGGGCAAGCGGACAATTCTGCTGAGTACAACTCTGGTTCTTGGATTGGGCGTAGGCGTCTCGGCGACAGTTCTTCACGTGCCCAGTGAGTATCCCACAATCCAGGCGGGGATCGATGTAGCGGTCGACGGGGATACCGTACTGGTCGCCGACGGCACGTACACCGGTGACGGGAACCGCGACCTCGACTTGGGCGGCAAGGCCATTGTCGTCATGTCCGAGAACGGGCCGCAGGTCACGACCATCGTGTGCGAGGGAAGCGTGCAGGACCCCCATCGCGGGTTCCACTTCCACAGCGGCGAGGACTCCGCCTCAGTAGTCAAGGGGTTTACGATCAGGGACGGGTGCGCGCACGGTGTCTGGCCGGACTACAACGGTGGTGGTATCTTGTGCAATGTCGCTTCACCCACCATCGAAGGCAACAGGATTACGGGGAATGTAGGAGGCGTGGGCGGTGGGATTTCCTGCCTGTCGTCCTCGGCGATCATCGTTGACAACGCGATCACGGAGAACTCGGGCTGCGGGATCACATGCTTCCTCAGTTCTCCGATCATCGAAGGCAACACGATCGCGGCTAATACGGGCGGTGGCGGCGCCGGGATCCGATGTGAGAACAATTCCTCGCCTACAATCGAGGGCAATACGATCACGGAAAACGAGGCCGGCAAGGGCGGCGGGATCGGCTGCTGGGAAGACTCCTCGCCGACGATCGCACGCAACGTTATCGCTGGGAACACGACTTCCTCCGGTGGCGGCGCCGGAATCTATCTCCATGAGAACTGTTCTCCCGGCATCCAGGAGAATACGATCACCGGGAACGTGGCCATGGAGGACGAGAGCGTCGGCGGCGGCATCTGCGGCTGGGTCGATTCTTCCCCGACGATCGAGGGCAACACAATCACGGGAAACGCGGCAGGCATGGGCGGCGGGATGGGTTTCGTCGACTTCGGGTCGCCGCTCATCAAGGGCAACTCAATAGCGGCGAACACGGCAAGCCTGGCTGGCGGCGGGATCTATTGCGGGTGGGACACCTCTCCGACCGTCACCGGGAATACATTCACGGGAAATGCGTCCGTCTATGGTGGAGGGATGGCGTGCTTCGATAACTCGTACCCCACGGTTATCAATACTATTCTGTGGGGCGACAGTGCTGGGATCGGCGGGGAGATATTTGCGGATGACACGAGTTGGGTGGTGGTCACGTACACCGATGTCGAGGGCGGCTGGCCGGGGGAGGGCAACATAGATACCGATCCGTGGTTCGTCCAGCAGAGCTGGGGCGACTACCGTCTGCTCTGGCCATCTGCGTGCATCGACTCCGGGCATCCTGATTCTCTCGACCCTGATGGCACGCGGAGTGATATGGGGGCGCACTTCCTGGATCAGTCGAAACCTCTCGTCATCTATGTGTCCCCGCAGGGACGGACGATAGCTCGCGGACAGATAGGCAGTCTGCTGTACACGATCATCAACTGCCACGAGGAACCCGAACCCTGTTGGTGGATCGCAAGGCTCATACGGCCCGGCGGCCAGCCCTGGCCAGGGAACCCGCTGGAGGGGCCCCTCTATCTCGTCGTGAAGCAGAACGCTTACTATCAGGCGTACCGGTCGTATACCGTACCTCTCCAATGCCCGCTCGGAACGTGGAGTTTTTCGACCAAACTGGGTCTGCCGGGGAACCTGTACGATGAGGACGGGTTCCAGTTCACGGTGGTGGAGTCGCGGGGAACTCTATCCGGCGGAGCCGGTGTTCGGGGATTGTAGGTGAGGGGGGTCGCTGCGGGCAGCCCCGCATCCGAACTCCCCGGGTCCGGCCCCGGTACCCACATTGATCTTGGCCGGAATACATCGAATCTAACGATATAG
>LJUI01000182.1 GCA_001303705.1 candidate division TA06 bacterium SM23_40
GCGGGAAGTGCATCAGCACCGGAGGTATTCTCGATGCCAAGCAGATTCATATAAGCCGGCTCAGACGAGCCCGCATCGACAACCACGTCTTCGGTGCTCACATCCGACAGCGTCTCACTGTACAGACTAACCTCATGGTGAATACGCTCAAGCACATTTGCAGTAACGGCCGACTGCACCTTTGATGACGACGTGGCCAGTCCCGCATTTGCGAATACGTGTCCATGCAAATTGTCCGGATGATCATGGCTAATGTCATCGTGTGTATGCGTCGTTGAACCGCCAGTCCCTCCACCGTCACCGGCAGCCAGGGCTCCCAGGATAAACTTCTCGCTGTAGTCCGTCGTGCCACCCGAGCCGGTAATGTCAAACCCGGTCGGGGCTTCCGCCTGATCCGTGAAGCAAAATGCCCCATCGGGAATGAGCTTGTCACCGGTATCGGGTTTGATGATGATTGCCCGGACGAACGGAGGATCAGCTTCAAAGCTGGAGAGCGAGGTCGAATCGTCCGCGTACGTGATAGTCGTAGACGCCGACGTGGAAGCATTGTGACCGTGCGTCAAGGCCGATACGGTGGAGCCAAAAATGTTGCTCTTGCGAGTTATCGTAAAGCCTGGTGTGACCGAAGCCCCCGATACACTGTGCGTGTGGGCAACGCCGATCAGGGCGTGATTCTGGGTATGAATGTGGGCACCCCCGCCCGTCCCCCGGCTGTCATCGGTGACACCCTGCAAATAGACGTCATCGAAATCCGTATCTCGTGACCAGCCGGACGGAATGGACGCCGCCGTGTTGATCCAAAAGACTCTGCCATCCGTTGGAACTGCGTGGGCCATTATGGATTCAATAGATCGGCCAAGGCACTCGCCGCCGCTGCCGCCCTTTGCCTGGCCTGTTGGATTAGCTGCATCGCATCGGTAAGGCTATCGGGTGCCACTCCGTCGATCCGCATCACGGCGTACACGGTATCCCGCTCGGCGAGAATCCTGTTCGCCTCCTCGTTGATGCCGCCCAAGAGCGAGGTAATCGCTTCCCTTTGCTCATCCGTCAAAGCCATCTCATAACTCCTACCAGGCATCACCCGCACTATGATCGAACAGCGTTCCGTACTTCGTCGTTCCCGCCGCCGTGCCGGCAATCATCACGTCGCCGTCATCCCCCTTTCCGGTCCCGTCGCTCATCCAAATGACCGCCTGACCCTCGGTGGGCTGAGTCGGATCGGATGATCGCTCAAGCAGATACAACTGTGACAACCAGCCATCGTTGAAACACTTGGAGGATGACCCGAGATTAATTTTGAGAGTCGTCTGGGGACGCATCTCCCGGAGTGTACCGTCCCCCAGCTCGATGTTGCCCGGATCGCCGATAGTCACAATGCCCTTTGTACCGTGACTTGTACTTGACACGTCCAGATTATCGCCGCTTCCGCCGCCACCATAGATCTGCGGACAGGTCAAGTCGGTCAGGAATGTCGGGGATGTCTGCATGACCGCGACCGTTCCCGTTCCCGTCTTCGCCGTAACGTCACTCAGATCCGCCAGGGCGACGGAGCCGAAGTCAACCGTCGGATCGCCGGAGACGCCATCACCATCCGAGACGGTCAGCTTGGCGGATCCGGCAGTGATGGTCCGAAAGGCATACGTCTCCGACGCCGTCCTCGTAACCAGGCCGTTCGAACCCAGATCGGAATGGAGAATGTACTGTGTATGATCATCATCCCCAAGACCGTCAAGGGAGCCATGATCCACATCTCCATCATTGATCATGGAAGCATCGACATGCCCGCCTGCATCGAGCTTGATCGGTTTTCCTGCATCCCCTGCCCCGGCAGAGACATTGATATGCTCCGCCTCGGTGAAGTAGCGGTTGTCCAACTGATGCTCACTCTCGGTGAAGTAGCGGTCGTCCAACTGTCCAGCATCCAGCTCGGTCTCCGTGTAGTACCTGGCATCACCCCTGGCGTCGTTGTGGTATTGGGAATGGTCATCAATATGCTCCGCCTCGGTGAAGTAGCGGTTGTCCAACTGACCCCCATCAAGCTCCGACTCAGTGTAGTACCGGGCATCCCCTCTCGCATCATTGTGGTATTGAGAGTGGTCGTCGTCAGCCAAACCACCGAGAGATCCGTGGTCAACATCCCCATCGTTGATCATGGAAGCATCAACGTGTCCGGCGGCGTCGAGCTTGATGGGCTTCCCGGCATCCCCGGCACCGGCGGATACGTTGATAAACTCACCGTGGAGATGAAGAGTGCTTGCCTCACTTCCATCCGTCAGTGTCTCCAACTCGGCACCCGTCGCCGTCGTATCCGAGTGTGAGGCAATCGTGTGTGACTCGGCATGGTGCTGATCGGAGGTCACACCCGTCAGGCTCGAATGGGCTCGACCTCCGAGGTTGGCCAGGTCAAGCCCTCCCTCAATGACCTCGATGCCTCCGGCGGCACGCTGGATCGTCGTCCCATCCGCCTTTACCTGGAGCTTCCCGGTAGAGAACTCCAGGCCGGGAGTCGCCGCCAGATCGACGGCTACGTCGATCTCGTCGTTCGCATCATCCTCGGATATGGCAACGCCGTCCTGGCCGACCAGGGAGTTGAACCGGAGGTCCACCCCGACCTTCGTCTCGTAGACGCCGACACCGGCCCCGAGGTTGGACGCCGTATTGACCTCCCCACCCCCTCCTCCGGGAAGATCTCCGACGTCGAACTTGCGGAGCTCCCCCTCGGACCTCCAGCCCAGGAGAAAATCCCCGGCCGCCGGGCTTCCCTCCTCCGTCAAGTCGGCGACCGCCACGCCCTCAATGTCACCGGCCCGGCGGACGAGGACGTTCTCCACCGCCATCGGAACGTCCTCAACCTTGAACTGGGACGAACCGGAGCCGGCGGGCTGATCCTGGCGGACGAGAACGGAGTAGTCGGTGGGAACGCCCCAAGTTCCTCCGTCAGGACGGGTCTCCATCGCATCCAGGACGTTGTTGAGAACTTCAAGGACTTCCTCGATCGTCGCCATTACCGCATCACCGTGCCTACATCGAAGTGCTCA
Source organism: candidate division TA06 bacterium SM23_40 (assembly GCA_001303705.1). Classification (GTDB taxonomy): domain Bacteria; phylum LJUI01; class LJUI01; order SM1-40; family SM1-40; genus SM1-40. Next base: position 3,039 of record LJUI01000182.1, read on the forward strand.
ACGTAGGCTGTTCCAGCCGTGTCGCACTTGCATTGCTTGGAAACATGGAGCTCCCTCCGGGTTACATTGTAGTACAGCCTGACCCGGTGCTCCTGCGTCGTACCGCAGTTGCTACACGCCAGGTCCTCGCGGGCCTCCAACAACAGAACCTCGACGTCGGCCATCAGGCAGCCTCCTCGATCCGGAGAGTATACGGAAGTCCGAGGTCGATGAAGTCCGTGTCCAGGCAGCGGACGTAGGTTCCATCGGCATCGAAGTTCCCTCCACTGTCGGTGATCGTGAACTTCCCCTCGGCGGGAGTCGTATTCTCGACGTACTCCAACTCCTTCACGCCGACGATCTCGCAGGACAGCTTGTTGGCATTATCCTTGTTCGAAACCTGCGTTCCGATGGGGTTGTAGTGCTCATACGCCGCCATCGCCACGTCACGGGATTCGAAGCCACCGACGGTGTACGTCGGATCAGCACTGATCGAAGCCTTCGATATTCCACTACCAGTCACAGCGTCAACCCCCTCCCAACTGTACGTCTCAGCCCCCGTGTTCTTCCGATCGTCCTCCTGGATCGTAATCGTGTTCGTCCAGGTCTTGTCCGGAGCCGAGCCGGACCAGGCACCCAGGGCCGGACCGTCATCCGCGGGAGGCCCGGCATCCCTCGTCGTCGTATAACTCTTCAGCTCGAAATCGCTGACGGCAGTCAGGGAGTACGTCTTGTCCCCTCCCGTGGCACGGGAACGCAGGCGTGACTCCGCTCCGTTCATGTTGATCGTCGCCGAGGCGTTGCAGATTTTGATCAGGTAGGAGGTGCTGCTCTGCTTGCCGTTCGCCTTGCGGCGTGACGTCAGGGTGACATTCGTCCCGCTGTCCCGGTAGAGGCCGGACAGGAACGTATACGTCTTCGTCTCGGCATAGGCTCCCGAGTCCGTAACCGTGACTTCGGAGGAGGTATAGGATATATGATCATTGCCGGCGGACCAGTTCGTGATCTCGACGTCGCCCGTGCAGGAGTCCCCGGCCTTGAGGGCGAAGTTGTCTGCAGGAGAGAAGACGAGGTTGTGGAGACTCGTATAGGAGTGACTCGCCTGGTCCATCGAGATCGACGGAGTGTCATCGGACGTTCCGTAAGAGCCGCCGTCCCGGTTGGCCTTGACCGTGAACACCTGGGAGCCCGTTCCACTCCCGCAGGTTACGGGTCCGATGACATGCGTCCCGGCCGCGTACGTGTCATCGAAGTGCTGATCCGACCCCGTGCCGGCACCACCTGATGCCACGGTGATCCTCGTAGCCGAGCTGTCAAGTGTCACCTGGACGTAGACTTCGTCTCCGGACTTGACCGCCGTCTGCAGGCCGGTGTCCGGCGAGGTCGGATACTCACCGGAGGAGAACCCTCCTCCATTCTGCCCCCAATCGGCACTCGAACAGGCGGGAGGTTCAGCCAAACGGGTGTACGTGCACGTTGCCGTATCCCCATCCGACATCGTGGCCGTCAGGACCCCCGACGTATCCGCGTCCGTCAGGTTTACGGAGGCCGTCCAGATCCGGCTGCTTCCCACCTGGGTCCAGTTCTGCCTCTCGACGGTTACGGGTGTGGCACCCCCACCGGAAACGGTGACGGAGTCCGGCATCCAGGACCCTGAACGGCTGTGAATCTCAAGAGTCACGGTGATGTCATCGTTGTCCGAAGAGAACGCCGTAAGAATCTTGTCCGCAGGAACCGTATCCGCCTCGTAGGTCTTGCCGCTGATGACCCCGGCCCCCGTGGCGTCCGTGAAGTAGACGGTGGACAGAATGACATGGGACCGGAGCGCCTTGATCTCGTAGGAGAGGGAAAGAGCACCCACGACAAGGGTCCGGGCCACGAGCATCCGGCTCCCTCCCACCTGGCTCTGGAGAGACTGAGCCTTTCCAAGGAGCTTGCCGATACGGGAGTCCAGGCCGGCCGGAACGGAGCTGCCGCTCCAGAGAGTCTTCAGGGCTTCGTACTCCCTGACTAAAGCTTCGATGCAATTCGTTACCAAGATCAGGTAGGATTCCTCCTCCTTCGTCCCGGTAGGCTGCTCGCGGAGCTGCTGGAAGAGGTCCATCGGAGCCATTGAGGACCCGATGACCTTGGCGGATTTCGGATCGAGAGCCATGTCACCCTTGATTCTGAAGCCCGGATCATGTAAAGTCAAGGTGGAGGGAGAAGCGTTCCGCCCCGGCGGATCCTCGACAAGGAGAAACAGCATGACATCTACGTTCCCTCCGTACGACCCAAAGAAGAAATACTGCGGACCCGGCAGAGGCTTCATTACCTGGCTCGTGCCCGACAAGCTGCTCGGCATCGGGCTGAACTACTGTTGCTACAAGCATGACAAGGCGTACCAGGAAGGAGGCACCGAGCAGGATCGGATGAAGGCCGACAGGAACCTCCAGGAGTGCATCCGCAGGAAGCTGCTGGAATCCAAGTGGATGCCGAACGCCATTGCCTGCTGGGTGGCACACCGGTACTTCCGGGCAGTAAGGCTGCTGGGAAGCTCCTGCTTCACGTACAGGGAAGGTCCGTACCAGGAAGCCCTGGAGAGGCTTGCCGGAAAAGCCTTGAGAGCAGCCCGAGCCGAATTTACACCAGGACCCGGATGGTTCATCCCAGAGCACAAGCTGGCTGAGTTCCCAAAGCAGGAGAGAACCCTGCTGGAGAAGCTGCTTCCAAAGGAGAAACCCGATGATACGGCGTGAATTCCCCACCGCTCCATAGCCGCAGGAGAAACGATACGGATGGAAATCACGTGATCCAACGCAACTCAACTGGAGAGAAGAGGGGTGGAGAACAGGATAGAGTTGAGTTGACCATACTTTCATTGAAAGGTGGGATCCTGTACGACATCAATCTTCCCGGTACGGAGCCGGGGCACCCCTCTCTCTCTTTCAAGGATGAAGGATGAAGGATGAGAAACAAAGAAGGAGAAACAGACTATGAACTGTCAACCGATCTATGGTAGAGGACCCATCCCCGTAGGCCCGCTGGAGGGCCTGGGCCACCCTCCCCCCACCCATCCGCTTGATTGCTTCGCCGTGTCCCTCGAAATCAACAAGATCGAGTGGCTTGACGAGGCAATAGCGGGACTGAAGAAGTGGAGCCACGAGGTCGGACTGAAGAGAGCCTTCATCCTGAAAACAAGTAGGAGAAAAGCCGGAGATTGAGCCCGATTGGAAACTCATCCATCGCGGACTCCAATGGCTTCCCCCGTTACTGACGTACTGCTGGTACCCGACCGTGACCTCGGAGAGGGCCGACATCCGGAGCTTCCAGGAGAGATTCCTCCACCATGCCCTCGCAATCCTCCCGAAGGTCAGGATGATCGACCTGTCCATCTCCAGCCCCGGAGCCATGAGGGCGTGGACCCGGTTCACGAAGGCCAACCACCAACACCTGGAGAGGATGAAGGAAACCTTCACACTCCCCGAAATGATCCGGATGCTCTACTTCTACGGAGACGGTGCCGGCTACTGGGACGACTGGCATTTCCCACTGGTAAAGAATCTGGTTCCTCCCTGGCAGGACATCCTCATCTACACGGGATGGTCCCGCTGGCCCGCGGAGGGGTTGCTGAAGGCCGTGAAAGCGGCCCAGGAATGACGTCCATCGTACTCACTCAGAATGAAATCATCAGGGGTGGAATCTGTGACAAGGTTCATCACGGACGGGCGGCCCGAGAACGCAGAGGCGGATCAAGCACATCGGAGGTGGGTGGTACGGGATGCCGGAAGGCCTGAGGAGAGTTCCCCGGAGGAGTAATCCATGATCATCATCGGCATCGACAACGGATTGGACGGGGGAATCGCCGCCGTGTCCATCGGAGGTGAGGTCCTCCTCGTAAGAGCCACCCCGACAGCCAAGCCGGCGAATGGAAAGACGAACAGACGTCTCCACTACGAGAGTGAGATGGTAACGATCCTGGAGAATCTCAAGAGCCTGCGAGGAAGAGATGGAAGCCTCCAGGCCTACATCGAGTTCGCCCAGGCGATGCCGGTCATCCGGAAGGGAAAGCCAACCGAAGGTGTACAGGGAACGGCATCAGCCTTCACTTTCGGAGTCGGACACGGACTCTGGCGGGGAATGCTCGCCGCACTGGGAGTCCCCTACACGATTGTTCATCCGAAGACCTGGCAGAAGGAGATGTTCAAGGACATCCGGAAGGTCAAGGACACGAAGAAAGCCTCCATCATCACGGCCGGGAGGCTCTTCCCGAAGGTCAACCTCCTCCCCTCCGGAAAGGCCAGGAAGGAATCCCACGGGATGAGTGATGCCCTGTTGATGGCCGAATACGGAAGAAGGCAAATTGTGAGAAAGAGAAATGACGAATCTGGACATCTCACTGCTTGACGAGATGGAAAAGGTCATACGGTCCCACTTCGAGAAGGCTGGATTGGATGTTGAGTTCGCAATCTCGGCTTCTGGAGATTCTATCTTCCTTCCCCTTGCCCTTCATTCTGACGATGAAGATGAGGAGATACAGGAGGAAGGAACTTATGGATTGACTGAATTCATCCAGACTTTAGTGAGAGAACGCAGGCCCCTGGATGGATACCGATTGGAAGGATCACTTGCCTTCCCCCTCATTGAACTCCGAACAGCGAAGGATCCCATCAAGATTGTTGTCTCCAAGACAAGAGACTTCATAGGCAGATGGAAGGACATGATTGCCGAGTGAAAGACAACACAACAGGCTCCTCCGGATGACCGAGACATTGACATAGGAGAAACAGGATGACTGATGAAGAATACCGCGAGGCACTGGAGAAGGAACTCCCCGTGCGCGGAGATGGAGGCCTTCTTCTCGATCTTCCACCCGCTGCTTCAGATTGCAATCAAGCAGCACGCATCCCCGAGTGTACCCAGGGAGGTCCGAAGAGAGATTGATGGAGAGTTCATCAAGGAAGTCGCCACGAAATCATGGAGTCTGATCCGCCCCTGCCTGGAGATGGTGATCGACGAAAGGAGAAAACAGCGATGAATATCAAGGTTGACCTGGATGGCTAAGACCTCCAGGAGAATGAGATCCCGTCCTCCCCTCGTCGAGGTCCTCTGGATGGACTCCTCCAGCACGACGGGATGGAAGACCGTGGAGAGGGTCCGGGAATGGATCGAGGAAGGCATCTATGAGGCCCTGACGGTCGGGTTCCTTCTCTATGAAGACAGGAATGAAGTCGTCATCGCCCAAACCCTGTCCCAGAAGTTCTTCGACCCAGGGGAGGATGATAGCTGGTCCTCCGTGGACTGCATGTTCCGCATTCCCAAGAAGTGCATCAAGAGGAAAACGATACTGAGAGCAGGAACGGTGACATGGAAGGGATAGGAGAAGGCATCGAGAAACAGGTCGAAAGGGATGACAGAGTAGTGGCAGCCCTCCACCTGGGATTTACTACAGTGTCAAGACGGGGGGTTATTCCCCCTTAAATCCCCTCGTGGGGGTCTCCGGGGGTCCGCGTTTTGGGCATAATGCGGCCCGCACTCCGCACTGCTCCCTCGTCCCGCTCACCGACTCCCCATCCCCGCTGCCATCGACCCGACACCCCGCTCTGCCGCTCCGGCTGGCGACGTCATTGCATCGAGGCGACTGGCGTGCGGGGCGATCTACGATCCAGGTCAATCATGCTGGGGGTGAATCATTCGGATTTTTCCCTTGACAAACACCCTACCATGTGGTAGACTACTAGTGGCGATGCAGTCTCACACACGTAGTGTGCTGCAATGACGCCAGAGGATCGTGTCGTTCTTCCTGAACAATGGGAGGCTCTTTACGAGTTGCTTCCGCACGGAGATTAGTGACATGAACGTTGCGTGGGACATTGTTCAGCAGTCCTGGGTCTGGGACGCGGACGCGGACGGCTACTATGAGTGCAGTTCGGCGAACCTTCGCAAGACGGCCGAAGCAACGGGCCGGACTGAAGCCGAGCTGCTGGCAATGGAGGAGCCTGACTACGAGGCTCTGGCCCTAGAGCAGTGGTCGATGGAGTCTTGACCGATGAAACCTGCAATACCCTTTGAGGTTGGAGCAATCCTTACCGACTCACGCTATGACCACTACTCGGTGGAGTGCTTCGACAGACGTGGTCGCCAGATCGGCGATGAGTTTCAAACGATGCAAGAGGCGCAACGCTATGCCAACTGCATGACACGCAATCCCGACATCGTGTCTATCGCTCTGTTCGGCTGGCCACGTCGGGACGGTTCCGACGACTACCCGCAGCCCACTGAGCTGGAACTATGGTACCGTTTAGCAGAGCTAGACCGAATCAATCAAGAGGTAATCGACGAAGCACGCGAGCTTGAAACGGAACCGTGGCTGATCGAGTATCAGGAAGAAATTGATAACATGCCACCCTTCCCGTTCCCGCAGATCGACCCCGGAGCCTCACACATCACTCGAAAATGGGAACCGACGGAACGGCAAGACTTGTTTTGTGACTCGTCCGGCTTCGGGGAGCCAAGCGAACTCGCCTTGACAATCGACCAGTTGAAAGATGAGCTCCAAATCGGACGTGCCTACGCGATCATCGAGCAAGGCCCGTTTCAACTGTACCTGCGAGAGTACCGGCTACGCAAACGAGCAGCAAGGTAGCCTCGAAACCCCAACAGCGGAAACCTCAGAACAGAGAGTGACATAGACTTGTCAGGGATTGAAGGAGACTAGACTGATGCACATTTATTATGAATGTGGGATTTGTGGCTACTATCACCCTTGGAACTGGAATGGTGATTGTCGGGACGATACAAACCGCTTCACCTCCGAATGTCTTGACAGAAGACACAGTCCCTTCGGGTATGGAGTCCGTTCGATGGATGACAGGGTTAAGAGTGACATAGACTTGTCAGGGATTGATGGGGATTATTGACTCCCCTCCCCACTACCAAGGCTACCCGATGACACCACAAGGACGACACACCGACCCTGTTTGGCTTACGCAACGCCAGCACCGTTTGCTGTTTGTGCTTGCGGAGAAGCTCGGTCTCCCAATGTCCCGCACGGTTGAAGTCCTCGT
>LJUI01000060.1 GCA_001303705.1 candidate division TA06 bacterium SM23_40
AGCTTCAGATTTGCCGGCCGGCAGGGACCACAACTCGTGTTGGTGAAGAGCTCTCCCAGAACGATCCTCTGTGCAGCCATCGAGCTGGTTGGGACCGCGAAGAGGCTCAGTACAACGATCGCAACGACAGAATTCGCGTACATCGGCAGTCTTCGAGATGCCACGTTCGAGTTCTCCTTGTTACTGGACCCCACCTCACTGCCCACGAGAAGATGTTTCTTACACAGGGGCACGTGGGCCGTGTCGTCAGCCCTGTGCGTCGTTCTAGTTGCCTTTGCATTGCACCCAAAATGGACAGTCTGTCAATGAGCATCTCTAGCGGCGAGACGGGTGTGGGGTAGCGCACTCCGTTCGCGTACTGTCAGGACGCATCATAGACCATGAGTCGTACGCCGGCCTGGCATGACCTCCCGGGCAGGGCACCCAGATGCAGCTTCCGGAGGCAGAGGACTCTCTAAGCTGGGTCAGCACAGTAGACTACCCGGATCCGTGCTATCGAGAACGTAGTTCTGGCTGAGTTGGCTCATTTTGCGCACCGTCACGCGGGCGGGGCCGGATTTGTGGAGCCACTGGAGAGCCACAACGGGCACACTACCCAAAATTGCGTTGACAAGGCATTCGGGGTATGTTAAATTTATGGTGGTTAATAATATACAGGATATGCGGAGGGAAGGATGGTGCATATAACGACAAGCAAGGGAACGACTTTGGATGTCGTGCGCGCCGTGGCCGAGGCTGAAGGTGTCGATCTCGTCAAACTCGAGGCTGAAGTAGCAAAGGGAACCGTCGTCATCCTGAGGAATCCCCGCCATAGAAATGTGAAGCCCATCGGTATCGGTAAGGGGCTCAGAACTAAGATCAACGCGAACATCGGTTCTTCACCGGACAACGCGGATCTCGATCTGGAAGTGGCGAAGTTGCGCGCGGCCATCGAGGCGGGCGCGGACACGGTCATGGATCTCTCGGTGGGCGGCGACATCGACAAGATACGGCGGGCGATCATCGAAGCCTCCGAGGTCCCAGTAGGGACCGTTCCGATCTATCAGGCCGCCGTCGAGGCAGTGCGACAGGGGCGGGCCGCCCCTGAGATGTCGGGCGACGATATGTTCCGGGCGATCGAGAAGCACGGTGAGGATGGAGTCGACTTCGTCACCGTACACTGCGGCGTGACGAGGGAGAGCGTGGGTCGTCTCAAGCGGGACAAGCGGATCGCTAAGGTGGTCAGTCGGGGCGGGGCGATCCTCGTAGAGTGGATGGTATTGCACGACCGGGAGAACCCGCTGTACGAGGAATACGATCGGCTCCTGGAGATCGCCAGGAGCTACGATATGACGCTCAGCCTGGGCGACGGGCTCCGGCCTGGTTCGCTGGCCGACGCGTCAGATCGTTCCCAGATACAGGAATTGCTCGTCATCGGAGAACTCGTCGAACGTGCGCGGGAGCGCGGGATCCAGGTCATAGTAGAAGGGCCTGGACATGTCCCGCTCGATCAGATAGAAGCGAACGTCTTCCTGGAGAAGCGTGCCTGCCGTGAGGCACCATTCTATGTGCTCGGCCCTCTCGTCACCGATGTAGCCTGCGGCCACGATCACATCGCCGGGGCGATCGGCGGCGCGGTGGCGGCCGCGGCAGGGGCGGATTTTCTGTGCTATGTCACCCCTTCAGAACATCTGCGGCTGCCGACGGTCGACGATGTTCGGGAGGGTGTGGTGGCGTCGCGCATCGCGGCCCATGCGGGTGATCTGGCGAAAGGTGTTGCTGGTGCCTGGGATCGGGATCTGGAGATGTCCCGTATGCGACGGAAACTCGACTGGGAAGGCATGTTCAGGCTGGCTATCGATCCCGACCGCGCGCGGGCGCTGCGCGAGGCCAGCCCGGCGTCGGAGAGCGACGTCTGCACTATGTGCGGAGAATACTGCGCCGTGAAGAAGATGGCACCGCTCTTCGAGGACGGGCCCGATCTGTGAAGATCCCCAGGTAGCAAGAGCGGCACGGTTCGCCGAGTGGGTCCTTCGTCGTTGTGGTCGCGGGCGATCGACAGGAGGGATCCGGAGGGAGACAAACTTACACTTATCGGGGACGGCGAGATGGGTCAGGCAATGACGGAGGGGACTGGCACAAAGGTGCAGGAGGCGCCAGACGTTCGCGCGCCGCGCGGAACGACTATTTCCTGTAAGGGGTGGCACCAGGAAGCCGCCCTGCGAATGTTGATGAACAACCTCGATGCAGAGGTCGGCGAGAATCCGGGGGAACTCATAGTCTATGGCGGCTCCGGGAAGGCAGCGCGCAATTGGGAGGCGTACCACGCCATCGTCCGCTCGCTGCGGGAGCTCGGTGGCGATGAGACGCTCCTGATACAGTCCGGAAAGCCTGTGGGGGTCTTCCGTACCCAGGCCGAAGCACCTCGTGTGCTGATTGCGAACTCGCTCCTCGTCCCTGCGTGGGCGACCGGAGACCACTTCCGGTACCTGGAGGGGATGGGGCTGATGATGTACGGGCAGATGACCGCTGGCAGCTGGATCTACATCGGGACTCAGGGCATTCTCCAGGGAACATACGAGACGCTGTCTGCTTGTGCGCGCAAACACTTCGGCGGCTCCCTGAAAGGCAGGTTCGTGCTCACTGCGGGAATGGGTGGTATGGGTGGGGCGCAGCCCCTTGCGGTGACGATGAACGAGGGGGTATGCATTGACGTCGAGGTCGATCCTGCACGCATCAAGAGACGGCTTGACAGCGGCTATTGCGAGATGATGGTCGAGAGCCTCGATGAGGCGCTGCGCCTCAAGGATGAGGCGGTCGCCAAGAAGATACCGCGGTCGATCGGTCTGGTGGGGAATGCCAGCGAGGTCCATCCTCGTCTCGTAGAGGTGGGGGAAATACCTGATGTGCTCACTGATCAGACGTCCGCACACGATGAGCTGAACGGGTACATTCCCGGGGGGATGAGTCTGGAGCAGGCGCTCGAACTGCGCGCAAGGGATCCGGAGCAGTACATCGAGCGTGCGTACGAATCGATGGCCCGCCAGATGCGCGCCATGCTCGAGATGCAGCAGAAGGGGGCTCGTGCGTTCGATTACGGCAACAACCTGCGCGGACAGGCACAGAAGGGCGGTGTGGCGGAGGCATTCGATATTCCCGGGTTTGTCCCCGAATATATCAGGCCCCTTTTCTGTTTGGGCAAGGGGCCGTTCCGCTGGGCAGCTCTGTCCGGCGATCCTCAGGATATCGCAAGGACCGATGAGGTCGTGCTCAAGGAATTCCCCGAGGACGAGGCCCTGGGCCGGTGGATCCGGCTTGCGAGCGAACGGGTTCGGTATCAGGGGCTTCCCGCCAGGATATGCTGGCTGGGGTATGGAGAGCGGGCTCGGTTCGGTGAATTGATAAATGACATGGTGAAGCGCGGCCAGATAGCGGCTCCCATCGTCATCGGGCGCGACCATCTCGACACAGGATCGGTTGCCTCGCCCAATCGTGAGACCGAGGGGATGCTCGACGGGTCGGATGCCGTCGCCGACTGGCCGATTCTGAATGCACTGCTCAATGCCGTCTCTGGTGCGTCGTGGGTTTCGGTGCACCACGGCGGGGGCGTCGGCATCGGGAACTCGATTCATGCCGGGCAGGTCATCGTGGCGGACGGCACTGCGGAGATGGCGAGACGGCTCGAGCGAGTCCTGACGAACGATCCGGGAACCGGCATAGCGCGGCACGCCGATGCCGGATATCCTGAAGCTATTGAATCAGCGAAGCGCATGGGCGTGAAGATCCCCATGCTCTGACCTGCCGTCAGAACCTTCTCTGTATGCATTGACGTCAAGGCACCGCGCCAGCTCCGGCTGCCGTTCATCAACGCGGCCAGTCGCTCTTGAATAGTGACATCGACGGATCCGAGGGGGAGGATCGGGTCGGCATTCATTCTTCGGCAGCCGGTTCGGGCGCGATGCTTGCGGTTGTCAGGTTGCGCGCCCATCGTACACACCAGCGACCCGAATTACCGTCGGCGGAGGGACCGTGTGGGCTACCCTGGGAGGAAGGGAAGAAGCTCACGCGTCGCCGGTAGGTTGTCACCGTCCGGATCGCCACGGGATGCAGCGCGAAGGAAGTCGGCAGGGTCTCCAGAATGGATAGAGACATGGCTAAAGGCAACGTCGAACTGCTAGTGGTTCACGCGAAGCAGCTCCTGACGCTCAGCTCAGACACGGAAGGTCCGCGTACCGGCCGCGATATGGAGTCTCTCGGGGTCATCGAGGACGGAGCCGTAGCGGTATCCGGTGAGAAGGTCGTGACAGTGGGGCCATCCGAAGTCGTCGTTCGATCGGTGCAGCTGGGGCGGGGCGCGCGCGTCATCGATGCCACAGACAAAGTGGTGATGCCCGGATTCATCGACTCCCATACCCATATCGTATTTGCCGGATCACGCGAGAAGGAGTTCGATCTCCGCATGCGCGGGGCGAGCTACCAGGAGATCGCTGATCAGGGGGGCGGGATCCGTGCGACAGTTCGAGCGACGCGGGAGGCCACTGAGGAGGAGCTTTTCGAGTCGGCATTTGAGCGGCTGGGGCGGATGCTGCGTTGGGGTACGACAACGGTCGAGACGAAGAGCGGATATGGCCTGACGACCGACGATGAACTTGCGATTCTACAGGTGATTGATGCGCTCGATGGCAATCAGTCCATCGATGTCCTGCCGACATTTCTCGGCGCCCACGAGGTCCCCGATGAATACCGCGATCGACGGGAGGCATTCATTACGCTCATCATCGAAGAGATGATTCCCTCTGTGGCCGAGGAAGGACTAGCCCGATACTGTGATGTCTTCTGTGAGACCGGTGTCTTCGATCGGGCTGAATCGAAGCGGATCCTGGAGGCGGGTCTGCGCCACGGATTACGGCCCAAGATACATGCAGATGAGCTCACCTCGTGTGGAGGTGCGGAGCTGGCGGCAGAGGTGTCCGCGCTCTCCGCCGATCATCTTATCTATCCCTCAGATGCAGGGATCGCGGCCCTGGCCGACAAGAAGGTTGTAGCCACGCTCCTTCCCGGCACATCGCTCTTCCTCAGGTCGCCATATGCACCTGCACGGAAACTGATCGAGCAGGGGGTCCCCGTGGCGCTTGCCACCGACCTCAATCCAGGCTCCTGCACTATCGAGGCGATGCCGATCACTATCGGCCTCGCCTGTCTCGGGCTCGAGATGACACCCGCCGAGGCGATCACCGCGGCGACAGTGAACGGAGCATACGCCCTCGGTCTAGCGGAGGAACTGGGCACTCTGGAGCAGGGGAAGCTCGCCGATCTCGTAGTCCACAATATGAACGACTATCGGCAGCTCCCGTATCGATTCTCTACGAATTCCGTGCATGCAGTGGTGAAGCGGGGGAGTGTGGTCGTGGGGGAGAGCAACTGGATGCCTGTGCGCGCGGTCCGGAGGGAATTCGGCCTGAGGCCAGAGGAGGCGGGGGTCCCCGCCAGAGGCGTCGAGCCGAGGGATCGGGAGGGAGCATTTCCTTCCCTGTGATCGGCCTAGGTGCTCTCGCTCGGAGGGAAGGTCGGTGCACATGGAGCCCGCGTTGGGAACGCCGGCCGGTTGAGGGTTGCGGTGCATGAGTGACACGAGAGGGGGATTTCTACTGTGGAAAGCGCAGCGTCATTGAGACAGAAGGCGGCGAAGTACGTCCAGGAGGAGAAGTACGACCTGGCGATCGAGGAGTACGAGAAAGTCCTCCAGCTCGAGCCTTCGGACGCAAGCGTCTACAACCATATGGGCGACATCTATCTCAAGAAGAACGAGAAAGACCAGGCGATTGACGAGTACTATCGGGCGGTCGATGTCTATGTGAAGGAGGCCTACTACACCAACGCTATCGCTGTATGCAAAAAGATACTCCGCTGCGATCGAGATCGAGCCGATGTCTACGAGCAGCTCGGCCATCTCTATGCCAAACAGGGGTTGGTCGGCGAGGCGATCACCAACCTGATGGAGTTCGCCGACCGGCAGATGAAACAGGACAATATGGACGGTGTGCTTCAGGCCTACCGCACGATGGTCGAGCTCACTCCTGAGAACATAGATGCACGAAAGCAATTGGTCGAGATGTATCTCTCCCAGGAGCAGGTTGATGAGGCGGTGAAGGAGCTGAGTGAGATCGCAGACCGGCTTCGAGAGCAGGGGAAGGACAGTGAGGTCCAGGCAATCGTTGAGAGGATCGAGTCGATTGCTCCCGGTGCCGGGGCGGCTGTCGCTGCCGGCGAGGCGCCCCCGGAGGTGACGCCTCCGGAGGCTGAGGTTGTGGCCGCGAGGGCCGAGCTCGGGGCCGGTGTGGAGGTCGCTGCACCGGAGGAAGAGCGGGCGCCGGAGATGGTGATTCCCGGAGAAGAGGAGGAGGCTCCAGCTGAGGCAGTTCCCTCTGAGGCAGCGGTCGCGCCGGAGGCGGTAGAGGTCGGTGCTCCCGAGGCTCGGGCAGAGCCAGAGGTGCTGCCGGGGGAGGCAGTGGTCGAGTTGCCAGAGGCGCCTGTGGGAGCTGAGGAACTGGCGGCGGGCGTGGTAGAGGAGCTGGCGACTGTGGAGGAGGGGGCGCCGGCGGCAGTCAGGCCGAGGATACCCGAAGCAGCCGATATCGAGGACTGGGGGGAGTGCGTGGAGATGGGTGACCTGCTCCTCGAGATCGGATCGGTCGATGAGGCAATAGACTACTTTTATCGCGCTGCGACAGGGTATTACGATGAGGGATCGTTCGAAGAGTCATGGCGCCTGTTCAGTAAGCTCGCCGAGCTCCGCCCCTTCGAGCTTCGCCCGCGTCAGAAGCTCGTGGAGATCGCGGTAGCGAACGAGGATGCTGAGGCGATGGTGATGGCCTATCTGGATCTCGGTGAGTGCCTGATGAGGCGGGGAGCTACTGAAGAGGCGGAGTCGATCTACAAGCGGGTGATTGAGATCGATCCCCGTAGTGAGGAGGCAATCGAGCGTCTCTCGGTCCTCGTCCCGGACGAGAGGTTTGTGCCTCCTGAGGCTGTTCCCAGGCCCGAGGCGGTTCCCGTGGCCGAGGCCGCCGGTCCGCCTGAGGCGATTGCACCTGAGGTGTTGGCACCCGAGGCTCCGCCTGAGGCAGCCGTACCCGCCGGGGCTGAGGCGCGGCCCGAGGCTGCACCGCCGCCTGAGGCGGAACCGGAGACGGCTGTGCCTCCTTCCATGGAGGAGTTCGTCGATCTGGGCAAGGCCCTTCAGCAGGAGCTCGCAGGCGAGATCGCGAAAGCCGACACCGGTGAGGCCAGGATTGAGATGAGTGACGAAGAGGGCATGCTTACGCTGGAGCAGATGATCGAGGAATTCAAGGGAGGCGTGTGGCAGCATATTGACGAAGGGGACTATGCGAGCCATTATGATCTTGGCATCGCATACCGCGAGATGGGCCTGGTTAACGAGGCGATCTCGGAATTTCAGATCGCGAGCCGCGGCAAGGCGGAGGCGATCAAGTCATTCGAGATGCTCGGTACGTGCTTCATCGACAAGGGAGAGATCGAGATCGCCATCCGTCAATTTGAGCGAGGGCTCGTGGTCGAGGGGCATCGGGAGGACGAGTACATCGGGCTCCACTATCACCTCGGTCGCGCGTACGAGCTTCAGGGCAAACTCGAGGATGCCCTGAGTCATTACGAGAACACCTACGTAATAGACATCGGGTTCGCTGACGTTGCGGAGAAGGTGGCGACCCTGCGTGAGGCAGTGAGTCAGGGTCGAGCGCGGGCTTCTGCGGAGGGGACCGAAGGGCCTCAGCCAGGTGCGGAGCCCGGGGCGGGGGCGGAGGAATCGGGCGAGCCTGCTGCGGGCGAGCCGGGCGACGTGACGTCGCGGGAGGAAGGACGTCCGGGAGAAAGGGGGGACGACACAGACAAGCCCAAGAAGGATCGGATCTCGTACGTATGATAGACGAGTAGGAGATGTCGATGGACGTTGAATCGTTCTACGGTCTGGCGGAGCCGCCGTTTTCAAGTGCTCCGGACGAGCGCTTCTACTACGACAGTCCACAACACTCTAAGGCCCTCATCAAGCTCATGCACGCGGCTGAGAGGATGGAGGGCCTTGTTACACTGGTGGGAGATATCGGCACTGGAAAGACGACCCTGGCCAGGAGGATGCTCG
The DNA here is from genome assembly GCA_001303705.1 of candidate division TA06 bacterium SM23_40. GTDB lineage: Bacteria > LJUI01 > LJUI01 > SM1-40 > SM1-40 > SM1-40. The sequence goes on from LJUI01000060.1 coordinate 8,138, forward strand.
ACATGCTCTCTGAACAGGGGAGCTTCGAGACGATCCTGTTGGTGATTATCCATCCCGAGATCAGTTCCTTCTGGTTTCTGCGGAAGGTCGCGGCTCTCCTCGGTGTCGATAGCCCCTCCGAGGAGAAGGGAGAGGTTGTCGCCGCGATGTACCGTGTCCTGCTCGATCTCCACGAGCGTGGGAGGAAACCGGTTGTTCTCGTCGATGAAGCGAATATGCTTCAGCGAAAAGAGCTCATGGAGGAGATCCGCGGGCTGCTCAACATTGAGCTTCAAGGCGGGCGCCTGCTCACATTCTTCCTCTTTGGCCTGCCGGATATGGAGGACTACCTCCGACTCGATGAGCCTCTCCAGCAGCGCATAGCCATGCGGTGTCGGCTGGACCCGCTGGAGCGGAAATCGGTTGGCGATTACATCCGCTACCGGCTCCAGGTTGCAGGCCGCGAGGACGAGCTGTTCACAGATGACGCCATTGATCTTATCTCCGACTATTCCCAAGGTCGTCCGCGTGTGATCAACACGATATGCAATAATGCGCTTCTGGAGGGTGCGATTGAGGGCGCGCAGATCATCGAGAGAGAACTCATAGATTCGGTCGCTCGGGACCTCGACCTCGTTCGGGAATAGCAGAAGCCACCCCCTACAGTTTGAAAAGATCTTTCGCGGGGACCCTCGCAGCTCCCGCCTGATGAGATTATGGACGAACGGTACGCGGATCTCCATATACATACAACATACTCCGATGGCCTCTCTTCACCTGCATCAGTGGTGCAGAGGGCAGTTGACTTGGGATTGCGGGCGATCGCCATTACTGATCACGACTCGGTAGGGGCAATTGAACCCGCACTGGTAGCGGCACGCGGTACCGACGTGGAGGTCATTCCGGGAGTCGAACTCTCGGTTACCATAGATGACGAGGACGTACACATACTGGGGTACCTGATCGATTGCAGGCACACCGGGCTGCTCGAGCTTCTCCACAGATTCGCGAGCGCCCGTCTAGAACGCGCACGGAAGATCGTGGCCAAGCTCGATACACTCGGTGCTCCGCTTGAGATCGATCGGGTGCTCGAGCTTGCCGGTCGCGGTACGGTCGGGAGACCCCATATTGCAGATGCGCTCGTGGAGAGCGGATGGGCGAGGACCTTCGACGACGCGTTTCTCCGGTTCATCGGCTATCACGCTCCGGCCTATGTCGGGAAGCCGCGGCTCGATCCTGCCCTAGCTTTTCGCCTGCTTCGTGACGCGGGGGGACTCTCCGTGCTCGCTCATCCAGGGGTCGAGGGTCGCGAGCGATTTCTCCCCCAACTCAAGGAGGCGGATCTCGACGGGATCGAGGTCTGGCACACCCAGCACGACCGACGGACAGTGGCGCGGCTGAGCGAACGTGCCCGGGAGATGGGGCTCCTGATGACTGGCGGGTCCGATTGTCACGGCGAGAGGCGATCCGAACCCCTCATAGGCACTGTCAAAGTTCCCTATTCCGTTGTTGGCGAGATGAAGCAGAGACGCCGAGACAAAGGTCTGACCGAGCTGGGGGACGAGAACCGGTAACTCGGACCAGCGTCGGTGCGCACTCGGCGCAAGGGGGGAGACATCTGTGTGTGAGGCGGATCTCATACCTGATCTCTTGACGCAGGCCGAGTCCAAGATCGTGCTCCTCGTAATCGATGGGCTGGGCGGGATCGGGATGGGCCCTGAGGGGAAGACCGAGTTGGAGCAGGCATCGACGCCGCATCTCGACCGCCTGTGTGAGGTCGCGACGGTGGGCCTCACCGATCCCGTTGCACCCGGCATCACGCCGGGCAGCGGTCCGAGCCACCTTTCCCTTTTCGGCTACGATCCGATTCGATATGACATCGGTCGCGGGGTGCTCGAGGCCCTGGGTATCGATTTCCCTCTCACAGAGCGGGATGTCGCGGCGCGAGGCAACTTCGCCACATTAGATAGCAGAGGCATCGTGACAGACCGTCGCGCCGGACGTCTGCCGACTCCGGAGAACGCGCGCATCTGCGCAAAGGTGGGAGAGTCGATCAACACCATCGATGGAGTTGAGGTCATCATCAGACCTGGCAAGGAGCACCGCTGTGTGGTCGTGTTCCGGGGGGATGGGCTCTCAGGAGCATTGGCCGATACTGATCCACAGAAGGACGGTCTGGCGCCCAAGCCTGTGGCGGCCCTGGAGCCGGCAGCGGAAGGGACCGCGACGGTCGTCGCGAAATACCTCGAGCGTGTCCAGCCGGTCCTGGCGGGCGAGGAGCGCGCGAATGTCCTTCTGCTCCGGGGCTTTGCCAAGTACCCTGACATTCCGAGCATGGAGACGCGGTTCGGGCTCCGGTCTGCCGCTATTGCAGGCTACCCAATGTATCGCGGCCTGGCTAGATTGGTAGGGATGACCGTTTTGGAAACCGGCGATACGATCGACGATCAGTTGGAGACGCTGGAACGTCATTTCGCGGATTTCGATTTCTTCTACGTGCATGTCAAGAAGACGGACAAGGCGGGGGAGGATGGGGATTTCGAGGGGAAGGTTCGAGCTATCGAGGAGGTCGATGAGCGAGTGCCGAGACTCCTGAAGCTCGAGCCCGATGTGTTCGTGGTGACGAGTGATCATTCGACCCCTGCCGCCCTCAGGAGCCACAGCTGGCACCCGAATCCGTTCCTCCTCTACGCAAAGACATGTCGGGGAGACCGTGTCAGTCACTTCACCGAGGTGGGCTGTGCGAGGGGTTCCCTCGGCACGTTTCCCGCCCTGCATGCGATGCCGTTGATGCTTGCCCACGCACTGCGTCTGAAGAAATATGGAGCCTGAAGAGGATGGCACCCGGCTGGCCGAGTGAATGGCCGCGACTGAAAGAATGAGAGGTGAGTCGTTGATCAAGGTGCATCGCGCACTCATTAGTGTATCGGATAAGCAGGGGTTGGTTAGCTTCGCGAAGGGTCTTGAGGAGTTGGGCGTCGAGATCATCGCCACCTCGGGGACCGCGGGTGAGCTGGCCGCGGCCGGCATCAGAGTCAGGTCTGTTGAGGAGGTATTCGATTCTCCGGAACTGGCAGGCGGACGTGTGAAGACGCTCCATCCCGATCTGTTCGCGGCCATCCTCGCTCCCGGCTCCGAGCTGGGAGAAGATGGTGGTGAGCACCAGAAGCCACTGGCACCGATCGATCTGGTGATCGTGAACTTCTATCCGTTCGCCCAGGTCGCTCGCAGCGTCACACCTTCTGTATCGAAGGAACAGGAACTTTCCGAGGACGCGGTCGAGGCGATCGACATCGGCGGGCCGGCCATGGCGCGTGCCGCTGCCAAGAACTGGAGCCGGGTGGCCGTCCTTGTCGAGCCGGCCCAGTACGAACCGGTGCTCGACGAGCTCACGAATAACAATGGCGCACTCTCACGGGAAACGAGGCGCAACCTCGCGGCGAACGTCTTTCGCCACTGTGCCCGGTACGACCGGGAGATTGGCCGGTGGCTCGCGGCCGAGGTCGTATCACTGCCCGCCTCCATCGGCATTGGATTGACCAAGGTTGCCGACCTCCGTTATGGTGAGAACCCTCATCAGCGAGCGGCGCTGTACGTGGAGGGTAGTGATCCCGACGCAGGTCTCGCTGGATATCGACAGCTCGCCGGTGTCCCGCTCTCGTACACGAATTTCCTCGATCTGGATGCCGCTCATGGGATCGCCATGGAGTACGAGGAGCCGGCCTGCACGATCATCAAGCACTGCAATCCCTGTGGCGTCGGCCGTGGCGGCAGCGTGGCAGAGGCGTATGAACGCGCCCTCGCAACAGATCCGCGCTCGGCGTTCGGTGGGATCATCGGACTCAACCGTCCGGTTGAACCAGAGCTCGCATCGACAATCGCGAGCAGATTCTACGATCTCGTTTTCGCTCCTGCCTTCGATCGGGAAGCTCTCGACATCCTCAAGGAGAAGAAACGACTTCGAGTCATGACGTCATTGTCTCCCGGGACGAGTGCAAGGACCTTCGACCTGCGCAGTATCGAGGGTGGAGTGCTGGTCCAGGAGGCAGATCGCGTGAGCGACGACGTCACCGAGTGGCGCGTTGTCACGCGCAGGGCGCCCACCGACGAGGAATTGGATGCGCTTTCCTTTGCGTGGCGTGTCGTGCGTCACGTGCGGTCGAATGCTGTAGTTATCTCCAATTCTGTACAGACGCTGGGCATCGGGGCGGGCCAGATGAGTCGGGTTGAGCCCGTTGAGTTGGCGATCAAGAAGGCAGCCTTTGCGGGGTTGAATCTTGTTGGCGCGGTGATGGCGTCAGACGGGTTCTTTCCGTTTCCCGACAGTATTGAGATGGCCGCCGCGGCACAGATCTCAGCTGTCGTACAGCCCGGAGGTTCGCGGCGAGACAAGGAGGTAATCGCGGCTGCGGACGAATTTGGTATCGCGATGGTCTTCACGGGGGTTCGTCACTTCAAACACTAGCGTGTTGCACCGTATTGCGCGGCCAGGGGACTGGCGTACCAAGGGAGGTGAGAGGGCAGAGGGCAGGAGGGATCGATCGATGGCTCGTTCCGGGCGGGGCAGAGCAGAAAGAGACGGTGCCGCCAAGGCGATCCGGGGCGAACTCCTGAGATCAGGAGGGCTTTCCGGCGATACCCTCGATCGCATCATCGGTGCGATGAGAAGCGGGGGCGCCCAACAATCGTGGCTTCGGCCCTTTCTCCGCGGGCTCGGATACAAATCGGCACATGCCCGGAGGCACGCTGCAGAGGCCCTCGCCGAGATCATCAACAGTTGCAGGGAGAGGATCTCGCAGGAGTCGCTTCGGGCCATCGTAGGTCGCTGCATCCACGTCATGGAGCGGGAGGAAGAGATGGAGCTGTATGATCTCCATCTCTCAGTCCTCGAGCAGTGTGCCAGGGTGCTGGTGCGTCAGGGATGGTCCTCGGAACTCGCACGCATCACGCAGGTGCTGACCGAGCATCTGAACGTTCTGTACACGAGTCCCACCGGCAAGAAGATCGTAGGCGTGCTCGGGTCGATAGACGATCGCATGGCGCTTCATAGTCTGGTGCTCTGTCTGGCAAAGGACGAAGTGCGGAATGACGCACAGCGCTTTCTCGTGAAGGCCGGGAGAAAGAGTGTCGTTCCTCTGCTGGAGGCACTGGGGACACACGAAGATCCTCGAGTCCGGGCTCGGATAGTCAAGGTTCTGTCGGCAATGGGTGAAGACGCCACTGATGTGCTCGTGGCAGAGGCCGAAGACGTGAGATGGTTTGTGCGGCGGAACGTCTGTCATGTTCTGTCGAATCTCGGTGCTATGCGAGCTCTCCCTCTGCTCAGGTTGCTCGCTCAAGATGATGACAAACGGGTACGCCTTGCCGCGGTCCAAGCGGCCGGTGAACTCGGAGGGAAGCGAGCGCAGAAGCTCGTCCGAGACGCTCTGGCCGACAGCGATGCGCGCGTGCGCCGGGAGGCGAGGAGCCTGTTGAATCGGTGAGGAATAGTCGAGGGAAGGAGCGCGTCGACTGAGGGAGTGCGTCGGCCGAGGGAGGGTACCCGAGAAGCTCGACTGTGAGGGAGGTCGAACGGGTGGACGCAGACCATGACATTCGGGAGGTCGTCGGGATCCTCGATTTCGGATCTCAGTACACCCAGCTCATCGCCCGCCGAATTCGAGAAGCCCGCGTCTTTTCCAGGATCTTTCCATTCAATATCTCCGCTTCCCAGCTGGCAGAAGAGCCGCTCATCGGCCTCGTCTTCTCCGGCGGGCC
>LJUI01000061.1 GCA_001303705.1 candidate division TA06 bacterium SM23_40
ATGCCGGACTCCTCCTCGAACTCGCCGATGAGCTCCTCCCAGAACTCGATCTCGAACGGCGCACCGCCTACCGCGAAGGTGACATCAGTTCGCCCGTCTCTGCCGCAGCCGCCGAGAAGAGAGAGGAACAGGAAGGCGGACAGCGAGACAAGAAGAATTCTGGGCATCATCGCATCGTTCCTCCCCGAACTACCAAACGAGGTGCCACTGTACCGGGCACCTGAGTCAACAGCACGATGGGGTCCACGACCGGATGAACCGGACGGACCAAACGGGCGGCGCACACTGATCCGCTGTCGTATCGAGGCGACCTCTGTGAGCTGGAACCGACAGGAGTGCTCGTGACGGCACGCCTGGAGCCGGCCTGCGGTGACGGGCCGGCAGGAAGAACGGGACTGTGCTCGAGATCACCGCGCCAGCTCTCTCAGAAGATCGATGACCTCCGCACGCGAATCGAGACTGAACCTCGCCTTCGATGGCCGCAGGCCGACGTTGACGGAATAGGCGTCCCGGGGAAGAACGCCGAACACGTCCTCGTCCGTTCGATCATCGCCTGCTGCCAGTATGAAATCCCACTTCTGTCTGGTGATCCACCGTAATGCCGCGCGCCCTTTGTTGATTCCGGCGCTCTTGATCTCGATTACCTTGCTGCCCTCGAGAACCCCGATGTCCAGACTGGCAGTGAGATGTGTGAGGGTCTCCTTCAATTCCCGGCCCCGCACAGAGGCCAACTGGGGATCGACTCTGCGGCAGTGCCAGACGAGGGAGAACTCCTTTTCTTCGATGAACGATCCGGGCGTCCGATCGACATGGATCTCCAGAATGGGCCGTATCTCCTCTTTCCAAGCGTTGTTCAGAGGCTCTATCGTTTCCCACTCTCCGCTCCTCTCCTTCACCCACGCCCCGTGCTCTCCCACAAGGGCGACGTCGAGGTCCTTGAACCAGAGATCGAGTATTCCCCTCCCGCGCCCGCTCACGATGACCAGCTCGGTTCTCGGTCTGTCTGCGAGATCTCTGAGCAGTGCGAGGAGCGCATCGTCCGGGCTGGCACGGTCGGGTCTCTCTGAGAACGGGACGAGCGTACCGTCATAGTCCAGCAATAGCAGCCGGGAACCACTCCTCAGGTAGTCATCCACCAACACTCTGCGCGCCTCATCGGTCAGACGCCTGGCAGCGAGGTCCTGCTGGAGCGCCTTGGTGTGGAGAAGGCCCTCCAGGAAGTCCCTCGACCATCGCGCGATATCATAGCGTTGCAGTCTCCGCTGCATCGTTCTGTTGCGCTCTATCTGTTCCTCCTCGGGCATGTTGAGCGCTTCCACCAGGGCATCGAGAATCATCTCGCGATTGTGCGGGCTCACGATGATCGCCTCGCCCAGCTCTCTCGCAGCGCCGGCCATCTCGCTCAGGATCAACACACCTTTGCCGTCGGTCTTCGTCGCAATGAATTCCTTCGCTATCAAGTTCATCCCGTCCTTCAACGGCGTAACGAGCGCAACATCGGCCACGATGTACAGCGGGACGAGACTGTCGAAAGGCAAGAACCGGTAGAGGTACCAGACAGGCATCCAGCCGAGAGTCCCGTGCTCCCCATTGATCTTGCCGACCAGCTCATCCACCTGCTTCTTCAGCATCCTGTAGTGTTCTACGCCGGTCCGTGAAGGCACTGCCACCAGGATGAGCGTCACCTCTCCGATATACTCGGGGTTCTTCTCCAGAAAGAGATCGAACGCCTCGAGCCGCTGGAGGATGCCCTTCGTGTAGTCGAGGCGATCGATCGATATGACTATTTTGCGCTCGCCTATCCTCCTCCGTATCCGCTCGACTTCCCTGTGGACATTCGCATCGTCGGCTGCCCCGGCAAACCGCCCGTAGTCTATCCCCATGGGGAATGCCTCTGCCCTCACTACACGGTTGCCGACCGAGATCTGACCGAGAGTGTGCTCATATCCCAGCAGGCCGCTGACGCTCTCCAGAAAATGCCTCACGTAGTCAAAGGTGTGGAATCCGATCAGATCTGCCTCCAACAGTCCCCGCAGTATATCTTCTCGCCAGGGAAGCAGACGGAGTATCTCAAACGGTGGAAACGGTATATGGAGAAAAAAGCCTATCGTAGCGTCAGGCATCCGCTGCCTGACCAGACCGGGAAGGAGCATCAACTGATAGTCATGTATCCAGACAATGTCGCCCGGCTCTGCGACCTCCATTACGGTATCGCAGAAGAGCTCATTGACTCGCCTGTACGACTCCCACAGATCTCTTTCATAGACGGCATACTGGGTGAAGCAGTGGAAGAGCGGCCAGATGGTTCTGTTGCAGAACCCGCGATAGTACATATCGACGTCTCTTCTGGAGAGATGCACGGGGTAGCTATTGAAATCGGCCACTAACCTTGTTTCGATCTCTTCTTTTTCCTCCCTCTCCAGTCTATCGAGCGGCGTTCCGCACCACCCGATCCAGGCACTGTCATAGGACTCCTGGAACGAGCTGACGGCAGTGGCCAAGCCGCCGACACTCTGGCGAAACCGGAGGAGGTTCCTCCTCTTCTCGATTGTGATCGGCAGCCTGTTCGAAACGGTAAGTAGCCTGGGCATAATGACTCTGCGCTCCGTTTGTGGTCATCGCTGGATACAAGACGCCCCGGCGTATCAGGAGGGGGGCGGCCCCGAACAGCCCATAAAACGGGGGAACCGACGAGGAAGATCGGGCTCATGATGATTAGAGACATCCTACCACAACGCGCCCTCCGGGTCAAGCGCCAGTATGGCGGTCCTACAAGTCGCTTCTTGACCGGATCTTCCATCTGTGGTAGAGTGCGTCGGATGGAGATCGGAGAGGTTTCGTCCAGCCGAAGCAGCAGCTTCACCGGAGCATAGAGGACAATGGTGCCGGCCAACCTTCCACCCCAATATATCCAAGCGGAACAGCGTTTTCGCGAGGCCAAGACCGATGAGGAGAAGATCGCCCGGCTGCAGGAGATGCTGGCGATCATCCCGAAACACAAGGGAACGGAGAAGATCCGTGCCGACCTCAAGACGCGGCTCTCGCGGCTCCGCAAGGGTTCAGCCAAGAAGCAACGAGCGGCATCGAGGCGTCCCCAATTCGATCACGTCGAGCGCGAGGGAGCGGCTCAGGTCGCTTTGATCGGCCCTCCCAACGCCGGCAAGTCTGCACTGCTCGCCGCACTGACCGGTGCCTCGCCGGAGGTCGCTCCGTACCCATTCACGACACACCGCCCCGCACCCGGCATGATGCCGTTCCAGAATATCCAGATCCAGCTCATCGATACGCCCCCCATTGCAAGCGATGTCATGGAGACCTGGCTGCCGAGCCTCGTGCGAAAGGTAGATTTCGTCCTGTTCGTCGTCGATCTCTCGAGCGATGATATCCTCGAGCAGACAGATACAGTAGTTGAGCGGCTCAGAGAGGGACGCGTCGAACTGGTCCAGACAGCTCCCGACGACCAGCCTGCTTCAGGCGTAGCAGCGAAGAAGACGGTGATCGTAGCCAACAAGTGCGATGTCCCGGGCTCACCTGAGCGTCTCAAGATCCTCCGGGAGTTCTTCGGAGACCGGTTGCCGCTGGTGCAGGTCTCGGCATCGACCGGAGAGGGACTGGAAGACCTCCGTACGTATGTCTACCGCGCCCTCGAAATCATCCGTGTTTACACCAAAGAGCCGAACAGGCCGCCCGATCGAGAGGATCCGGTTATCCTGAAACGGGGGAGTACGGTCCTCGACGCCGCACGATCGATCCACAAGGATTTCGCCCGCAACCTCAAGTATGCGAGGATCTGGGGGAGTAACACATACGACGGCCAGCGTGTGGAGCGCGCACACGTCCTCGCAGACGAGGATATCATCGAATTCCACATTCGATGAGGACGCCATCCACCGAGATCCTCCTTGCCGGAGCGTCGGGACGGGCGGAGCGATTATAGCCCGTCCCCTCCTCCTGCCCGGGGCCGTACGATCCGACCGCAAACACGATACCTCACCGGGAACGATGGGTGCGGAGACTGCTCGCGGCATCGCAAGAATAGGGTTGCGGGAAAGCGGCTGGATGTGCTAATCTCCTGTCTCATCGGGAACCGACCGGCATTGCCTGCTGGCAGCAACCGTCCGCAGATACAGATTCTGCCGAACTGAGCGAGTCGGACATGGCCCTCCGGCTCTGTCTCTGTGAAGATGCGCCTGGCCACGCAGCCCACACCGAATGACCTGGAGCCCGGCTCGCGCAGGTCATTATGAACAAAACCTCGAATCAAACCAATAAAGGAGGTCTTCCGCATGCTGCCGTTTCTCACCGATCACCATCTCGAATGGAAGGAAAAAGCTCGAGCGCTGGCAGAGAACGTTGTGCGACCGATCGCCAGGGAGTACGATGAGGCCCAGGAATACCCGACGGAGGTGAAGGACGCTCTCGCGAAAGAAGGGTTCATGGGGTTGTGGATCTCTCCTGACTATGGAGGCTCAGGATCCGGTCTCCTCACCCTCTGCGTATGCGTGGAGGAGCTCTCGCGGGCCTGTGGAGGGATTGGCGTCGCCTATGCGGTCAACGCGCTCGGATCCTTTCCTATCATTGTCGCAGGCACAGAAGACCAGAAGAAGCGGTATCTTCCCGGAATTGCCACAGGAGAGACGCTCACGGCGTTCGGCCTGTCCGAGAAGTTCGCCGGGAGCGACGCGGGAAGCATCCGATCGACTGCGGTCAAGGACGGGGATGAGTACATTATCAACGGCGAGAAGAAATGGACGACCAACGGAGGAGTGGCGCATCTATACAGCGTATTTGCCGTGACGGACCCTGAATCCAAATCGCGTCGGACGAGCGCATTCATCGTTCCGAAGGGCACCCCGGGATTCGAGTTCGGCAAGACGGAAGACAAGATGGGCATCCGCGCCGCACCTGTTCGAGAACTCCGCTTCACTGACTGTCGCGTACCGACAGAGAACCTGATCGGCGGGCAGCCAGGACTCGGATTCAAACACGCCATGATGACGCTCGACCATGCCCGCCCGGGAGTGGCGGCACAGGCCGTCGGTCTCGCCCAGGGAGCCCTCGAGTACGCCACCTACTATGCGATCAAGCGCGAGCAGTTCGGCGGCCCCATCTCCTCGTTTCAGATGATCCAACAGATGCTCGCCGAGATGTCCGCCAAGGTCGATGCAGCACGCTACCTCGTCTATGCGGCAGCCGATGCACTCGAGCGGAAACTCCCCAACACGTCGAAGTTGGCGGCCGAGGCAAAGCTCCTGGCGACCGATACAGCAATGGAGGTAACGACGAACGCCGTCCAGATCTTCGGCGGATATGGGTTCATGAAAGACTACCCGATCGAGAAGTATATGCGCGACGCAAAGATCACCCAGATCTATGAAGGCACCAACCAGGTACAACGCCTGGTGATCGCCAGGGCTCTGGTCAAGGAGGCGTCTCAGCTCAGCTTCCTCGATCCCTACATTCCAAAGGAAGTTCAGAAAGGAGTCAATGACTGACAGGCGCATGCGGTTCGCGGATAAGGCGGCACTCGTAACCGGGGGGTCGAGGGGAATCGGCCGGGCAATCGCCCTCCGACTCGCCGCAGAAGGGGCCGACGTTGCGCTTACGTTCGTCAAGAATGAGGCCGCGGCGAGCGATGTTGCAAAGGAGATCGAAGAGCTCGGCCGAAGGGGCATCGCAATTCAGGCCGACGTGGGAAAACCCGAAGATATCCGGCGCATCTTCCAGATCTGCAAGGAGCTGTTCGGCCAACTCGACATCTTCGTCTCGAATGCGGTGTCCGGGGTGGTGGGGCCGACGACCCGCATCGGCAAGTTCGGATGGGGCAGGGCAATGGATGTCAACGCCCGGGCGTTCCTGCTCGGCGCCCAGGAGGCCGCACGGCTGATGGAGGGATCGGGCGGGGCTATCATCGCCCTTTCGAGTATCGGCGCGGTGCGGTGCCTTCCCGGGTATGGGGCCGTGGGAGCATCGAAGGCCGCCATCGAGTGCCTCACGAGATATCTGGCGGCAGAGCTTGCGCCACGGGGGATTCGCGTCAACGCGGTCTCCGGAGGCCCCGTGAACACGGAAGCACTCAACTATTTTCCCGAGACAGAGGAACTGAAGAAAGCCTGGCAGGAGCGCACGCCTGCCGGGAGGATCGCCGATCCAGACGATATCGCTCACGTCGTTCTGTTTCTCTGTTCGGACGAATCGCGGTGGATATGCGGGCAGACGATCATCGCCGACGGCGGCCTCTCACTCGTCTGAGTCACAGCGATTTTCATCTGCGTCCTCGAGCGTTGCGCAACAGAAGAGGTCGCGCACGGACGAGCGAAAGCATAGACAGAGAACGGAGTATCAATCCTCCCCCGCTCTGAAAGGACTGGCCGAGCGAGATGGACCCACTCAACAGATCGATAGCGACTCTCGTGCCTCTCCTCCCCAAACCGGTCGTCCGGCTCTTCTCCAGGCGGTACATAGCGGGGGACACCCTCGACGATGCAATCCGGGTCGTCCGGTCGCTGAATAGCGACGGCATGATGGCCACCCTTGACGTGCTGGGAGAGCACACCACGCAGCGCGAGAACGCGGCCGCGGCACGCGATGCGTACTTCGAGGTCCTTCAGGCGATCGATGAACACAAGATCGATTCGAACATCTCGGTCAAGCTCACACAGCTGGGTCTCAAGCTCGACAGATCACTCTGCGAGCAGAACATTGAGGCGATCGTCGCGAGGGCGAGAGACTACAACAACTTCGTACGCATCGACATGGAGGACAGAACGTGCACCGCCGACACGCTCGACATCTTCACCGCCCTGCGCAGCAGGCACGATAACGTCGGAATCGTCATCCAGGCGTACCTCCGACGCACGCTCACGGATGTCGAACGCCTCATCGAATGCTCTGCGAACGTGCGCGTCTGTAAGGGCGCGTACATAGAACCGCGCACCATCGCCTACAAGAGTCCAACGATCATCAACCGCAACTTCTCGTTGCTCGTGGAAGAACTTCTGTCGCATGGATGCTATGTGGGGATTGCGACACACGATGAAGAAGTGATCTGGTCTGCATATCGCATCGCTCACGTCCGGGGGCTCGAACCGCATCGATACGAGTTCCAGATGTTGCTCGGCGTCAATGACGAGCTCGCGAGGCTCATCGTCCAGGCCGGGCACCGTCTGCGAATCTATGTACCATTCGGCCCTCACTGGTTCGCATATTCCAAGAGACGGCTCAGGGAAAATCCCCGAATCGCCGGCTATGTCTTGCAGAATCTCTTCACAAAGAGGGGTTGATCGCCGCCGTAAGAGCCATAGTCACTCCCCACCGTCGGCAGTAGCCTGTTCGCCACTCGAGGCGTTCTGAGTAGCATCCGGCGGCGCACGGAGAGGGCTGCCGGCCCGCTGCCCGCGCCAAATGCGCCCACGACACGAAGATGAGGGAGAACTCGGCGTGGATATCGTCCTCCCGGAGATCAATCAGTATCTCCATGCGATGACGCCCGAACGGGACCCGATCCTCAAGGAGATGGAGGCTCTCGGCGCACGAGATGGATTCCCCCTTGTCGGTCCGCTCGTCGGCAGGTTTCTGTACCAGATGACGATCATCGCGCGGGCGCAGCGGGTCTTCGAGATGGGATCCGGCTTCGGGTATTCCGCTTATTGGTTCGCGGCGGCCATGGCCCAGGGTGGACAGGTGATCTGTACCGACACAAGTGAAGATCGGTTGCGCTACGCGCGCGCATTCTTCACCCGGGCAGGACTCGAGGACCGCATCGTCTGCAAGGTGGGCAATGCACTCGACATCCTCCGCACTGAGCCAGGACCCTTTGACATCATCTTCAACGATATCGACAAACAGGACTATCCACAGGCGTTCAGGTTGGCGATGGAAAAGCTGAGACCCGGGGGAATCCTCATAACCGATAACGTCCTCTGGTCAGGAGAGGTGCTTGCCGAGGACCCGGACGCGGAGACTAAGGCGATTCTCGAATTCAACGACCTCATCTACCGAACAGAGGGTGTCTTCAGCACTATCGTTCCCCTGAGGGACGGGCTGTCGATCAGCCTCAAACTCTGACCCTAATGGCTCGTCCGACGCATAGAAGAACGCATAGATCGCAGCTATTCTGTCGCCAGACGATCACAACCCCTAATTCATGACGTGCCGAGAGGCGGACGATGATCAACCCGCCGCTGCAACATCCGACACAAGAGGTCAGGCGCACCGAGCCGGATAGGGAGATGCCGTGTCGCGACTTCGATTTCGACTGCCTGGCGCTCGACGGAGTCGTACCGTTCGGCGATTACCGGCGCTGCTATCGGTACGCTCCCGAACTCGGCACCTGCCTCTTCGTCGTCCAGGATGAACCGCGGCGCACGTCTCCCTAGTCGCCTACCCCGTCTCGCGTAAGAACATAGCGCAGACCTGCACCGTACGGGAAACCAGTGAGGGAAATAGATAACCGGGGCGGCCGCCGGGACGATGCCAGGATGCTTTTGCGGCAGTGATTGGAGCGTTCTGATTCCGATGGACAAAGCCGATTACATCATCGCCTCCTATCTGCTGGAGACGGACGGAGATCTGGAAGAGGCAGCAGACGCGTTGGCCACTGAGCAGTCAACGGGCACGTGGACGGACGTCCCCGGGGAAGGAGAGGCCCGGGAGCGACACGGCGCCAGGGTGGTCAAGGTGACCAAGCAGGGGGAGCGAGATCGTCCCTCTCTCCCCACGCGTTTCGCACCGCAAGGCGAGGCGCCGACTGCCAGGACCTACTCCTGGGGGGTCGCAGAGATCGCCTTCCCGCACATCAACTTCGGGCCCCGCCTACCGAACCTCCTGTCGGCCGTCGCGGGGAACCTCTTCGAAATGGGCGCGTTCACGGCAGTCAAGCTCCTCGACCTCGAACTCCCGGATGAGTTCCTATCCCGGTTCCCCGGCCCCCGGTTCGGAATCGAGGGCACACGCGAGCTGCTCGGCGTGTTCGATCGCCCTCTCGCAGGGGCCATCGTCAAGCCCTGTGTTGGACTCGGCCCCCGTGAGCTCGCTGACATCGTCTATCAGGCAGCCCGGGGCGGCCTCGACTTCATAAAGGACGACGAACTCCTCGCCGATCCAGCGTACAACCCCCTCGAGGACCGCGTCGACGCGGTGATGGAGGCTCTGGGTCGCGCGGAGCAGGAAACGGGCGAGAAGACGATGTATGCATTCAATGTGACAGACCGCTCCGACAGGATTCTCGAACTCCATGACATCGTCGTCGATGGGGGCGGTACGTGCGTTATGCTCAACTACGTAACGGCCGGATTTGGCGCACTGCGCATGCTCGCCGAGCACACCAGAGTCCCGATCCACGCCCACCGCGACTTCTTCCCGGCGTTCACGAGGTCTCCCTCCCTGGGGTTGAGCACGAAGGTGTTCACGAAGCTGTCGAGAATTGCCGGCGCCGATCAGCTCCATATCGGTGCATTGGCCGGCAAGCTCTATGAGACCGACGATGAAGTACTCGAGAACGTGGCAGCTTGCATGGCCGACCTCGACGGCTTGAAGCGAAGCATGCCAGTCTCCTCAGGAGGACAGCACGCGGGGAAGGTCCCCCTCACCTGGCGAAAGATGGGCCACCCCGACTACCTCCATCTGAGCGGCGGAGGTGTCTTCGGCCATCCTGACGGGCCCGAGGCGGGAGCCCGCTCTATCCGTCAGGCGATCGCCGCAACGTCTGAGAGTCGAAGGCTCGAGGATGCAGCGCAGGACCAGGTGGAACTCCGGCGTGCGATCGAGTACTTCGGCGAGGTACTCTATTGAGCCATGGAGGACTCATTCCGCGTCAGAGGCCGCGACTCTCGACTCTCACCTGAGGATTTGATTAAGATCGAGCGCCATCCGATCCACGTGGTCCTCGACAACCTGAGGAGCGCGTTCAACGTCGGATCCATCTTCCGCACTGCCGACGCCGCCCTCGTCGAGAGACTGCATCTGTGCGGAATCACCGCCTATCCTCCACATCAGAAGCTCGACAAGACCGCGATGGGCGCGCTCGACTATGTGCCCTGGGAACATCAT
Organism: candidate division TA06 bacterium SM23_40; assembly: GCA_001303705.1. Classification (GTDB taxonomy): domain Bacteria; phylum LJUI01; class LJUI01; order SM1-40; family SM1-40; genus SM1-40. The sequence continues at coordinate 10,051 of LJUI01000061.1, forward strand.
CCCGACACCCGAGACGCAGTCCTGAGCCTCAAGGATCGAGGCATGCCGATCGTCTGCCTCGAACCCGCCGACATCAGCAAGCGCTTCTGGGAGATCGAATACCCCAGGCCCGTCTGTCTCGTCCTGGGCAACGAGGCGCTAGGAATATCGCGGGATGTGCTCCACCTCGCCGACCACCTGGTACACATCCCCATGCTCGGCTTCAAGAATTCGATCAATGTGGCCACTGCATTCGGGGTGGTCGTCTTCGAGGTGGTCAGGCAGTACCGGGGCGGACAATGCTAGAGAGGGATGCTCCCCCGGCGGGCGCAAAAAAGAACGCCCCGACAGCTTCCTCAACCGCTCAAGAATGAACGGTTAGGAGGTGGAGGATAGCCATCGGGGCAGGGATAGGTGATTTCGTCAGGGCATGTTCCTGCCTCGCGCTGTAGGGGCCGAGCGCCCTGTATGTATAATGTAGTAGCCCCCTGCGCAAATCCGCAAGGGGAAAATCGCCGGCTACAGGTCTTTCGTCAGCGCCCTGATGTTCCTCTCGCGGCGCGGCCGGTAGCCGGGGACCGGGCCAGGATCCGCCTCTGCCCGGCCGTGCCGACTCCGCCGGAGACGCGGCCTCTGAATCTTGCCTACCTGTTGCTATCCGTCCTTTCCGTGACCTCACCCCGGGCCCTTCTGCGGTACGCCTCACGCGTCAGAGCCATCTGATCCCCTTCGATCAGCGTGGGATCTTGCCCCGCGGCGAGAACGGCCAGATAGATCTCCGCAGCCTTCGCCAGCACCTCTACCCTATCGAATGCCCGGGAGAGGGACTCGGCAACTGCCACAACGCCGTGCTTCTTCCAGAGGACGATGTCGAACTCCTCGAGAGCTTGCGCAGTGGCCTCGCCAAGCTCCAGAGAACCCGGGATCCGGTAGGGAATCGAGCCAACACCGGCAGGGAGGTGGAATCGCGTCTCCGGATGGAGGCGGAGGAGCCGATCGAGCACGACATCCGGCTTGTCGGCATAGGCCGGAAGATGGGTGAGCGCAATCAGATGCGTGGGGTGCGTATGGAGCACGGCCCTGAGCGAGGGCTTCGCCCGCTTCAGTACGGCGTGTATCGCAGCATGCGCAGGAAACTCGCTCGTCACCGGGGAGGCGCCCCAGAGGTGGAGGTATCCCTCCCCGGCCGGGAGGATCCGAATGAGCGCGACATTCTCCTCAGGTGCCACCGCCACATCACGCATTCGCCTGAGCGATCCCGTGATGAGAAGGAGATCTCCTGCCAGGTCGGGGGCCGGGACCGGCATCTTCCCGCCCGCTCCCCCGCCGGAGGCTCTACCGCCGCGAGATGGAGAGTCTGCACTATGGCGACCCGTGGACGGGCCGCCACCCGAGGCGGCATCCGGGGAAAGAAGATCATCCCGAGTCCGACTCAACCTGACTGAGCAGTTACCTGCGTTCGCCTCCGCCCAGCCCCTCTCCGCAAGCCAGCGGGCAACGCGCGCCATCTCCTGGAGCTCTGGAATCGTGTCGATTGTCCGCATCAATGAGATAACCTCTTCGACACACTCACTGGATACCCCACCCCGACGGCCACCCAACCTCAAGCCCACCGTCCTGACCACAGGCCACGACCAGACTCAGTCTACACAGACGGGCTCGAATCTGCAAGCAGCAAACCTGTGCTGAGAGGAAGATCTCGCGCCGCCCCCGGCACCAAGAAGGGCCATGAAAAGACTTGACAAAAGGTCGCCGGAGGAGGAAAATAGCGACTAGAGCGGTGTGGCCCGCGGGGGGATGAGTAGGGTGGCGTTTTCCTCTTCGAGATCTTCTGATTCGCCCAATTCCCTGTTGCTTCCCTGGATGTTCTCCTCGCCCTTCGGATCCGAGTACGCCCCAATCCCCGGCACTACGTTCGAACCGCACGCTATCCTGCGCCGCACACCCGCACACGATTCCCTTCGCGATCGAAACCCGATCCATCACATCGACAATTCCGCTCTACTGAAAGGGGGGATGAACAGAGAGGAACGAAAACTCATCCTGGCAGCAGGTTTCCACTGTACACAGGCTCGACAGGGGGGTGAGAACGGCACATGAAATCCGGTAGCAAGGGTACGAGAAGGGTACGAGGTAAATCACTATTCATCGATGGGAGTGAGAGAGGAGGGGGGATCATGTACTCGTCGTGGAAACTCACATCTCTTCTAACCGTGGCCCTTACGCTGGCCGCGGGCTCGGCACTCTGGGCTGTTGGCGGAACAACTGCACTCGAGGACGGAGCACCCGCCCCTGCAGAGCTGGTTCCGCTCCCGACGATCTCGCCGGCGGCACCGATGAGCTACAGGCTCGACGCATACCCCGCGGTGCCGGATCTGGAGTGGCCGACACTATCGAACAACATGGCGCGCCAGGGGCACTCACCCTGGCAGATCGATCCGAATGCGCTCACACTCGCCTGGCAGACAACGGTCACGCACGACATCTTCTACTCCCATCCGGTCGTGGCCGACGGATATGTGTACATCGCCTCCGGTGGGGCCAGCGCAGGGTTGACGGGACATCTCAACAAGATTGATCTCGCGACCGGCATCAACACACCGCTGTACATCTCTCCCACCACGCAGGGGTTCATGCGTACCACGGCCACGGTCAAGGACGGCTTCGTCTTCTTCGGGACGGGAGGAGACAGCACGTTCGTCTGCTACGATGAGGCGACGGGAGCGCTCGTCTGGACGGCTACGCACGATGGCGTCAATATCATCAAAGCGCGGTTCCGCTATGCACCCTCGATCGTGGCGGATGGCCTCGTCTACTTCGGCGGAGATGGAGGTGTGCTGTACTGCGTCGACGAGTATACCGGGATCAAGGCCTGGGAGTTTCCCCTGCCGGGGAACATCTACAACGGTCCGACCCTGGGTACGAACGACCTCCTGTACATCGGCAACAACTATGCCGGGGCAGTCGACTACTACCTGTACGCGCTCGATCCGATGACCGGCGCGATCGTCTGGTCCTGGTCTCCCCAGGTCCACGGCGGCAGCGCGATCGACGACGGGTTCAGCGCGGCCACCTACTATGACCATCCGACATTGGGACCGACGCTCTACTTCGGCACAGGCGATTACAACCTCACGCCGCTCGACGGCCACATGTACTGCCTCGACGCCGACACCGGGACGATGATCTGGGCAGTCTACAATGTGGGATCTGCCCAGGCCTCTTCACCGGTGCTGGCCGAGGGTCCGGACCAGATCGTGGCGATCATCGGATCGCACGATCTCGCCACGATGACCGGGTATGACAGCGAGGACGGGACCGTGGTGTGGCAGTATTCGCCGGGCGTCTCGAGCGCCTTTTCGGTGCCGCCCGCCCTCGCCTCGAGCAACGTCGTCTTCTGCGCGGGTCAGCTCGGGTACGGGTTCGCCGCCTGGGATGCCTTCACCGGCGTTCTGCTCTGGAACGAACCGAATCCGCTGGCCACGAACGCGATCTCCGGGCCGTGCATTACCAAGAATTCCCATGGGCCCGGGGCCTACGTCATCTTCGCGGAGGCCGGCACCGCCAACGGCGTAGTCTACTGCTACTACGACGCGACTGCCACGCTCTGTCCCGACGAGGCGTGGTATTTCAAGGGTGCGTATGAGGACTACGCCCCGGCCGGCATGCCTGACTTCGACCAGAAGCAGGACGGCTGGTGGGTGGGTGCAGACACGAGCTGGACCTTCTGCGGGCCGACGGCCGTG
>LJUI01000183.1:0-2681 GCA_001303705.1 candidate division TA06 bacterium SM23_40
GGCGTGGACGCCGGGCACTCTCCCTCGGCCTACGACCCGACTCCCCGGGAGGCACAGGAATGAGCCAGCACGTGGCGCAGGATGCACGGCGCCTGTACAGTGATCTCTCCTGGACATGGCCGATCGTCAGCCGGGTTGCTGACTATGCAGAAGAGGCCGAGTTCTTCGCAAGGGCCATCCTCGACCACTCGAGCAGGGAGACGCGTACGCTGCTCGATCTGGGATGTGGGGGCGGGCACCTCGATCACCACCTCAAGAATCATTTCGCTGTCACTGCAGTGGACATGAGCGAGTCGATGCTCGGCCTGGCGAAACGCCTCAATCCCGAGATCGAGCATCACCTCGGCGACATGAGGACGATTCGCCTGAATCGCCGCTTTGATGCTGTCATGATCCATGACTCGGTCAACTACATGACGACTCGCGGCGATCTCCGTGCCGCATTGGCGACTGGGTTCGAGCACCTGGAACCGGGTGGGATCCTGGTCACGTTTGTCGAACAGACGCCGGAGACCTTTGTTCAACACAAGACGAAGTCCTCCACAAGCTCCGATGGAGATATAGAGATCACGTTCATAGAGCACTTTCACGATCCCGACCCGGAAGATAGCACGTACGAGAGCGTCTTCGTGTACCTGATCCGCCGCCAGGGAGTGCTCGAGGTCGAGGCAGATCGCCATCTCTGCGGCATCTTCCCCCTCCAGACATGGCAAGATCTTCTTCTGGAGGTGGGTTTCGAGGTCGAGAAGAAGGAGTGGGATCACTCCGAGTTCCCCCCTGGGGAAGCCCTCCCCATGTTCCTCTGCACGAAACCGGCGTAGCTAATGCGGTGACGCCCGGAGGCGATTCCAGCTGGATGTAGCCGGGAGGAGACGCTCGGCCGCGGGCCGGCCGGCTACCTGCTGTGGACCGTTCATGTGGACAGGGAGGCGAGTCGGTCGCTCCGATCTTCCGTTGATTGAGATGATTGAGCTATGACGATAACCATATAGTGATCAGGAACATGAGGAATCCAGTAGAAGTATTGTCTGAAGAGGTTGCCAACCAGATAGCCGCGGGGGAGGTGGTCGAGCGGCCGGCGTCCGTGGTCAAGGAACTCGTGGAGAACGCGATCGACGGGGGCGCCCGGACAGTAGTGGTCGATGTGAGAATGGGCGGGCTGGGGGCGATCCGCGTATCCGACGACGGCGTGGGCATGACCCGTCAGGACCTCGAACTGGCGGTGCGCCGCCACGCCACGAGCAAGATCAGGGCGATCGACGACCTGCTCCGTTCCGAGGCGCTGGGGTTCAGGGGCGAGGCCCTCCCCAGCATCGGAGCCGTATCGCGGCTGCGCATCACGACCCGCGCGGACGAGGAGGAGGCCGGGTGGAGTGAGGTCGTCGTGGGGGGAAGAACTGAGGACGTGACCGGGGCGGGACGGGCTGTAGGGACGACCGTGGAGGTGCACGATCTGTTCTTCAATACCCCGGCCCGGCTCAAGTTTCAGAGATCTCCGAGGACGGAGGCCAGGCGGATCGTCGAGGAGGTGACGCGTCAAGCGCTCATCCGTCACGAGGTCGGGTTCCGGCTCACCATCGACGGCAGAGCGGTTCTCAATGTCTCGCGGGCCGATCGGCTGGAGGATCGGGTGCGCGATCTCCTGGGAAAGAAGGCTTTCGAGGGACTGCTCCCCGTCACATCCGGTGACGGCAGGTTCCGGGTTGACGGCTGGGTTTCCGCCGTCGGCTCGCTCGTGCGCTCCCGCCGCAACCAGTATCTGTTCGTAAACCGGCGAAGCATCCAGAGCCGTCTACTGCTCCACGCGATCTATGCTGCGTATGAGACAAGCCTGCGCGACCGACATCCAGAATTCGTCCTCGTGCTCGAACTGCCGGCGACAGAGATCGATGTCAATGTCCATCCCGCCAAGCGCGAGGTACGGTTCCGCGAGGAGCAGGCAGTCCATCGCCTCGTCGAGGCCGCGGTGCGTCAGGCCCTGGGCAGGCCTACGCCCTCCGCGACGCGGATGTACGAAAGCGTGACGCGGCGCACCGGGTGGCCGCGGCCGCCCCAGGGGCGTCGGCCCGATGGTTCGGCGATCGAGTGGCTGGAGCTTGCCCGCGGACGGGAGGCTGGAGAAGGTGAGGGCCCGGTCGAGGCGGAGGCAGGAGCAGGCACGGCTGTACCGGATACGCGGCGGGAAGTCCCCCAGAAGTCTTTCTGGGACGAGGAGGCGTCGCGGCAGGCGGTCGTGCGGGAGGAGGCGCCCCGCGGATTCCGGCCGTCGGCTCCCGAGGCAGGTGCACCCCCACTCGAGGAACTCGCTCCCCAGATCGCACTGTGGCAACTCCATGATACCTTCATCTTCGCGCAGGTGAGGGACGGGTGTGTGATCATCGATCAGCACGCGGCACACGAGCGTATCCTGTATGAAGAGATCCTCGAACAACAGGGAAACGTACCCTCCCAGCAGTTGCTCTTTCCGTTCACGCTCGAGCTCTCGCCCGTCGAAGCACAGGTGTTGGAGAACTCTCTGCCCGGGCTGTCGCAGATCGGCTTTGTGATCCGGCCGTTCGGTGGCCGGACCTTCGTGGTCGAAGCCGTGCCGGCGATGTCGCACAGCTCGATCGATGCCGAGAAGGTGAAAGATCTGCTCGCGGAGCTCGGCCAACACGGAAGGGCGGTTATGCACGACCTCG
>LJUI01000183.1:2707-6402 GCA_001303705.1 candidate division TA06 bacterium SM23_40
AGGTGGCCGCCATATTCGCGTGCAAGGCGGCAATAAAGGCCGGGCAGCCTCTGAAGCTCGAGGAGATGAACGCGCTCGTCGACAAACTCTTCGCCACTCGCTCTCCCTATTGCTGCCCCCACGGACGCCCCACTATGATCAGGCTGACACGCAGTGAACTCGCCCGGCGATTCGAGCGCGGCGGGGACTGAAGAGCCATGCCCCACACATCTGATAATCTTGCCGTCCCGATCATCGTCGGGCCCACGGCGGTCGGAAAGAGCGAGGTCGCGCTGGAGGTGGCGGAGCGCCTCGGCGCTGAGATCGTTTCCGCTGACTCGCGCCAGGTCTATCGGTACATGGACATCGGGACGGCGAAACCTTCGATCGAGGATCGCCGACGGGTGCCCCACCACATGATCGATCTGGTCGATCCTGACGTCGTGTACAACGCAGGGGACTACGGGCGCGGGGCGGCAGCGGCGATCGAACAGGTGCGGGCGGCCGGCCGCGTGCCACTCGTTGTCGGTGGCTCAGGGCTCTATATCCGGGCGCTGCTCGAGGGCTTCTGCGCCGGACCGCGTGGGGATATAGAGCTGAGAGAACGGCTGCGACAGGAAGCCAGAACCGGAGGTACACAGAGGCTGCACGAACGGCTGGCCGAGGTGGATGCCGGGGCTGCGGTGAGGATCAACCCCAATGACGAGCAGCGGATTATCAGGGCGCTCGAGGTCTATGAGTTGACGGGCCGGAGGCTCTCAGACCTTCAACAGGCAGGCGGTGAGGTTCAGGGCCTGATCGCTGTCACAGTAGGGCTGCGGCGCGAGCGTTCCGATCTGTATCGGGTCATTGCTGAACGCGTCGAAGCGATGGTCTGCCATGGCCTGGTTGACGAGGTGCGCGGCCTCCTGGATCGGGGGTACAGGCCTGATCTCAACTCGATGCGAGCTCTGGGCTACCGCGAGATGATACGGCATCTCACAGGCGAGCTGACGCTCGAGGAAGCGGCCAAGCTCCTCATCAAGAACACCAAAGCCCTTTCACGCCGGCAGATGACCTGGTTTCGGGCAATGTCGGATGTGGAGTGGATCGATATAGAGAGAGAAGAAGATCTGTCGTCGCGCGCCGACCGGGTTGTCGCCTCCTTCGAATCGCGCGGTTTCCACCCCGCAGGGGGCCCGGACAAATTCGCTTGACAAACCCTTCCGGTGCTGGTAGGTTCATTGCCGATGTGCGGGCATAACTCAGTGGTAGAGTATCAGCTTCCCAAGCTGAGAGTCACGGGTTCGAATCCCGTTGCCCGCTCCATATTTTTGAGTGCGGGCCCTCATACGGGAGATGACGATGGTTCGGGGAAGAGCCGCCGCGCAGGCAATGAGCGGCGTTCATCTTTTTGGATCGTGGCGCCGCATGTGTGCTTTGAAAGAGTGTTGGGGGGAGGGTGAGTGGCGATGAAGAGTCCTTCTTCACGGCCGATGGTCGCTATTGTCGGGCGGCCGAATGTCGGAAAGTCGACGCTCTTCAACCGGGTGATCGGCCGACGTTCAGCGGTCGTCGATGACCGACCGGGCGTCACACGCGACAGGAACTACGCCGAGGCCGAATGGGCCGGACATCCGTTCCTGCTCATCGATACCGGCGGGCTTGTGCCCGAGCCGGAGGAGGAACTCATTCTCACAGTGAAACGTCAGGTGGAGTTCGCGCTCGAGCAGGCAGATGTCATCCTGTTCATGGTCGATGTGCAGACAGCCATGACCCCGGATGATCAGGAGATAGCCTCTATCCTCAGGCGCCTGGAGAAGCCGGTAGTGCTGGCCGCAAATAAGATCGACGAGGATCGCTCTCTCGACGACCGGCTCGAGTTCTACAAGCTCGGACTCGGGGATCCCATTCCTATCTCAGCCCTTCACGGCAGGAACATGGGGGATCTCCTCGATGCGGTAGTGGCAGGTCTGCCACCATGGGAAGAGGAAGAAGGGGAGCAAGACGTCATCAGCGTGGCGATCGTCGGCAGGCCCAACGTGGGTAAGTCATCGCTGGTGAACGCCCTCGTCGGGGAGGAGCGCTCAGTTGTCGATGCCCTCCCCGGGACGACGCGAGATGCCATCGATACCGATCTCGTCTCGGGGGATCTCCGCCTGCGGCTCATCGATACGGCAGGACTGAGGCGCCGGTCGAAGGTACAGGAGAGCATCGAATTCTACTCTACGATCCGTGCCGTCCGGAGCATCGAGCGGGCTGATCTGGCCGTCCTGTTGCTCGACGCCACGGGCGACATCGCACGCCAGGACAAGAGGATCGGGGGCATCTCGGAGGAGTATGGGAAGGGACTTATCATAGCGGTCAACAAGTGGGATCTGGTGGAAGCACGTGGCGACGATCTTCCTCATGACTGGAAGGAATACCGCGCGTTCGTCCAGGAGGAGTTCTACTTCGCCCGGTACGCGCCGATCGTCTTCATCTCGGCGCTGACGGGGGAGCGGCTCGATGAGTTGCTCCACTGGATCGAGCGAGTGGGGAAGGAGATGTACCGAACGGTGAAGACATCCGAGCTCAACCGGATCATCCGGGCGATCGAGGAGAGGCGTCCTCTCAGCTCCGGGCGGAGGCGGGCGACGAAGATCTACTACGCCGTGCAACAGGCAACCGCTCCTCCCACATTCCGTATCTACTGCAACGATCCCAAGCGCGTGGACGACAATTATCGGCGGTTCCTGGCGAAGAACATCCGGGAGGCGTTCGGATTCGTCGGGGTCCCCATTAGATTCCAGATCCGCAAGAGCAAGTGATCGTGGTTGCGCCTGCTGAGCCCGAGTCTTCGATCCAGGCGTGACGCCCCGGATGGCTCCTGGTCAGATGTGGCTATCTGCAAATCTCAGTCAGGAGGGTGATCGAGGTGATGATTGCAGTCGGGATCGTGGCGTCTTTCCTCATCGGGTCCATCCCGTTTGGATTCATCGTCGCAAAGCTGTGGGCAGGGGTCGATATCCGGGAGCACGGCAGCGGCAATATCGGATTCGCTAACGTAGCCCGCGAAGTCGGCTTTCGCCCCGGCCTGGTGGTCCTCGTGCTCGACATCGCCAAAGGGTTCCTCCCTGTGCTCGCTGCGTATGCGATCTGGGGGAGGGACGTGGCCGTATTCGCGGCCCTCGCAGCCATTGCAGGACATGTGGTGACGCCCTTCCTGAGATGGCGAGGAGGGAAGGGTGTGGCGACCGCGCTTGGGGCCTTCGCCGCCCTTGATCCGCCTGCGGCGGCGGTTGCACTCGTGGTCTGGATCGCGGCGGCCGCGATCTGGCGATACGTGGCGGTCGCATCGATGTCACTCGCCTGGACGCTTTTCGTCGTCATCACGGTTGAGTGGGTGTTCGGGCGAGCACATGTGAACCCACTGATGATGGCCGCCGCGCTGGTCGTCGCCATCGGCATCGTCATTACTCACCGGACGAATATCAGGCGCCTCGGAGCAGGAATAGAGAACAAGATCAGTCTGAAGAGAGGAGGTGGGGACGCGTGAAGACGAGAGTTGCGATCCTGGGGGCGGGGAGCGGGGGGTCCACTCTGGCCATCCTTCTGCACGGGAACGGGTGCCAGGTCCGGGTGTGGGAGATCGACGAAGAACGCGTTGCCGCCATCGCAACGACGCGTCAGAACACGGGATTCCTGCCGGATGAGGTGTTCATTCCAGAACAGATCGAGATCTCGACCGATCTCGC